>NZ_DASSWP010000221.1:0-3702 GCF_035704785.1 Gracilimonas sp. | reverse complement strand
AACTACAGCTACGTCGTGTATATATACCTTCCTTAAAGAATTTGGAGTAGACGCCCACTACTACATCCCTCACCGCTTCAAGGAGGGATACGGAATAAATCCTGATGGCATTAAATTCGCAGAAGATATCAAGGCTTCACTTATTGTTTCGGTAGATTGTGGGATAACAGCTATTGAAGAAGCCAAAACAGCCAAAGAAAAAGGTATCGACCTCATTATTTGCGATCACCATACCGTTGGTGATGAGATTCCGGATGCCGTTGCTGTTCTTGATCCCAAACGCCCGGATTGCAAGTATCCCTTTGACGGCCTTTCAGGTGCCGGCGTCGGTTTTAAGCTTATTCAGGGAACCATTGAAAAGCTGGGCCTGCCCAAGTCTGTTTCCTATAAATTTCTGGATCTGGTTGCCATTTCTATTGCCTCCGATATCGTGCCCATCATCGATGAAAACCGGGTACTGATGAAGGCCGGGTTGAATATGATCCAAAAAAGTCCGCGTGTGGGAATTGAAGCCCTGCTTGATCTCATCAATGTGAATAAAGAGGAAGTAAATACTTCAAAGATCGTGTTTTCTATTGGCCCGCGAATTAATGCAGCGGGCAGAATGGGAGACGCGAGTACGGCGGTAAAGCTGATGATCTCTGAAACCCTGGCGGAAGCCAAATCACATGCGTATGAGTTGGAGTCGATCAACCTTCGCCGGCGCGATACCGATTCCAAGACCATGAAAGAGGCAATGGCCCAGATCGATAAGGATTTTGATATGGAGGAAACCTCGACCATCGTTCTTTATGCGAAAGACTGGCATCTTGGAGTGATAGGGATCGTTGCTTCGCGGCTTGTGGACCTGTATCACCGGCCTGCTATTATGCTAAGCAATGTGGATGGAAAAGTGAAAGGCTCGGCGCGGAGTATCAAAGGCTTCAATATTTACAACGCCATCAAAAAATGTGAGGATCTTCTGGAGCAATTCGGCGGGCATGAATTTGCGGCAGGACTCACACTCTCTGAGAAGAACCTGACTGAATTTCGCCGGCGCATGAACGAACTGGCATTTACGGATCTTTCCGACAATTCATTCGAACCGGAACTTACCATCGATACCAAGCTTGATCTCGGAGAAGTGGATATGAAATTCTGGAAATTACTGAGTCAGTTCGAGCCATTTGGGCCGGGAAACCTTCGTCCTATTTTTGTAAGTGAAGGTGTGAAAGTTGTGGGCGAGCCAACCATCGTTGGAAACGGACATCTTAAAATGCGGGTTAAGCAAGAAGACTCCGGAGTGTTCGATACCATTGGTTTTAATATGCACGAATACCTTCCGGCTGTACGAAACGGTAACCTTTTTAAGGTGGCCTATGTGATCGAGGAAAATAACTGGAACGGACGCCGAACCCTTCAGTTACGGTTGAAAGACATCCACGTCTAAAACTAATTCCGACTTTTTTGATCTATCTCGAAATCATTATTGTTTGTAGATCATAAAGGCTTTATCTTTGCCGTCCTTGTTTAAGGGACTGTAGCTCAGTCGGTAGAGCAACGGACTGAAAATCCGTGTGTCGGCGGTTCAAATCCGCCCGGTCCCACCACTCGTAAAGCCTTGTATCGCAATAACTTACAGCGATTCAAGGCTTTTTTATTTCTATTCCTTTTATATTTTCGGGACTCGCCGGGGACTCACTAATAATGGGATGAATCATAAAAAAATATTTTGGTTGGTGCCAAAATCCTGCGCGTGAAGTTAACCTAAAAAAAAGAAGGCCAAAGCCCTCTTTTACATCAACGCCTCATTTCTGAGTGACGTAAATCCTGATCGATATAGGATTATATGGTCTTCCACAGGAATCCCTAGGAGTTTTCCAGCTTCAACTGCTCGCTTAGTAAGCTGCACGTCAGCGGTAGAAGCTTTACGGTTACCAGAGGGGTGGTTATGAGCAAGAATGATAGAATTAGCCTTGCCAAGTAAGGCAACTTGGAATATGGCTGCAGTATCAACGATCGTAGCTGTGCTTCCTCCAGAAGAAATCAGGCTCCAGCCTAACACGTGTTTCATGTTGTCCAGAATTACGACTACGAACTCTTCTTTTAATTCAAGGTGATCATCATCCCATATAGATCTCAGGTAAGCTGCTGCTTCGTCCGGGGATGTGATTTTAGGTAGGGTTTCGACCGGCACGGTTGATTTATAAGCTAATGTAACTTCAGCGATTTGTGGCATGGGTATAAGATTGGTTGCGATTTATGAGGCTGTAAAGCCTTCATAGTTCTTATACCTGATTTTAGATAGTATCCACCGGGGATTTGATGTAGTTGCCGCCTTTGTTTATGACGTGGGTGTAGATCATGGTGGTTTTGAGGTTTTTGTGGCCGAGGAGTTCCTGAACGGTGCGGATGTCGTAGCCGTTTTGGAGCAGTTGGGTAGCGAAGGAATGCCGGAAGGTGTGACAGGTTACTTTTTTCTCGATATCTGTCTCAGCTACCGCTTTCTGAAGCTTTCTTTGAACCTGACGGCTTGAGATATGGTAGCGGTGTTCCAGGTTCGTGCGAGGATCTTTAGAGATCGTTGACGAAGGAAACAGATATTGCCATCCCAAACTTGTTTGTTCTTTGGGGTATTTACGAGCTAATGCTTTCGGTAGTATTGCTTTCCCGAATCCTTGGGTCAAGTCTTTTTGATGGATGCTTTTCACTTTCTGTATTTGCTTGCGAAGTTTTGGAATACATTTCTGCGGCAATAAACTTACCCGATCTCTATTACCTTTCCCTGAGCGGACCCATAGCTGTCCATTTTCGAAGTCAATGTCTTGCACTCGCAGGCGGAGACATTCAGATATTCTGATCCCACTTCCATAGAGTAGTTCACAGATCAAGAGAGTGCGCCCGTTTAACTGCTGTAAAATCACCATTGCCTCTGTATGGGATAGAACAACCGGTAACTTTTTAGGCTTTTTAGCTCGTTTCAGATTATCAAGATTCAGGGTTTCTTTATTCAGAACCTGTTTATATAGAAAAACCAATGCTGACAACGCCTGATTTTGTGTACTTGCCGCTACATTTCTGTCATTGGCCAAATGATTGAGGTATTGCTCAACCTCGGTATCTCCCAGTTTTTTGGGGTGAACCGTTCCATGAAATCGAATATACCTTATGATCCAGCTGGTGTATGCCTGTTCGGTGCGGTAGCTGTAGTTTCTTCTTCGGATTTCTTGCCTAACTTCTTCTAATAACTTTGACTTGCCCATAACACAGTTGCTAAAATTAATAATGTTGCTATATTGTTAGAGCGATGAGAAAGCAATTCCTTACAAAAATAATTGAATTTTATGCGACGAGGTTATGCGACATTAACTTCGCATATAAACCAAAAGATGTTTCAAGGGTTATTGTGAGGGATGTTTTAGAAGATTATACGACGTCTCATAAGATACCCCTTGTCGCATATTAATATGTTATGTGCCCGGCCAGGCTTTCAGGTTTTGTGTGTTTTGATCGGAGCTTTTTTGGGGTTCGTGGCTTTTAATGTTGTCCGGTACGTTGTTTGTGGTTTGCCACTATTTCGGTTCTAATCTGCGCCCGTGATTTTTTCAAATAGTCCGCTTGAAAGTTGTTCCATATAGGTTTCGAATTTCTGCAGCGCTCGGAGCGTTGTTCTCCAGCTCCTTCCCACTTCCGGTTAGCCTGTCCGGGAAACAAAGTAGTTTT
>NZ_DASSWP010000187.1:0-18494 GCF_035704785.1 Gracilimonas sp. | reverse complement strand
GTAGTTTCACCAACCTCAGATGCGTCATAATGCATCACCTGCACCACACCCAGATCCTGTAAATTTGCTCTCTGTAAATAAGGGTTTTTATAATTTCTGGATGGTGGAAGCAAAACGGTTACTTCTTGCCCTGCTGTAAGCCTGTTTGTATTTAATTCAGGATTCAGTTTTTTAAACTCTTCTTCAGTCATTTTAAAACGCGTAATAATTGCGGTAACAGATTCTCCTCTTTTAACTTCATAAACTGAAAACATTCCTTGAGGAGAAGATTCTTCAGAAAACGGGGTAACCGATGGCGGTGCTTCGGCGCTTTTTCTTACTGATAATCTTTGTCCGACACTTATATTATCACTTGTAAGATTGTTTAAACTCTTTAATTGATCCAGAGTCATATTGTGATCCCGGGCAATCCTATAAAGAGTATCTCCACTCTTGACCGTATAAAACACATTTTGAGTATTCGAAGAGCTGTTTATCAATGGATCGGAGGGCTCATCAGGAATATTTTCCGAAGCAGAGTCTTTTTGGGTAATGTAATAAACAAGCTGCTGACCTAACTCTATTTCACTCCCTGTAAGGTTGTTCCATTCCTGAAGTTCCGGAATAGTAACATTCAGCTTTTTTGAGATCCCGTATAAAGTATCTCCCTGTTTCACCTCATAGGTAGATCTTTCCTGAGCGAACACATCAATGCTAAAAAAGAAAAGTAACAAAAAAGCAAAACCCATTATTTTTTTAAGCAAACTGATTCTTTTATTCATAACTAATCATTCATTTCAATTTCCAGATTTAACAAAGCTGTTGACAATTCAGATTTTGTATGTTCATCATTTTGGTGTTCAGCCACTTCAATTCCCTTTTTATAGGTATTCAAAGCTTTTTTGTTCTCACCTAACTCTATATAAAGCTTAGCCAAGTGATAATATACACCTACATAACTTGGATCATTATTTTTAATAGCTTCAAATAAAACCTTCGCCTTTGAGTATTCATCTATTTTCAACATTTCTAAAGCCAAAGTAAACTTATAAAAAGAATCTTCCGGATTTTCCTTTACCGCTTTTGCCAACGTGGAAATACGAGAACTCATTGTGTGGCTCTTTTATAATTACTTTCAATTTCTTCTATAGAGTCGCCACCAAATTTCTCCAAAAAAGCATTCGCTATAACCGGAGCAATTACGCTTTCTACCACTACAACTGCTCTTGGAAGTGCACATACATCAGAACGCTCATATCGAGTTTCTTCTTCTTTTTTTGTTTCCATATCTACGGTTCCAAGTGGATTCAACATAGTTGGAATTGGCTTCATCACGCCGCGTATTATAATCGGCATGCCTGTACTCATTCCCCCTTCAATACCACCCATCCGGTTCGTTCTGCGCTTAAAATTGTTTTGATCATAAGTGATCTCATCATGAACCTCATGACCCGGGCGATGGCCTGACTCAAAACCTAAACCGATCTCTACACCCTTCATAGCCTGAGTTCCCATAATGGCCTGAGCTAATTGCCCATCTAACTTTCGGTCCCAATGAACATAACTTCCAAGCCCCACGGGCAAACCGGTGATCACGATCTCATAAATTCCACCCAGTGAAGATCCCTCTTTTCTGCGCTTTTTGATCTCTTCTCGCATGCCTGCGGATAGTTTCTCGTCTAGGCAGCGGACATCAGATTTATCTGCTGCCTTATAAATTTCTTCAGCACCATTTTCAGCTAATGGATCAACAATTTTTCTTACTTCATCCCAGCCATCAAAACCTATAGAACCAATACGCAGAACATGCCCACCTATCTCAATTCCAAAGTGCTTAAGAAACTGACGGGCAATACTGCAACAGGCTACACGCATAGCTGTTTCTCGGGCACTTGATCGTTCTATGACCGGGCGAATATCATCAAATTTATATTTTTGCGCACCAACCAGGTCGGCATGTCCGGGCCTTGGCAAAGTGATCTTTTCAATTCCTTCCTTCTCTGTTTTTTTATTCATCACCGTTGGCCAGCCTGCATCATCTTTTTTAAAAGCACGGTTGGGCATATGCAGTGAAATTGGGCCTCCCATGGTCTTAGAAAAACGCAGACCCGAATTTATGGTCGCAAAGTCTTTCTCAAATGCCATTCTTCCTCCACGGCCGTACCCCTGTTGGCGACGCACTAAATGTTTTGCAATATCTTCTTCCGTAAGACTGAGACCGGCCGGCACTCCTTCTACAATTCCAGTAAGTTCCGGTCCATGAGATTCTCCGGCTGTAATATATCTGATCATAAATAGCAGATCACTTAACGTGACTTTTTTTTGTTAATAAAATAATTTTTAAAGCAGATTCGTTTTAATGCTCAATCTTGTAATACCACCTAATTTACTGTAGGAATTTCTGTTGAAATCAAATATGATGTTCTTCACTTCAAACCCAAACCCAAAACCGGCCAAATCAAAGTTCCCACCCGTTTTAGTTTGCTTGTGTAAATAGTGGTCATACCCAAGACGCAAATAAACAACCTCTGCAATTTTTGCTTCTCCACCAAATAGAACATGGCGAACTAAATTATCCAGAACCTTCGGTTTCTCAGCTCCTCCAAAGGTACGAAGATCCCAACTGTTCAATTGCTTGAAAGTAAGAATTAACTGTAAAGGAAATGTTTCCGGTTTTTTTGAAATACCGATAGAAATATTAAGCGGAAGGGGTTCACTTTCATCATAGAAAGTGGTTATTTGTGAACCTAAATTCCGTATCGATATTCCCGCTCCAAACGTACCTATATTCTTAAATTTATAAGCTCCGCTGGTAAACCCCATGTTGGCATCAGTCAAAAAATTGATATAAGAACCCGAGACTGCACCTGAAGAATTACCATTTAATAAAGCCGGATTTATATGCATAAGACTAAAATCACCATTATATAACCCCACGTGATTACCCCCATGCCTGCAGAGCGCGCTGTTGGGGTTATCTCTAAAAAACGAAAAACACTTGATGTATTAGATTGTGCTACCGTAATTTCAGTGGCAATAAAGATTATCAGAAAAGATGCTATCAGTCGCACTTTTTAACTATTTTATAAATCACAATTGGCGAAAATGTTTTGTAATATAATCAAATGGTTCGGCAATACGTCAAGATTATTGATTAAGAAATGATTTTCAATTTACAAGATTTACCAGGGGCGGCCGGGTTAACACAATTTGGCAAATATGCCCAGTTACTCTATCAAGCATTACGTTCATCAACAGAGTTCAGCACCTATCGCAAAAACCTCTTTCAGGAATTTGTAAAGGTCGGCTATGAGTCTATTCCCATTATTTTTCTCACAGGTATTTTTACGGGAGCCGTTCTTACTCTGCAAACAGCTTATCAATTAGATACTGATATTTATCCAAGTACTATTATTGGTTCTATTGTTGCCCAGTCTATCGTTATTGAACTAGCTGCAGTGATCAGTGCTCTTGTGTTAGCCGGAAAGGTAGGTGCACGCATTTCTACAGAACTTGGAACTATGCGCGTAAGTGAACAGATAGACGCTCTTGAATCAATGGGTTTTAACTCTGTTTCATTTTTGGTAGTACCGAGAATATTAGCCGGTCTTTTAATGTTCCCAATCCTATATACAACAGCAGCTGTTTTTGGAATTATCGGAGGTGTTACAGCCGGCGCATTAGATGGAATTTTACCCGCAGCAGAGTTTATGGAAGGGGCACGTGCCTTTTTCTTTGAATCAGACATTATTTTCGGCTACATAAAATCTGTTGTATTTGGATTTGTCATAACCTCCATCGCTTGCTTTAAAGGTTATAACGCATTTGGCGGGGCAGAAGGAGTCGGAACCGCTACTACACAAGCGACGGTATTAAGTTGTATCTTTGTACTTTTAGCTGATTTTGCATTAGCTGCTATATTATTGTAAAACATGATAGAAATTAAAAACCTGACAAAAAGTTTTGGTAACCTCCTCATTTGGGAAGATGTTTCTTTTAATATTAAAGATGGAGAAACTACAGCTGTGATTGGCAAGTCCGGTTGTGGAAAGTCCGTGTTGGTAAAACATCTAAATGCATTACTCTATCCTGATAGTGGAGAGGTATTAATTGATGAAAAGTGTGTGTTTGATTTAACTTATTCCGAACTTAGAAAAGTAAGACAGCGTTTTGGCATTTTATTCCAGGGAGGAGCGTTATTTGATTCGATCAGTACGTTTGAAAATGTAGCTTTTCCTCTCAGGTATTTTACCGATCAAAGTGAAGAAGAAATAACCCATAACGTCAATGAAGCACTAGGAATGGTCAACCTGGCAGAGTCAGGCGACAAATCAACTTCAGAACTTTCCGGCGGAATGAGAAAACGGGTTGGTTTAGCACGAGCAATTATTCTCAAACCCGACTATCTTTTATATGACGAACCCACCTCCGGACTTGATCCTAAAACGTCCGAGGAAATTAATGAACTTATTGTTGCTATGGCTAACAATCTCGATATTACCTCTGTTGTGATTACTCACGATATGCACAGTGTATTGGCCATATCAGACCGGGTAGCTTTTTTGGATGAACAAAAACTTAGTTGGTTCGGCAAAACTGAAGACATGAAGCATAGCGATAATCAAAACTTGCTCGAATTCATTTCTGCCAGCGAATATCAAATAAATTAAAACCTGTAAAGGAGACCTGTTTTGGCAAAAGTTTCCAACGAACTTAAAATTGGCATTACAATTCTGGTGGCTACTATCGTAGCTTTCCTGGGATATAGCGTAATGAAAGATATCCCACTATTCAGAACATCAACAACAGTTTATACCAAATTTAATCAGGTATATGGCCTCATTCCCGGAAATGTAGTAAACGTGAAAGGTTTTAAAATTGGAACTGTAAAGAACATGAATCTTCTGGATTCCGATTCAACCCTTGTTGCTTTACAAATTGAAGATGGTTATCAGATACCAAAGGGGTCTACCGCTCTTCTAAAATCAAGTGGGGTACTTGGCGGGAAATATATTGAAATTGAGAAATCAGACTCAGAGCAAATGGTTAGTCACCAAGGCTCCATTAAAGGGGTGTATGAGCAGGGAATGATGGACAGCTTTGCTGAACAAGGATCAAGGATCAGCGATGACATCTCAGCTTCTATACGTGGTGTTGAGAAACTTGTTGGAAGCCTTAACGAAACCCTGACTGAAGAAAGCAAAGCAAATATTTCTGGCATTATCAGTAATTTAGAATCAACTACGGGATCGTTAAACGGACTCATCCAAAAGAGACAAAGTGATTTAGACAGTATGATACTAGCTGCCAAAAATACTCTTGAAAACCTCGATGATCTCAGTTCTGATAACAAAGAAAAGCTAACTTCTCTAATAAACAATTTAGAAGCTACCAGCGCTGAGCTTGAAACCTTAAGCGGTGGTTTAAATGAGACTAACCTTACGTTAAACGAAGTACTTACTAAAATAAACGACGGGGAAGGTTCGCTCGGCAAAATGGTTAATGATCCGTCTTTATATAACAATATCGACAGCCTTTCTGCTAATCTTAACCTCCTGATCAAGAATATTAACAAAGATCCCGGCAAGTACTTAAAGCATATGCGACTAATTGAGGTATTTTAACCTAAGCTTCGCTTAATTTGCTTTCAATTCCTTGGGTATTCGCTTATATTTCCAAGCTTACTGTCAAAGGTTAAAATTGACGCCGACAGTAACTAAATCGCAATTTATAAATGATTTTTTAGAGGTAACCTTTTATGGGTGTAATGGAAAAAATGAGAAACAGCACCGGTTTCATTCTGTGGGTGCTGATTGGTTCTTTTGGCCTTTTATGGGTTTTGGCAGATGTTAACTTTTTTGATGCAATGCAAGCCGGACCCAATACTTTAGGTAGCGTAAATGGTGAGAAAATAACTAATGAAGAGTATCAGAGCCGCGTTCAATATTATTCAAATGCATATAGCCAGCAAACTGGAAATTCTTTATCTGCTGAAATGCGTGCTTCTTATGAAAATCAGGTTTGGAATGAGTTAGTGAACTCCAAGCTGTTAGAGCAGAAAATGGATGAACTGGGTATTACTGTTTCAGATCAGGAAATTCTGGATATGGTTTTCGGAGATAACCCTGCTCCAATAATTCGTCAAAACTTTACACGCGAAGATGGAACCATAGATCGAGCTGCAATTCAGCAGGTTCTTTCCTCCAGTGAGTTTTCTCAGCAAGCTATAGCTCTTGAGCTTCAGCTAAGGGAGCAACGCCGCCAGCAAAAATTGAATAACTTTATATCTGCCGGTCTGCAGGTTACTGAAGCAGAAGTTGAGCAAGAGTTCATCAAAGCTAATAGTACAGCTGATGTCAATTATGTACGCTTTCCTTACAGCGAAGTAACCGATCAGGAGCTTGAGATCACAGATAGTGAGCTTCTTACTTATTACAACAACAACAAAGACCGCTACAGCCGTGACGAAAGCTATCGTATCCAATATGTTACTTTCAGCAAATTACCTTCTGCTTCAGATACCGCTCAAATAGTCGAAGACCTTCAGGAACTTAGAGATCCTTTCGAAAATACAGAAAGCGATTCCCTTTTCCTTGCCCGACAGGCATCCTCCACGAATTATAATTCATCCTTTGTGGAAAGTGAAGATATCCGGGAAGAATATCAGGCTGTGCTTGATTTGGAGGTTGGCGAAGTTTCTGAGGTGATCTTAACTGCAAACCAAGCAGTTATTTTAAAGAAAGAAGCACAACGCGGCAACGAAATTAAATTTCAGATCATGAGCTATAATATACAGGCACTCCCTGCTACTATTGACCTGGCAAATGAAAGAGCCGCTGATTTTGAATTTTTTGCCTCTGAAGAAACAAGCTTCTCAGAAGAAGCTGAATCACGGGAATTAGAGGTCAAAGAAGCCTTTGCCACGAAAGGAACCAACTTTATTTCCGGACTTGGTAGCAGCCAACAGATCATGAACTTCCTGGAGTCTGCCGATGAAGGTGAGGTTTCTGACGTATTTGAATTAAATTCTGACTTTGTTGTAGTTGAGGTGGTTGAAGTGACCCCTGAAGGTTACAGACCATTTGATGAGGTTCGGTCACAAGTTGAGAATATGGTGAAAATTGAACGCCGCAAAGAACTGACCCGCGAAAAAGTCCAAAGCTTATTAAGCCAAAACCAAACGTTGGACGCATTAGCTGAAGCTGCTAGTAAAGAAATCCAAACCGTAAATAATCTTAGATCTAGCGCCACTTTAATTCCGGGTGCAGGACGAGAGCCAATGGTTATTGGTGCAATATTTGCACTGAATGAAGGCGAAACATCTAATGCGCTTACCGGAAATAGTGCTGTATTTGTGGTGGAAGTCTTAAACAAAAATGAAGCGGACCTTGCGAATCTTGATCAGCAAACACGTCTTACTATCCGCCAGCAGTTAGAACAACAAAAATTACAAGAGTTTACTTCTATTTGGTTAGAAGAGCTCCGTGATAATGCCAACATTGTTGACAACCGATCTCGGCTACTCCGATAAAAATTACAATTATTGATCTCAAGGGTGAGAAGTTTCTTCTCACCCTTTTTTGTTTCAGCTAATGTAACGGTAGTCTAAAAATCGTAGATTAACTGTATGGTTTCTTCCAATAAAAATTCCCACAAACACTGGATGCGTCAAGCTCTTTCGCTTGCTGAAAAAGGAAGGGGATCTGTTTCGCCCAATCCTATGGTTGGTTGTATAATTGTTTCAGAAGAAGGTGTCAAGATCGGCGAGGGATACCATAAAAAATTTGGGGAAGCACATGCTGAAGTTAGTGCTGTCAAATCCGTAAAAAGTAAAAACGACCTTAAAAATGCAACCGTATATGTTACTTTAGAGCCTTGCTCCCATCATGGTAAAACCCCTCCCTGTGCAAATATGTTGGGTGAACTACCCATTAAAAGTGTTTTTGTAGCCATGAAAGATCCTAATCCTGCAGTAAATGGAAAAGGAATCCTCCATCTTCGAAATAAAGGGATCGATGTTGAGATAGGTTTATTAAAAGAAGAAGCAGAGAAATTGAACGAATTTTTTATTCATCATCAGTCTTTTGGCCGTCCCTTCATTACATTAAAAATTGCGCAAACCGCAGATGGGTTTTTAGCTGCAGCAGATGGTGAGTCTAAATGGATAACAGGGAAGAAAGCCCGCACATTGGTTCATAAGTGGCGGGCAGAGTATGATGCCATTTTGGTGGGCAGAACTACCGCTGTGGTTGACAATCCAAGTCTTACCGTAAGGCATGTTGCAGGCAGGCAGCCACAGCGAATTGTCATCGATGGGCCCTATGAATTGCCAAAGGAATTAAACCTGTTTTCCGATAAATTTGAAGAAAAGACAACCATAATAACTTGGAATAAAGAAGCATCTGCTACTGATGCGGACCCTATGTTAAAAGTAATGCAACAAAATTACTTTCGGGGGGAAGTTCTTCAGGTTTCTAAAGTCGATGGCCATGTTGACCTTCGTCAAACATTCAAGCTGTTAGCAGAAAAAGGTATCTCCTCTATTTTAGTAGAAGGAGGGCAACAACTCTCATCAGCCTTGATCAGGCAAGGTCTTGTAGATAAGCTTGAACTATTTATTGCTCCTAAAGTGTTGGGAGCAGGAACGAGATCACTGATCGACATTGGTATCAATAAAATGAATGAAATTGCTGAGCTCAAGGATGCAACCTGGACACAAGTTGGCGATGACATACTATTAACCGGATATTTTTGACATTATGTTTACAGGAATTGTACAAGAAGTTGGGAAAGTAACAGAGATCAAATCATTGAATGGGGGAGGCAAGGAAATGAAAATTTCCTGTTCATTTGCACACACCTGTCATGAAGATGAAAGCATTGCTATAAATGGAGCCTGCCATACCGTTACGGCCTTTAACGAACAAACATTCACTGTACAAAGTGTTGAAGAAACTTTACGAAAAACTTCGATTGGTGATCTTAGGGAAGGAAGCTCGGTTAATCTGGAACGGTCTCTTACTTTACAAACAGGAATTGAAGGGCATCTTGTTCAAGGACATGTAGACACTACCGGTACCATAAAAAGCATCGAACAAGAAAAAACAGGATGGCTGCTTACCATCGAATATCCTGATGAATTTACCAATATGATCGTAGGAAGAGGAAGTGTCACTGTTGAAGGAATAAGCCTTACCGTGGCCCGGGAAGACAAGAATACCTTTGTCGTTGCTATTATACCCTACACCTGGAATCACACCAATCTAAAAGAGAAAAAGATAGGTGACTCACTGAATCTTGAATTCGATGTAATTGGTAAATACGTAATAAAATATTTAGCAAATGTCGGCCGTGATTCTCTTTAACTGCTTCTAATAACGACCTCTTGCACCGGTTGGGCTTGAACTTCTTTCCAGGTTTTTAAGTACCGGTAATTTCTGGAATAAACTCTGTATTTGAGCGCTATTGACACTTAACCGGAAAAAATAATACTGAAAATCTCCAAAAGGGTTGATCTGAAATGAAAGATTCCAGCACTCTAAGTTACGACTTAAAGAAAATTGTGATGGGGTAAATTCTTTTGCGATAAAATCATATCCAACATCTGTATTAAAGCGCCATTTTGGTGTAAGATTGAAAGATATACTTGAAGCTCTCAAAGTAGCTCTTTTCACAGGATCTTGTCCAAAACGATAATTCCAGTTATAACTAAAGTTTAATGAAACGCTCCATGGAGAATTAACCGGAGATACCGGCTCATACCCAAAACGAGAATCAATAGGGTGAAAGGTTGACTGATCATAAGGGTCATATCTACGGCTATACACAGGGGTATAAACTTCTATTCCATTACCGCCTCTAAAGGATGTGCTTGCACTGAGTGAAAAAGACCTTATCTGAGCAAGCTTTTTTCCATCTTCAATAAAGAACCGGTCTATTTCGGCACCCGTCGAATCAAGTTGATAGAATGAAAAATTGGCTGAGGCATTTATATTTAACCCTGAAATTGCGTTAGAACTTATCCTCGTATTCAGGTTACTTAGATTCAGGCTATCGGCGGCAAAATTA
Source organism: Gracilimonas sp. (assembly GCF_035704785.1). GTDB lineage: Bacteria > Bacteroidota > Rhodothermia > Balneolales > Balneolaceae > Gracilimonas. The sequence goes on along the minus strand of NZ_DASSWP010000187.1, from coordinate 8,447 downwards.
TAGGAGGTATTTAATGATAAGTTGTCGATAAAACGAATATTCTTTTCTGTAATTTCACCTGTACTGTCTCTCTTGATCAATTTTGTCTCAAAAACATTTTGCATAGAAAAACTGATTGCACGTTGTTCACCGGCTCCCGGACCGTTGAAAATTTCATCCTCAAAAATTGAATACCTCTCTGTATTACCTGATGGATCCGTTTGAACTGTTCGGTAATAGCCCCACCTTTCATCACTAAAATCGGGACGGTAGTTAAAGCCAATCGATGGACGAGCCGTATGCCTAAATCCTTGAAAATTACCTAATTTGAGGTTTGAGATACCATAAAATGTAGTTCCAAAATTCAATCCTGTATTGAATTCTCTTGCAGCAGTAAATCCATATACTTTTTCAATTTCCACACGTGCAGAATCTTGATTATATGATTTCCGGATTGAAGATGGATACCAGTTTTCGTTGATATTAAAACTTGCAGAGATGTTTAAAAACTGACTCGGAATTAATTGTCCGATCTGCATTACGGCTGACTGTTGAAATCCTGCCTGAATATAATTGTCATTTCCGGTCGCCTCTTCATATAAGTCCTTATCAGTAAGAGCCTCAAAAAAAGTAATCTGTGAACTGTCAGCGTTAATAGGGTCGAAACTGAATCGTGATCTCAATGAGTTGTCATAGCTCAGACTTATAGTCTCATACCAATTTTGATCTCCGGACGCAGCATTACTTTGAAATGGGGAGAAAGTTTTCAGCCTGAAATTAGCTGTTGGGCCACTTAATATTGTAGAATAGTTTGTAAAGTTTTGGACCAGTTGCATATTGGTACTAAAGGTATAAAGATTTTCAGGGTGCCTGTAGTTATAAGATATTCTTGAGTCAGAATTTGTTTGAGCCCGCTCATCAATGTCGTAAGAGTTTCTGCGATTAAAATCTGCCGTTCTCAGATTTACATTTGCCGATATTGAAGCATACGGGGAGATCGTTTGGTTGTGCTGAACGGATACTGACCTCTGAATTCTTTCTGTGAATTCGGGATCAGTGGGCTCCATTCCCCTGTCATTGGAATATCCAAACCTGAGAGATCCACTGTACCGATCTGTGTTTCTATACTGAAACAGGCTGTTTAAGTAAAATGAGCCTGAAGTATAGATATCACCATCAACCTGTCCGGTCAGATAATCGTTAAAATATTGAAACCAACCTACATTTTGTAAACCCAGTCCCCGGTCATTCTGATCCTGAAAAGCATAGGTTGGCATTAAAAGCCCTGAACGCTTTTTTTCAATATCTGTAGGTACATAACCAAAGGGAAATATAATCGGATATGGAATATCCAAAATATAAAGTTGGGCATTGCTGAAAAACAGCTCATCCTGATCTACTACCTTCATTTTCTTTGCCTTTAGATAGTAGTACATATACTCTGGCGGACAAGTAGAGTAGATACCATCTTCAATGAAAACTTCACTCTCATTTATATTCTTAATTTTCGACCCAATAAGATGCCCTTCGGAAACCTGAACCTGAGCTGCTTCAAATTTTCCTTTCTGAGTTTTATAATTAAAAAGGATCCGTGTGCTTTTGATCTCATCTGTTTCCCGAACCAAAACCGGCCTTGATAAGGTATCTTCGGGCGTCAAAGTTCTTGCTTCCACTGTTGTATTTTCAATGTCTATGTTTATTTCGCCGGCTCTCAGTTCGCCGGCTGTATGTTTAACCTGAGCGGAGCCAAACAAAAAAGCTTTCTTGCCACCTACAAAATCGATGATCAAAGAATCTGAGGATTGAAATCGAACAGCACTTTCAGGAATAGGACCGGATTGAGAAGAATTTTGGATACCCGTGGTATCACTAACTGCGGCGGTCGTGTCTGCTTCCTGGGCAAAAAGTGGCATGGTCATAAATAAAAACAGGCAAATACCTGAAATGCACCTGCCTATATGTTTTTTTATGACGGGAAACATAAATATTATCAATTAGAAAAAGAATCGAATGCCAAACCTGCAGCACCTAATAAAGCACTATCGTTACCAAGATCTTCATATACCAGCTCAAATCCTTTTCTGAACGGTTCCATCATGTGCTTTCGTACAATTTCTTTTGCAGGTTCAAATAGAAAATCTCCGGCTTTAGATACCCCTCCGCTAACCACAAACTTTCGAATATCCATCATATGCACATAGTTGATAATGGCATATCCTAATCTTTGGCCACTCTTGGCTAATATCTCTATTGCAAGTTCATTTCCTTCTTTTGCCGCATTTGTCAGGTCAACCGGCTCCAGTTTATCAAAATCGTTTACGAATTTTTTGTACAGAGCATTTGTTGGGTTTTGGGAAATCAGATCCGTGGCGAACCTGCTCAAAAAGCGTTGCCCCAAATAGGCTTCTACTGTTCCTCTTGTAACGCTGTTTGATAGCGGGCCATGATAGTCAATGATCACATGGCCAAGCTCTCCCGCCATGCCTTCAGTGCCCTTAAACAAGTTGCGCTCATAAATAATACCGCCGCCTACACCTGTACCAAGGGTGATCATAATAAAACTGTCGAATTGTTGTCCTGCACCAAAATGCAAAGAACCCAATGCCGCTATATTGGCATCATTTTCAATTCTGCAGGGGATATTTGTTCTCTTTTCGATCTCCTCAGCAGCATTTACTGAGATCCAACCCGGCAGATTCGGAGGATTATTAACTGTGGTTTGATCCTTTGAAACCATTCCGGGCATTCCCAAGCCTATTCCCACGATCTCATTTTTTTTTACCAGATCTTTAACAGTTTCTGCAATTCGATCCAGAAGGTGATCCCTCCCTAAATTTGCCTGGGTGGGTGTAGTAACCTGTTCAATAATACCATTATCTTTTTCTACTACAGCAGCTTTTATATTAGTACCGCCTAGATCTACACCAATAGCTTTCATTTGGTCTCAATTAGAAGCTTATTTTTTTATTCTGAGAAAGATAATGGGCCTACCAGCATGAACCAAACAGAACTCTTATTTCTGACGCTTAACTTTATACACTGTTTCACCGGGTTTTCTCATCCCATATTCTTCACGAGCAATTTTTTCCAGAAGAGCGGGGTCTTTATCTAATTGCTCTATTTTTGTTTTTAGCTCTTTAGATCGCGCGTTAAGCTCTTTAGTACGCTCTTTAAGCTCTTTCTTTTGAGAGTACAGATCCCAACGTGTTTTCAGGCTGTATGAATCTATAAAAGCAAACCAAACCACCAAAAAGGCAATAAGTAATAATCCCAGAAAAGATTTTTTCCACCTTAGCGGGTTTAAAAATTGAAGATTCATAAATAGGCCTGTAGATTTCCGTTATTGTTCCAAAATACATTAATTTGGTTATTAAGTACAATCAGGTATTTAGCCCATATGAAACCAAAATTCCTTCTTTTTATTTCTCTTTTTTGGGTACTTAATAATTCACAAGTTATTGCACAAAGTAAAGTGAGGAGTGGATACCGGAAGCCCACTAAATATCATGTATCCCATTAATATTAACACAGCTGATGAGGCTACTTTACAAATGCTTCCGGGAATTGGCCCTGCTTTTTCAAAACGAATTATAGACTATCGCTTAGAAAATGGTGGTTTTAACAGCGTTGAAGAGATCACTAACATAAAAGGTATTGGGCCAAAAACATTGCAAAGGCTGCGTCCCATTGTGACCATAGATTAGCTTAAACCTTGCCCATAAAAAAACCCCATCCGAGGTCAATCGTCTGGGGCTGGTCAAGAGAGAGTCTTAATAAAATTTCTTAAAAAATCGTGTGAATCGGGAGGGGCTCGAACCCTCGACCCACGGCTTAAAAGGCCGTTGCTCTACCAACTGAGCTACCGATTCTAAAATAGATTCCAAAGATAAGGCATTTATCAATTAGAGTACAACGAAAAAATGCACTTTTTTAATCATCATTTCTCGATGCCTCCTTCAGGATCTGAACCAAATCAGTCTCAATCAGTTGGTGTGGTTTTTCTTCAATTCGTCCTATTTCGACATTGCCTTTTAAAACCACAACGGTAGGAATATATTTGATATCAAACTCATTTAAAAATAAATCCGGATTTTTTTTCTCAAAATCTACCGCAATGTATTTCACTTCAATCAGGTCAGAATCTACCACCTGTAACAACTTCATCAATCCCGGTATATATTTTTTGGATTCTCTGCACCAATTCCCAAAGAAAATATTGAGTGTTAATGAGTCCTTCTGGGTTTGTAAATAATCTACAACTTCATTTTCCGGTTCATACCTGTTCACATAAATTCTGAAAATACGGTCATGATCTATGATCTGTTGTGCCGTTACGATCCCCACCAGATCTTCTGACGACTGAGCCATAACAACCGGGGATGCTATCACCTCACACAAAATAATAATTGCAGTATATATAGCAGCCCTTGCAGAGTTCATAAGGATTTCTCTTTTTTGGATAGTATCTTAACTCAAAATAACATCTTTCAATTAGAATTATGTCGAGCATTTTTACTAAGATCATTAATGGGGAGATTCCAAGCTATAAAATAGCTGAAGATGAAAAGCATTATGCCTTTTTAGATATTAATCCCGCCGCAAAAGGCCACACGCTATGTATCCCAAAGCGGGAAGTAGATTATCTTTTTGACTTAAAACCGGACGAGCTTGCTGAACTGACCAAATTTTCTCAAAAAGTAGCATTTGGTATTGATAAGTCCTTAAAACCCATTCGCACCGGTGTGATTGTAGAAGGAATGGAAGTTCCTCATGCGCACATTCACCTCATCCCGATCTACAAAGAAACGCAGGCTTTCAGCCTTGGAAAGAAAGTGGAAGTTACCGAAGACGGCATGAGAAAACTCGCTGAACAGATCCGCCAAAAAGTTGACTTATGAACATACTGATCATTAACGGACCAAACTTGAATCTACTGGGTAAACGAAATCCCGGTGTGTACGGAACCGGAAGTCTTGCTGAGCTTGAAGAGTTTCTAAAAGCCGAATTTTCCAATCATTCCCTCGAGTTTTATCAAAGTAATGTAGAGGGAGAATTGATCAATAAAATTCAGGCTGCTTTATCGGACGGAACCGAAGGCCTTGTCATCAATCCCGGTGGTTATTCTCACACCTCTGTAGCATTACGTGATACCCTGGAACCTCTTGAGATCCCTAAGGTTGAAGTTCACATCTCTAATATTCATGCCCGAGAAGAATTCAGGGAGAAATCTATCACCGGAAGCGTGATGAATGGAATAATCACAGGCTTTGGTAAATACAGCTATGTACTAGGCATTCAGGCTTTGGAAAAGCTCAAAAATAATGCCTGATCACTATTTTTTAATTCAGATCTAACATAACTATCCGCATTGACTAAGCTTAAAGAACTTTTTTCAGACACCTTAGTTTACGGCATTAGCAGTGTGCTGGCTCGTTTTATAGGGTATCTGTTAGTGCCATTGCATACCGGAGTTTTTGATCAGGATCAGTATGGAATTATAAGTTTGATCTTTGCTGCCATTGCCCTGTTTAATGTGCTTTTTACCATGGGCATGGAATCGGCTTACATTCGATACGGTAAAGACCGGGACGAAGCAAAAAGCCTCTTTAAAACACTCCAGCTTTTCTTACTGGGAAGTTCAGCACTCTTTGTTGTTGCAGTATGGCTGGCGCAACCCTTGATCTCCCCCATGATAGGTCTTGAGACTGGCAACCCGATCCTATGGATGATGCTCGGCATTCTTTTTTTCGACACTTTGGCTATTGTTCCTTTCGCTGAACTGAGGTTGATTCGCAAATCGATCTCTTTTGCCGCCATTAAGACGGGAAATGTTCTTATTAATTTAGGACTCAATTTTTACCTCATTCTTTGGCTCGATTATGGTATTGAAGCTGTATTTATAAGTAATCTGGTTGCTTCTCTTTTAACCGCTCTTGCAACATGGATAGTCACCATACCGATGTTTATGGGAAAATGGAACCGCGAACTTCTCACAAAAGCCTTGATCTTTGGATTACCCTTTGTGCCGGCCGGACTTGGGCATGTCATAAATGAGTTAATAGATCGATTCTTTCTTAAATCCATGGATTCCGAAACCGTTGAAACACTATATGGTCCTGATTATTCAGCCGATGACATCGTTGGAATTTACAGTGCCTGTTACAAGCTCGCCGTGTTCATGCTGTTATTGGTTCAGATGTTCCGCATGGCGTGGCAACCATTTTTTATGCGGCAGTCGGAGGAGACTTCTGCCCCAAAGACATTTTCACAAACCTTCTCTTTATTCAATTTCGCGGCTGCGGCTATTTTTCTATCCGTGGCGCTTTTTGCCGAACAGATCGTTTCCATCAAAGTTCCAATTTTGGATTTTTATCTTGTAGATGAAAAATTCTGGGGCGGGCTCAATATTGTTCCTGTTTTATTACTGGCTTATTGGTTTCAGGGTTGGTATGTGAACTTTTCGGCCGGAATTTTTATCAGTGAAACCACCAAACGGCTTCCACAGATCACATTAATTGGCGCCGGAATTACCATTATTGCAAACCTGATCATGATCCCGTTCTTTGGGATGATGGGGTCAGCTATAGCTACCTTGTTGAGCTATGCCGTAATGGCTATGCTGATCTATTACTATTCAACCAACGCATTTGAGGTTCCTTATAAATTAGTGTCTGGTTTTGGGGTCATGTTTTTGGCAGCCGGTTTTTACTATCTCAAACCGACTATTTTAAAATTCGGGTTTAGTGACTTAACGTCTTCAGCTCTTTTGTTGGTTGTAGGATTGTTATCCATCAGCCTCCTGATCTACCGATCTATTCTCCGGACCAAAACATCATGATGCTTAAAGTATTTCCTCCCTTTATTTAAGAGTCATTAAATAAGTTGATTCTTATTAAAAATTTTGGCTTAATTGATTGGTAGAGTTAGAGTTAATAAAATTGAATTATTCGCTCTTCCCGATATTATTAAAAATTTATCAGTATCCGGATATTATTATGAAAACAAATGAACGAGTAGGGATTTTTGTAGACGCCGTTAACGTAACAATGAATGGGGGCTATGGACTCAGATATGATATTTTACGAATGTTTGCCTGCCGGGGAGGGGGTGTAGCTTCTCGTCTAAATGTCTATTTATGCTATGATGCAAATAGGCTGAAAGAAGATCATGAGTATCGAAATAAGACCCAACGGTTTTGCGAAGTGCTTCGGGATTTTGAATACAAGGTGACAGAAAAGCCAGTTCAAACCTATACCAATCAAGAAACGGGTGAAAAGGTATCTAAATCTACCATCGATATGGATATGGCCGTTGATATGCTGGTTCAGGGAGATCATCTTGATAAAGTGGTGTTACTGAGCAGCAGCGGAAGTTATGTGAGCGTGGTGAATGCCCTTCAAAATAAAGGGTGCCGCGTAGAACTGGTTGGCTTTGACAATGTCTCTTCATCTCTCAAAAGAAGCGTTGATTCTTCCGTGTCCGGTTATCTGATTCCCGGACTTTTACCGATCGACTCTCCTTATGAATGGGGAAAAAATGGATCGCGTGTTCGTGGGGTTTGCTATGACTTCACTCAGGATGAAGGCTACGGATTCCTCCGGTTTCTAACCCGAAAAGAAGACTGTTTATGGATCACGGATTCACGGGATCAGGAATCTCCCTATAAAACGGTGTTTGCACATATCTCTCAATTCGAAGATGATTTTGATACTTCATATCTCCCAAGCCGGGAGCTGATCTTTGAGTTTGATATCACAGAAAACGATAAGGGGTTAATCGCTGAGAATATTTTTTTGGTAAGTGCGCCTTAATTGTGGTGAATTCCGGGCATCTGGTCACAATGTAATTGGGAATGGTCTTCTTCCTTTGCTACTTTTCGAGATATGAAGAATCAACATTTCCATATAAAAAATATGGTATGCAGCCACTGCGGTGAAGTACTCCGGGAGAAACTGGACCGGGCCGGATTTCCTGTCAAAGAAATAGAGTTGGGGGAAGTGACCCTCAAAAAGCCGATCGGTGCAGGACAGCAAGAGGCTTTTACCGAATTGGTACGCAAACATGGATTTGATGTCATTAATGACCAAAACAGCCGTCTGGTTGAGCAAATTAAACAACTTGTAATTCAATTGGTCCGAACAGGACGAAAGCTTGAAGGTCCACTTTCCGACTATCTCACCAAAAAACTTCATAAAGATTATCAGCAACTCAGCCGTTTATTTTCAGGGGTAGAAGGAAAATCCATAGAACGCTACTACATCCTCCAAAAAATTGAACGCGCCAAAGAATTAATCGTTTACGGCGAACAAAGCCTGAGTGAAATTGCTTATGAGTTAAGCTATAGCAGTCAGCAACACTTTTCCCGACAGTTCAAGAAAGAAACCGGACTTTCACCCTCCCACTTCAGCGAGATCAAAGAAAATCGGCGGATTTCCATTGATAAGGTATAACACAATCCTGCACAAGAA
>NZ_DASSWP010000155.1:0-18375 GCF_035704785.1 Gracilimonas sp. | reverse complement strand
TCCCACCTCAGTATCTGTTTTAGGCATATCTCCGGAAGAGTTTATAGGAAATAACGCCCTCGACTATATAGAGGACAAGCATAAAGGCCGCATACAAGAAGTTTTAGCAAACTTGCCGGAAGAAAAGAGGTTTAAACTTGAGCCTTTTTTATTTAAGGATGGTAAAGGAGAATGGCGATGGATCGAAACGATTATGACAAATCTATTAGATAACCCTGCCATTGAGGGATTTTTAGCAAATTCACGTGATGTAACAACTCAAATTGAGCGTGAACAATCACTACGAGAGCTATATCAAAAAAACCGGTTGGTACTGGAGTCCACCGATGAGGGTCTCTATGGTATTGATACTGAGGGTCGCTGTACCTTTATCAATAGAGCCGCAGCCAATATGCTTAGTTATCGTTCAGAGGAGTGCATAGGAAAGAATATGCATAAGCTCATCCATCATAAGTATTCAAATGGGGAATTCTATCCGGAATCAGAATGCCCTATTTTTATTTCCAAAAACAAGCATGAAAGCTGCAGGGTCACAGACGAAGTATTCTGGAGAAGTGATGGGACTTGTTTTAACGTAGAATACACTTCAAGCCCCATGATTCAAGATGGTAAAATAGAGGGAGGCGTTGTTGCTTTCTCTGATATAACAAAGCGAAAACAGCAGGAAAAAGAATTACGAGAATCCTTAGAGGAAAAAGAAACGTTGTTATTGGAGGTCCATCATCGGGTAAAAAATAATCTGGCCATCATCTCCAGTCTCATTACTCTTCAGATGCTGGAAGTTGAAGATGAAAATTTCAGGAATAAGCTTGAAAATACTACCAGCCGGATACATTCTATTGCAATGGTTCATGAACTGCTGTATCAGTCTGAAAGTTTTTCGGAAATTCCCTTCGAGAAGTATATCAAGGACCTTTTATTAACTATTAAGAGGACCATAGGTCCGGAAAGAAATAATATTGACTTGGTTACTAAAGTGAGGGTTGGCGGCCTCAACATCAACCAGGCAGTTCCTCTGGGACTTTTGTTAAACGAACTCATGACGAATTCATTAAAATATGCTTTTATAAACAGGGAGAAAGGAAAAATTATGGTTAGCATTACCCGCTTGGGGAATAATATTAAAGTCCTTTATGAAGATAATGGGGAAGGATATCCGGATCATATTGATTTTACAGATACTGATAGCTTAGGAAATACCCTGATCCATACCTTACTGAAGCAGCTAAGCGGAGATTTTAAGATAGAAACCAAAGGGAAATTCCGATTGGAGTTTCAATTTGAAGAACGTATAAGGGGAGCCCACTCCAATTATTCAGGATAACCGTATAACAGATTTACATGGAAAAACATCAGAAGGATTTTTTAAAAGAGGATGAAAGGAAGTTATACAACGATATGAGTGAGCTAAATAATGAGCTGGCAAACATGCAGCGTGAACTCACCAAAAAGACGGCTAAACTTGAGCGTATGAATGAATTCAAGAATCAAGTGATGGGAATGGCAGCACATGATCTCCGAAACCCCCTTATGCTCATCCTAAACTTTGCAGAATTTTTGATAGATGACCATCAAGAGGAGAGTTTTTTCACCGAGGAACAGTATAAGATGGTAAAAGAGGTGAAAGGTACGAGCGAGTATATGGTCAAAATTATTGAAGATATGCTCGATATGTCTTCTTTTGAATCAGGAAGTATAAAATTGGATAAAGAGAAGATCAATCTTGTTGATCTAATTGAGAAAGTTGTTTCGCTTAGTCGTTCTTCCTCAAGCAAAAAAAATATCGTTATAACAACACATCTGCCCGATCTATCAGTCAAGAAAGTAATTGATGGTCGTAAATTACGGCAGGTATTAGATAATCTTCTATCGAATGCTATTAAGTATTCCAATCCTGACACCGAGATTGAGGTTGGAATTATACGTTCAGATAAGGGTGAAGAGGTTACTATTTTTGTACAGGATCATGGTCAGGGCATTCCCGAGGATGAGATAGATAGGCTATTTGAACCATATTCAAATATCAGTGTAGAGGCTACGGCAGGAGAAAAAAGTACAGGTCTTGGTTTGGCAATTGTGAAAAAGATAGTAGAAGCCCATGGAGGGAAAATTGAAGTTGACAGTGAAGTAGCTGTCGGGTCAACCTTTTTCGTTAAACTACCCTAGGTTTAACAGACAGGCCTGGAGGGGGGAGTTTACATATCCAGAGTAGGTTCGATATTCTCACCTAAAATGTCAGAGGAGACTACGCTGCCCACATTATTCTTTACTCAAAACCCTTAGACACCCAAGCCCGGCTCGATCCAAACTTTCGGGCAAGTTCAGCTTTGTTTTTCACCTTTCCGGAGTCCAGTAATTCCCGGTACACTTTAGCCTGCTCAGCAGGAGAGAGTTTCTTCTTTTCAGGTGGTTTTGGGCAAACAGAAACGCGTGGTTTACAAAGGTTTCCCACCCGCTAACAGCTTCCTAAGTAGCTAACCGTTTTCCTTATTTGGAAAAATATTCTGCCCATCTAAGTTTAGAACCCGGCTACTTTCAAAACAAGAAATAAGGTCACCGGGCACAGCAGACATCAATTCTGTGAAGAAATTACAGCTCTTCATAAGTCATTATTTTAAAGGATTTAAATAATTTTAAATTTTGTAAAGATCGTTATGTGCATAGAACAAGAGAGGGGTTATTCTTGTTATGGGTTTTAACTAAGGTAAATTAATGAAAAGGAGATAGTAACATGTTTTTTGACAAGAACAGAGAAACAAGCAACAAAAGTTTAATATCCCTTTTGTCAATGGTATTAATAATATTTTCAACGCAGGTAGCCTGTAATGCTCAAGAGGAAGAACAGGTAGAGGTGGATCAACCTGCTGATGCGGAAATTACCACTGCGATAAGCAGCGACCTGATCACAACAAGAGGGATAGACCCGGATATTATTTCGGTATCAACCCAAAATGGAATTGTGACTTTAACGGGTACGACTGACAATATCTTAACTAAGCAACGGGCAGCACGAGTTGCTTCAACAACCCGAGGCGTACGTTCTATTGTAAATCAAATTGTTGTTGAAGGAGATAAAACGGATGAAGCATTAGCAGATGATATAGAGAGTGCGCTGCTTTCAGATCCTGCTACGGATAGATGGGAGATTGAATCTTCGGTTGAGGACGGTATTGTAAAGTTGACCGGAGTGGTAGATTCCTGGCAAGAGAAAGAACTGGTCGCTACCATCACCAAAGGTGTGGATGGAGTGGAAGGAATTATAAATGATATTTCCGTTGATTACACTGTTGACCGCACAGACATGGAAATAGAAAGTGAGATCGAGAGCTCTTTGGCATGGAATTCAAGAATTGATGCCGGATTGCTCGAAGTAGATTCTGAAAATGGGGTAGTCACGCTATCCGGAAGTGTAGGAAGCTTGTACGAAAAACAGTTGGCTACATCAATTGCGCATGTAGCAGGTATCACTGAAGTAGTGACTAATGATTTAGAAGTAAAATCATGGCTAAGGGAAGATATGAAGCGAACAGACTTCCTGGCTGACAAATCGGATGCAGATATCCGGGAAGCTATACTAGATGCTTTTGATCAGCATCCCCGAGTGAACGAAGATCTGCTATATGTCGAAGTAGAAAATGGAAGTGTAACACTGACAGGAACTGTAACAAATCTAAAGGCCGCACGAGCAGCTGCACAAGTAGTAAAAAATACACACGGAGTACTTTTAATTGATAATAAAATGGCAGTAAGCAACGAAATTGTTGTAGAGCCGGATATGAACTATACCGATGTGGAAGTTAAGGAGGATATACTCGAAGCCTTAATTCGTGATCCTTACGTGACTGCCAGTGACATTGATGTACGTGTCGAGGATGGAAAAGTAACTCTTTCGGGTACTACCGATTCCTATTTTGAGAAATATGAAGCGGATGAGGTTACATCAAGAGTTAACGGTGTTATTGAGATCACTAATAACATAACCGTTGATTATGAAGAATTAGTTTATGAACCTATGTTTATGGATTGGGATGTCATCGCCTTCGACTATGATTTTGTTGCACCGCAAAACTTGACCGATAATGAGCTGAAAGCAGCCGTTAACGAAGAATTATTGTGGTCCCCATTTGTAAGCACTACTAATGTTGATGTAGTAGTTGAAAATGGAGAAGTTACTCTGAAAGGAGAAGTTATATCTCTGAACGCTGTATTTGAAGCAACAGAAGAAGCTTATGAGGCCGGCGCTACATTGGTAAACAACAATCTTTCCGTAATGTAACATACAACTAAACAAAAGCAACTTTAAAAAGCCCGTCAAAAAAATGGCGGGCTTTTACTATTGTATAGATTTTAGCCTACTTAAAAGAGAAGAGCTTGTTTCGGTGATTTCCGGTTAACAGAAAAGCGTAGTTTATAAAGATTCGCATAATCCAAAAATGGTAGATAGAAACCCAAAGAATGAACCGCATGAACCGGCTCAGATGAAACCGGTTTTCTGGAAGCGACGGCATGTTTAGTTTTAGTTCTTTATGTAAACCGTCTTTTTATTAATAAACTCGTGAATTCCTTCACGGGAAAGCTCACGTCCATATCCCGATTTGCCTGTACCGCCAAATGGAAGTCGCGGATCAGATTTCACCAGCTCATTTATGAAAAAGGCTCCGTCCGGGGCTTTACCGATATGCCGCCGCGCTTTTTCGATATCAGATGTAAAAAGCGATACTCCGAGACCATATTTTGAATTGGCGGCCAGCTCAAACGCTTCATCAGCATCCTTTGCACGAATTATGGCGGCTAGAGGTCCGAAAGTCTCCTCGTCAAATGCGGGCATTCCCGGTTTCACTCCTGTAAGTACGGTGGGCTCGTGAAAAGCGTTGTCCTGTTTGCCGCCTGTTTCAACTTTTGCACCGTGTTTAACCGACTTTTCAAGCTGTTTGTGAAGCTCGTCTGCCAAGTCTTTTCGGGCAAGCGGTCCTATCTCTATACCCTCGTCTGTCGGGTCGCCTTTTTTGATAGACTTCACTCCATCTATGAAAGCGGGCAGGAACTTGTCGTATGCATCACCGACGAGAATAAATCGTTTGGCAGCGATGCAGCTTTGTCCGCTGTTCATCATCCGGGCTGTGATTGCCGTTTTTACGGCCTGATCCATATCTGCATCCTCCAGCACGATAAAGGCGTTGTTGCCGCCAAGCTCCAGCACCGACTTCTTCAGGTATTTTCCGGCCAGTGCACCTACTGATTTTCCGGCTCGTTCGCTGCCGGTAAGGGTCACTGCCTTAACGATATCATTCGCAATAATGCTTTCTATATCATCGTGATGAATAAACAGGTTTTGAAATACGCCTTCCGGAAAACCGGCCTCGAGGAGCAGTTCTTCAATATGGGTGGCACAGCCAAAAACATTATGGGCGTGTTTCAGCAGTCCTGTATTTCCTGCGGCAAGGGTAGGGGCCACGAAACGGAATACCTGCCAGAAAGGGAAGTTCCAGGGCATGATAGCCAGTACCGTTCCGATAGGGTCATGACTGACAAAACTCTCGGAGGCATCCGTTTCAATGATCTCATCGGCCAGAAAGCGTTCCGCATTTTCAGCATAAAACTCGCATACCCAGGCGCATTTGTTGACTTCTCCTTTAGCCTCACTGATCGGTTTCCCCATTTCCAGGGTCATTGTCTCGGCATATTTGTCAACATTCTTTCTGAGCAGATCTGCGGCGTTTACCAACAGCTTGCAACGCTCTTTGATCGGAACCTGTCGCCAGCTTTCAAAAGCGGTACTGGATTTTTCCAGAATGGCGTCAATCTCTTTTTTTGAATGTTCTTTATAGGTGGCTATCTCTTGTCCGTTGTAGGGATTGATGCTTTTGAATTCCATGAGTTAAGGTCTGGTGATTAGATTTTTTAATTACAACAGATTCAATAGTTATTTAAATCCGCGTACTTTAGGTTTTGATAAATTTGATTTTTGAAAGAAGTGAGGCGTTTATCTCTTTAAACATAAATAATATTATGAAAGAGATCAGTACATTCTGACGTACATTTTCCCAACCTCCGGCAACCCTGAGAATATTCATGGTGTTATACTACGTGAATACACTATAAATTTATGGAATATTAAAATCACTCATCAATTATGAGTAAGATCGTATATGTGGATTTAGACGGAGTCATTGCTGATTTCCAAAAAGCGTGGGATGAACATCCGTTTTCAAAACATAAAGAATATAAAGGCCGGCCGGATAAGCTACCCGGTATTTACGAAAATCTTGAGACGATAGAAGGAGGAGTGGAGGCCGTTAGGAAATTACTGGATGATGAGAGATTTGAGGTCTTTATATTATCATCGGCACCCTGGGACAATCCTGACGCGTGGACTCACAAGCGTTTATGGGTTGAACGGCATTTTGATGAACAAATTCGAAATAAGCTCATTCTCACCAAAAGAAAAGACCTGATGCTCGGTGAGTATCTTATCGATGATATGGCTTACAACGGAGCGGCTGAGTTTAAGGGGACATGGATCAATTTCGGGAGCAATAAATTTCCGGACTGGCATGCCGTTTTAGATTTTCTGGAAAAGGATCAGAAATAGATCAATGGATTACGGCCAAAGTACAAGATCTTACAGGGATTCAATATAATAGAATGAAACAAGCCTATTACAATGGACAGAGGAAAGAGTAGATGAAAAGCTGCGTGAGATCATGCAAGACATCCACAGCAAATGTAAAGAGTATGGAACCAACGGTAGTGATAGTATCGACTACGTTAAAGGAGCCAACATCGCAGGCTTTGAAAAAGTAGCAAATGTGTTACTGGCATTTGGTCCGGTCTGAGACGGATTTATCTATCCTTTATCGCCTTTCCATTCACCCTGAAAAGCTATTTCATCTATATCTTTACGCGTACGTTCCGAAACTTCGGTCTCTTTGAGATCACCCTCAAGGTCGTTAGGATTCCCTATGTAACCGATAGCCGCCATTGTTATAGCCTTGTAGCCTTCGGGGATATTAAATATTTCCCTTGCTTTTTCCTGATCAATTCCGGCCATTTGGTGTACATATAGATCATGCCGGGTGGCCTCGAAAGTGAAATAAGCCATTGCACCTCCGAGATCATATTTTGCGACTCTGTTTGGCTTACCATTATTGCTGAACTTCTCCTTGAGAATGGTGAGAAGCAGCATGGGGGCTTCACCAGCCCAATTTTGATTGAATTCACCCATCACCTGATACAATTTATCGAACTGTTCCGGTTCTTCTTTTCGGGCATAAATAAATCTCCATGGTTGCTCATTAAAAGAAGAAGGTGCCCATCTTGCAGCGTCAAAAAGTTTTCGAATCAGTTCAGGTTTTACCTCCTTGTCAGAAAAAGACCGCGGACTCCATCGCTGCTGGATAACATCGTGTACATCATATTCAGTATTTGCTTTCTTTTTTTCTGTGGTTGTCATAGGTAAAATTTGTATGTATTAATTACGCTTATATATCTAACAGGGTTGTACAGTGTATAATTTCTTTTCCTTATAGAACTTCTTCTTGTTGCGGTGCTCCTAAATGTATTATAGATCCTGCCTGAAGCTAAATACATGATGACGTGATGACCTAATCTTGCCCAACTCCTATAAAAAACTACAACGAGATTGCCAGATCGAGTATTTCTATCATGTTGGTATGAAGAAGCACATATATCAGGAGAAACAAAGAGACGAGGGAGTGAAGGCCTATGGTGATCAAAAGGTATAAAAACTGACTCGACCCCATATTTCGGGATGCATCAAATGAGGTTATGTTGAAGCTTGCATACCAGATCAGGACATAGAGACCGAAGAGGATAAGTATCAAGGTGTTTCCGCTGCCTGTCACAAATAAAGTGACCATTAGGGTCAGGATTAGATAATCCAGATAAAAAGGCCCTGCATAGAGATTAAAGGTCTGGCTGAAATGCTCGAGTGTTTTACCTGGTAAATGTATCCAAAGAACGGCAATGATCTGAATGAGGATGATCACCAAGAAACCGGAAAGAAACAATGAGAAATAATTGGCACCGGTGATAGCCAGCCATGGAATTTGATGAAAGAATGCCTCGAGGCCAATTTCACTGAACAGAATATGTGCAATGATATAAAAGGCCAGGCCTCCAAAAAGAGCATGTTTCATCATCATAAAGATACTTGCTGTGGCATTTCGCTCCCGATAGTGTAGGATATCATCCACAAAAAAACGGTGCGCTAAAAAGTAGCGGGAGATCATAGGGCGTGCGTAAGGGAAATATTTGATCTGAAAGGCCAATGCTACCCAAAGTATCAATAATATGAGGACGATCCAGTTTGAGTCGGGATCACTATTGTCGGTATTTGGTAAGGGAAGTTCCCAGGTGTTGTTCTCTTTTAAGATCAACAGGCTGTGGATAAGCTCGGGATATTTATCAGTAGCTTCTAAAAGCCAGGAGGAGTTAAAGAATAGTAATCTGTTTGAGTTATCAGCTACGAAAAAATTAATACGGCTATCGATCTCTGAGAGATCTGCCGGTTGATAGTCCTCATCATTGTACAGGATGCCGAAAGCTTGTTCGGGATTTCTGAAGTCAAACCATGCGTTCTGATAGAAGTAGTAAAACGATTTGTTAGAATAGACCGAGAGAGAGTCTAACAAAGGTTTGAAGGAAGTTTCAAAATCGGGGTCATAAGTCTGGCTGTGAGATAGCAAGCCTAAACCACCTGCATTTAGCATGGATCTGTATTCTTCAGCTAAACCTAGGTAGTCATCCAAAAGTTGATCCTGATTCTCATGTATTTCAGAAAGCGTAAAAAAGTAGTTCTGAGACCGGATCAGGATTGTAAAGTCAGCCCGGTAGAGGATAGACTTAATAGGTTCTGCTAAGGGATGATCTACCTCCAAATGGGTAACACCTAAAGCTGAAAATGTATTAAGCTGATCAACAGCAACAGCTGTGTCTGACGGGGCATCCCATATAACACCGAATGAAGGCTGGGCCAGACTTTCGGAGCTAATACCTGAAGCAAACAGGAATACAAAAAAACCAAAAAGATATGTTGCCTTCAGTTTCACTTAGGCTACAACTTCAGCTCCATAGTATTCAGAAAGAGTTGTTTTCCGAATGGCTTTGGCAATCAGAGTAGCTGAAGTAGTGTCAGTAACTTCTACTTCTACATAATCACCGGGTTTGTAATCTTTACGATCAAAAACGACCATCTTGTTGGTATCGGTTCTTCCACTCAGCTGTTCCTCTGACTTTTTACTGGTACTTTCCACCAGTACTAAATGGCGTGCACCAACTTCCTCTTTGTTTCTGCGTTCCTGTATCTCTCTTTGCTGAGTGATGATCTCTGATAACCGCCGTTTTTTAATTTCCTCAGGCACATTATCCTCAAATTTACGGGCGGCAAGTGTTCGTTCGCGTTCTGAATAGGCAAACATGTAGGCAAGATCGTATTCTACTTCTGCCATCAGAGACAGGGTTTGCTGATGCTCTTCTTCTGTTTCATCACAGAAACCGGCTATAATATCGGTTGAAAGGGAAACTCCCGGGATAATTGACTTCATATTTTCGATGAGATCCAGGTATCCTTCCCGAGTGTAGGGACGTCTCATTCTTTCAAGCATCGTATTGCTTCCGGCTTGTGCTGGAATGTGTATGTAGTTGCAAAGATTAGGTCGCTCGGCGATCAGGTGCAGCAGGTCGTCCGGGAAATCTTTTGGGTGAGGGGAGGAGAAACGAAATCTCACTTCAGGGTCCACTTTACTGGCTTCATCCATGAGTTTGGTAAAGCTGGTTTCCCCATCCAGGTATGAATTCACATTTTGTCCCAACAAGGTAACTTCTTTATATCCTTCATCGCTCAATTGTTTGATCTCACGAAGAATGGATTCCATCGGGCGGCTTCTTTCACGTCCTCTGGTAAATGGAACTACGCAAAAAGCGCACATATTGTCGCATCCACGCATTATGGATACAAAAGCATTGACGCCGTTTCCGGTAGTTCGGACCGGGGCAATATCTGCATAGGTTTCTTCAAGCGACAGTAATACGTTTACGGCTTTGCGTCCGTCATCAACTTCTTTCAGAAGGCGGGGAATATCACGATAAGCATCAGGGCCAACTACAATATCAACTAAATGCTCCTGTTCGATAATCCGGTCTTTAATCCGTTCGGCCATGCAGCCTAATACGCCCACCGTCAGTTCACCATTTTCTTTTTTGATAGATCGTAATTCTTTTAGGCGGTTCCATACCTTGGTTTCTGCATTTTCCCGAATAGAACAGGTATTTACAAGTACCACATCAGCACTTTCAGCATTATGAACGGGTTTCATGCCATCTTCCAATAAAATGGAATTCACGATCTCAGAATCCGCGAAATTCATTTGGCATCCGTAAGTCTCTATGTAAAACGTTTTATTTGTCACTAAATCTAAATTTTAGGAATTCGAATATATAAATTATTGCTCTTCGGGGGTATCAGGCCAAATGTCTGGGTGATCTCTCCAGCTTGAAAGTAATTCCAGATCATCGCCGTCTATGATGCCTTTCTCGACGGCAACATTAACAAGGGTTTTGTAATCAGTAAGGGTATAAACAGGCACGCCAATGTCTGTAAACCTTTTGGAAGCTTTGTCAAAATCATAGGTAAAAATAGATATAACAGCATCTACTTTGGCTCCAACAAATTTCAAAGCTTCTATAACTGAAATTGCTGACCCGCCCGTAGAGATCAGATCTTCAATAACAACCGTTGATTCCCCTTTATTCACCCCGCCTTCAATTTGGTTGCCCATACCGTGTGCTTTGGCTTTAGCACGAACATAGGCCATGGGTTTGTTGAGATTTGCGGCAACCCATGCGGCATGGGGGATACCTGCAGTCGCAGTTCCTGTGATCACGTCAACATTTGAAAATTTTTCTTCAATGATATCAGTGAATTCATTCTCAATTTTATTTCTGATCTCAGGGTATCTTAAAGTAAGCCTGTTATCGCAATAGATGGGGGAATTCCATCCCGAAGTCCATGTGAACGGATTGCTGGGTCGTAATACTACGGCATTAATTTCAAGCAAATGAGACGCCAGCTCACGTGCAAATGAGGTATTAAGTATCATAAGTCGTTTAAATTCTGTTAGAGGTCCGTTGCGATGAGTGAGGTATTAATTCATCCCAAATAAATTCGGCCACGTAAAAATAAGGGTTTTTAAGCAGATAAGCGCAAACAATCCTGCTAATAAATCATCCCCTAAAATTCCAAAGCCGCCTTTGGCTTTTTGCACTTTGTTGATTCCCAAAGGTTTTAGGATATCAAAAAATCTGAAAAGAATAAATCCGGTGATCAACAGTGTTACATTGGTTAACAGATCACCTGTGAAGGAAATCGCAGCAAAAGTAAGGCCTTGTCCGGCCCATTCATCAATGACCATAATCTGTGGGTCTTTGCCAAATTCTTCTTCAAAATAGGAGGCTACCCAAAGCGAAAGCAATCCCGAACTGATGATGAATATGATCAAAAGGGAATGAATTTGTGCATACACAATACCAAACACGATTAGAAGAGCAACAAAACTGCCTGCCGTTCCGGGAGCCTTGGGAGTGAGTCCGGAATAAAATCCGGTTCCTAATAAATATTTAAGTGTATTCAAGAAGACGTGTTTTCAGCGTTGAACATATCTCTATTGATCCACAGATACTCAATTCCTGAATAAACAGTCAGGGCTGTAACAAACATCATGGCATAGTACAGAGATCCGGAATTGAATATACTCATAGCGACATCTGAAAAATCAATATCCGCTTGTTTGAATACCCCGACCAAAAGAACAGCGTATAAGAAGATCATCTGAACCATGGTTTTGGCTTTTGCGGTGAAGCGGGTTTCCATGCTTAGGTTCTTCTTGCCGGCATAAAGGCGGAGTGAAGTAACCAGAATATCCCGGATCAAAATGGCAATGACGGCCCACCAGGGAAATTGACTTGCGTCCAGAAAAGGCAGGCACAAAAATCCCGCGAAAGTGAGGAATTTATCAGCTAAAGGGTCAAGGAAAACACCAAAATCGCTTTCCAGTTTATAATATCGTGCAATTTTGCCGTCAAAGTAGTCGGTTACAGCAGCCGTGGCAAAAACAGCAATACTGAGCGAGCGCCAAATAAGTTCATCCTGAATGTACATGAACAGAAATATGGGCGCTAAGATCATTCTTAAGCCGCTGAGAATATTTGGGAGGTTTTTCATTGATTGTATTGCAGGAATTTTAAGTCCCGAAACTTACTAAGGAATTTCATTCATAACATGATGGATTTTTTGTCAGGTTCAAGTAGCGAGGTGCAAGGAGCAAGAAGAGTCTTGAACCTTGCTTCTTGCACCTTAAACCTCATCACTAAATAGCTGTGGAATTTGGGCGAGCTTATACTGAATTTACAGGTCATGAATGCACAGATCATCTCAATCGGCAATGAGCTTCTTATCGGCGACACGGTAAACACCAATGCCTCCTGGCTTGGAGAGTTTTTGACGGGTTCGGGTTTTAATGTTACTAAGGTTTACACTATCAGTGATGATTTCAATGATATAAAAAATACTATACGGACTTCAATGAATGAGTCTGATCTGGTGATCTGCACGGGAGGTTTGGGTCCTACTCACGACGACATGACTAAGAAAGCAGTTGCTGATCTTTTTGAAGTGGGCTATACACTTGATGAGCAAACACTGGAGTATATCAAAAAGATCTTCGAGGAAAGAAATATTCCATTTTCTAAATCAAATCATGGTCAGGCCGAAGTACCTGAAAATGCCGATGTATTGTTCAACAAAACAGGCACGGCACCGGGAATGTGGTTTCATGAAAGTGATACGTACCTGGCAGTATTGCCCGGAGTCCCGGGAGAAATGAAATATCTGATGCGCAAGCGGGTAGCTTCAAAATTAAGAGAAGCCTTTGGAAACATCGGTTACTTATACTCCCATTATATAAAAACAGCCGGTATTGGTGAAAGTACCCTAAGTGATGAGATTCTGGGTGATCTTTCCGAATATTTTGAGAATGGAGTAAGCTTGGCATACTTGCCTTCTCCGGGAGGGGTTACTTTAAGACTTAATAGCAGGGGTAAAACAGAAGAAGAAGCAAAAGATTATCTCATTAAACTCATACAAAT
Organism: Gracilimonas sp.; assembly: GCF_035704785.1. Lineage (GTDB taxonomy): Bacteria > Bacteroidota > Rhodothermia > Balneolales > Balneolaceae > Gracilimonas. Next base: position 5,211 of record NZ_DASSWP010000155.1, on the reverse strand, counting down.
CATATACGAAAAAGCAGGAAGGTATATATATGGTGAAGGAAAAGATCATTCTCTGAGTGAGGCGGTTGGTGAATTGTTGGTTAAGGATGACCTGCGCATCTCTGTTGCCGAAAGCTGTTCGGGCGGTTTGATAGCGAATTCTTTTACAGATGTAGCGGGAAGCAGTAAATATTTTGATGGTGGAATTATCTCATATGCCAATAGTGTGAAAGTGGGGCAGCTTGGGGTTTCTGAGCATGATTTGAATACCGTTGGTGCAGTAAGTAAAGAGGTGGCCCTGCAAATGGCAAAGGGAGTGGCTGAAAAACTAGGGACCGATATTGGAATTTCTACTACGGGTATTGCCGGCCCCGGAGGAGGAACAAAAGAGAAGCCGGTGGGTACGGTTTGGATGGGCTATTATCAAAAAGGCGGGGAACATTTTGCGATAAAAGCTATGTTTACCAAAGATCGCCTTATTAATAAAGAACGAACAAAAATGGTTTTATTGGAAACCGTCCGCCGTATCTTGAAGAAAATTGATACGATGCCTTACGATCTTAAAAAAGAGCTTCCTTGAAGAAAATAATTCTCCTTCATATCATTTTGTTTTCATTGCCTGCGATGGCTTTAGCGCAGAATCCGGATTCCATTGCGGTAGATTCGTCTGCCACGGAATTTATAGTGAGTGATTCTTTGGCTTCAGTTCAGGATACCCTTGTACAAAATCAGGAGGAAGAACCTGAGCCCGGTCAGGTGACCCCATGGTCTGAAAAGCCGGAGGCTTATAGTTTTTTGATAGCTACAGATAGTCTCCTGCGGTGGCAAGTTTGGCCAAATTGGGGTGATTATCAAGCCTACCGGAGAGATGTTATTTCTTTCAGGCAAGGCACAACCGGCAGGGTTGATGCTTTTCATATAAATGGATATGGACCTTATGAGCAGCACCTTGAACTGGATGGGCTATCCTTAAATAATCCGATAACAGGGCTGGTTAACTATAACCTGGTTCCTCACCGCAAGATCAGCAAGGCTGTTGAAAGTTATGGCGGCAATTATGAATCGAATATTCGTATTCGTGACTACTATATCATCAAACCCCGAAGCTACCTGAATTATGATGAGGCAAATGGGGCTTATCGGAACCTGGAATTTATGGTTGCTCAGAATTTTACGGAGAGCACGAATTTAGAGATCTCTTATTGGGACCGAAGGGGTGGATCTTATTATCCAAACAGTGGTGTTGAAGGAAATCAGATCGTGGGAAGGTTATATCATCATTTGAATGACCGCTTTTTGATCCGAAGCTTATATCTCCGTAATCAGTTAAATAAGGATGAGCCTTTTGGGTACAATGTAGGTGATCCTTCTACCTTTCCATTTGATGAATTTTCATCCGTTCCAAGGTCTTCAAATGCGAATTCTGAATTTAACAGATGGGATCTTTTAACCGGTATCTATCACAGAAGGGATTCATCTGCTGCGGAAGATGCCGGCCTGGAGCTATCGATCACTAAAAACACAAAAGATCTTTTTTTTAGTGCAGATACTTTATCTCATGACTTCAGGACTTTGAGCGCTAATATTTTCAAGTCAGTAAGATGGAAGAATTTTGAGATCAGAGGGGAAGTGGGGATGCAGCAAATTTCAGCAGAGGAATTCACACCTGTTTCGAAAACACAGTGGTCGAATTTTAATGCAGGTTCTTCTCTCAGCTATCAACTGAGCGATAATTTTTTGGTTTATGCGAAAGGAGATCAAAATAGCCGCAACGACGGAAAAGCAGGATATGATATAACCGGCGGCGTAAAATTGAACCTATTCAAAAGTGTGGGTCTAAGTGGAAGTATTTCTCAGTTCAGCAGAATGCCCACAATACAGTCATTGTATTGGGAATCTGAAAACTATCGGGGTAATGAAAATTTAGATAATGAGAAAGGTATTTCCGCAACCGGCAGTATCGATCTAAAGTTGGGTCAAACCCTTACATTTGGAAGCAAGGGGCGATTCAAAATGTCTAAAAATGCAACTTTTTTAACCCCGGATAGCTCGTTCACAAACAGCCAAAGTCTTGAGCAATTGTCTGCTACGGTTTTTGGAAGGTTTGAGAATGATCTGTTTGAAATAGAAAGTTCGGGTACCATTCAGGAGTTTAATTACGAAGATGAGAGTTCTCCGGTCGCGGTTTTGAACAATCAGGATATGATCATCTGGCTCCGAAATTCTGCTTTTGTAAAAGGATATGTCTTTGATCGGGCAGCATATCTGAAATTAGGTGTAAAAACCTTATTATCACCATTCGTTTACAGCGCGCGCACATACAACACGGAGTTGGGTTATTGGCAGGGGAATAGTACCTATCAGGAACTTCCTCCATTCTTTAGATTGGATGGGGAACTTTCGGCACGGGTTCGTGGAATAATGGTTGTACTCAGGTGGGAAAATGCACTTGATGGATTGGGTCAGGCAGGCTACTTTGAGGCGGCCGGTTTCCCAATGCCACCGCGGCGTTTAATTGTAGGAATAAGAGCACAATTTAGAAATTGATATGAGCATAAAATATATTTTACGTGAAGGTTATACAGGAATTAGACGAACTAAACTTGCAGCAACTACTTCAATCTTCTCTCTTTTTATTGCTGTGCTTTTATTAGGTGTACTCACAAGAATTGGATTTAATGTATATAGTCAGGCAATGTCTATAAAAGATCTCATAGAAGTGGAAGTGTTCCTTTTGGATGTTAATGATCGTACAACAGATCAAATTCGCCAACAGCTTGAAACGGAAGAATTGGTTCAGGAGATTACATACATTTCAAAAGACAGTGCCTCTGCTGTAATGCGTAAGGAATTTGGTGCAGGAGTTGAAGAACTCGCTGAACTGAATTTCCTTCCGGCCTCATTTCGGTTGAATGTAAATACTGATGCAGGGGCAGAACATATTGAAGAGTTGGTCTCACGCTTAAGCACTGTGCGCGGTGTTGATGAAGTGGAATACAATGCGGCCTTACTTCGGGTAATGGAATCTAACCTGAATACTTTTACACTTATTGGAGGGGGGGTCGGGCTTCTTATTTTAATGGCAGCATTGATATTAGTGTACAATACGATACGGCTGACCATCTATGCAAAAAGAGACCTTATTAGGGCCATGAAATTAGTTGGAGCTACCAATAAATTTATACGAAGTCCATTTATAGTAGAAGGTATTTTACAGGGTTTGATAGCAGGTACTTTAGCTGTTCTTAGTGTATTCCTGATATTTGAATTTGCTATCCCTTTCTATCTTTCTGATATGGGTATACTCAGCTGGCCCTATGGAAGATGGTACTTTTTGGTAGGAGCTATGATCTCACTTTCATTGATCATGGGATGGCTGGGAAGCCGCTGGGCTGCCCGACGTTTCATTCAGGAGACTTACATCTCCGGGTGATTGATTCAGATTCAGCCAACTAGGAAGTGAAAAATTGTAGGTAGTAGTATCAGTTAAGATTCTTTCAGGTCAGCGATCTTATTATCTGCTTCTTTCCTGCGTTCACAACTTTCCTTATCACTGCATGTTCCAAAGAAATGCAGTGAGTGCCCGTCAATATCCATATCATGAATCTCAGAAAGCATTCTTTGTATTTCCCCTATACGAGGATCACAAAATTCCAGCACGTGGCCACACTCTCTGCAAATAATGTGGTCATGCTGTTGGTAGGCATAGGCACGTTCATAATAATACTGGCTTTTGCCAAATTGCTGACGCTGAACAAGTCCGCACTCAACAAGCAGATCGAGCGTATTATATACTGTTGCTCTTGAAACCCGGGTGCCGGCCTCTTTCATGTGGAAGAAAATATCATCGGCATCAAAATGACCGTCGGCGGTATATATTTCTTCCAACACCATGAAACGCTCCGGTGTTTGACGTTGATTACGTTCCTTGAGATAAGAGCGAAAGATCTCCTTTACTAAATGTACTGTATCCTCGTGTGCTGGGTGTGCCATAATACTTTTTTTGTTTGCCTAAATATACGAGTTGAAACTTCCTTATGAAATCCGTGCTTTTGATTTCAAGAGTAGTATATTTGCAGTGGAGTTACATTTGGAATAAATCAGCTAATTATGCCTACTATAGTCCCTTTTGAAACACTTACTGAGCTTTTTATTAACCTTTCAAAAAAATATAAAGGTGCCGGGAAAAAGCCATTCTATTTTAAACCTACCCCTGATTCGGAGTATCAGCCCATTGATTGGGATCAGGTTACAGACGATGTTTATTCAATTGCAGCCTATTTGATCGAAAAGGGGATTGAAAAAGGTGACAGAGTTGGCATTTTAAGTGAGAACAGATATGAATGGGCTGCAGTAGATCTGGCTATTCAATTGGTTGGTGCTATCAATGTATCTCTTTACACTACCTTACCGGCCGGGCAGTGCGAATATATTTTACAAGATTCGGGTGCCAAGATTTTTTTCGTTTCTACCGGACTTCAGCTTAAGAAGGCCGTGGAAGTTTTTGATAACTGTGATGAATTGGTTGAGGTTATCGCTTTTGATGAGGCAAAGTTAGTGCACCTTATGGAAGAGGATTATGTGAAGATGTATAATGATATGCTGTTAGAAGGAGGCAAGCATCTTGAGACTCATAAGAAAACCATAAAAGAACGAAGCAAAGCCGTAGTTCCTGAAGACGTCGCTACATTGATCTATACTTCCGGTACAACCGGTAAACCAAAAGGGGCGATGCTCACTCATCACAACATTGTCAGTAATGTGAAAGCAGCTACACAACATATTTATTGGGATGACAATGATCGCTTGCTTTCATTTTTGCCGCTCTGTCACTCGTTTGAGCGTACAGCTGGTTATTACGCAATGATATCCAGTGGGGTGGAAGTTTACTACGCAGAGAGTGTAGATACGGTATCGAAAAATATGCCTGAAGCCAAACCTACCATAATGATCAGCGTGCCCAGACTTTTTGAGAAGATGTACAATCTGATCGTCAAAAGTGTTGAGGAAGGAAGTGACACCAAGAAAAAAATATTTAACTGGGCAGTTGAAACGGGAAGGAAATATTCTAAAGGCCAGCGAGGTTTAGTATCACTACAAAAGAAAATTGCCGACAAACTGGTTTTCGATAAACTAAAGCAGCGTACAGGTGGACATGTGCGGCTTTTTGTGTCAGGTGGTGCAGCTCTGCCACCTGAAATTGATACTTTCTTTCAATGTGCAGGAATGAAT
>NZ_DASSWP010000160.1:0-11977 GCF_035704785.1 Gracilimonas sp. | reverse complement strand
CGCATCTTCTGGCATTTACAATTGATACCGTAGTTTTTGCACAGGGGATGATCCGGCGCTTCTGAAATTCGGGCTTTGCACGGGCCGCGGCCATGGTGGATCATCAGGTGTGACAGATCGGTCCAGCTTTCGCGGGGGAATAAGGCCATCAGGTCTTTCTCTATCTTGTTCGTATTCTTTTTCTCTTTGGTGAGCCCAAACCGATTTGAAAAACGTTTTACGTGTGTATCAACCACAACACCAACGTTTATTCCAAATGCATTCCCCAACACCACATTTGCTGTTTTTCGGGCGGCACCGCGAAGCTTTAGTAAATCTTCCATGTTCTGGGGGACTTCCCCGTCAAATTCCTCCACCAAAATTTGGGAAGTCTCTTTTAGTGATTTGGCTTTGTTGCGATAGAAACCTGTAGAACGAACCAACTCTTCCAGTTCTTCCAGCGGAGCATCCTTCATCAATTCCGGAGTTGGGTAGGTCTCAAAAAGGTCAGGAGTGGTTTTGTTTACTCGGACATCCGTACACTGCGCACTCAAAATGGTGGCGATCAGCAGTTCAAAGGGATTTCTATGATTCAGCTCACAATGCGGATTGGGATAGTGTTTGCAAAGCTCATTCAAGATTTCCATAGCCCGCTCTTTTTGCTTTTTTGATTTCTTAGGGAGCTTTGGAAGTTTATTTTTCTCTTTCGCCATGTTCAGTGATCAGTTTTCTGTAAACAGTTATCAGTGCGTTTGAAGGTATCATTTTACTGATAGATACGCAGATTGTTTTCGCCACTAAAACACGAAGGCACGAAATTTAGATTACTCTTTTAGTGGTTTTCAAATTTTACCTTTTGTGCTTTAGAGATTTGGTGGTAAAATTCCTTGTGGGATGTTCCACATTCGATGTTCTATTCCTTATCTTTGAAGCTCAAGGAATTTTGAACTGTAAACACCACACTCATACATGTCGAATTTAGACAACCTGGATAAAATTGTATCGCTGGCGAAAGCGCGGGGCTTCATCTTTCAATCCTCAGAAATTTACGGCGGACTCAGTGCCGTATATGATTACGGCCCCCTCGGTGTAGAATTAAAACGAAACATCCGCGATGCCTGGTGGAAGGAGATGACCCGCTGCCATGATAATATTGTCGGGATTGATGCAGCTATTTTCATGCATCCGAAAGTGTGGGAAGCAAGTGGTCACGTTGGTGGATTTAATGACCCGATGATCGATGACAAGCAGTCCAAAAAACGCTATCGTGCAGATATGATCATTGAGCAGCACATCGAAAAGCTGCGAAAAGATGAGAAGCATGAAGAAGCCAACGCCATTCAGGAAAAGCTGGATTCTTGCGGTTCCCGAAAAAGTCTGACCGAAGATCTGCACGAGATCATCATGGAAAATGAGATCCGGGCTCCTGAATCCGGCGCTTTCGACTGGACGGAAGTTCGACAGTTCAATTTGATGTTCAAAACCCAGTTTGGTTCTACTTCTACCGAAGAAGACGGTGTGTATCTTCGACCGGAAACGGCTCAGGGAATTTTCGTGAATTACAAGAATGTACTTGATACCGCCCGGGTTCAGGTTCCATTTGGGATCGCTCAAACCGGGAAAGCATTTCGGAATGAAGTGGTAGCCCGGCAGTTCGTATTTCGCATGCGGGAATTTGAACAGATGGAAATGCAATATTTTGTGAAGCCCGGAACCGATGAAGCCGAGTATGAAAAATGGCTCGAAAAACGCCTTGAGTGGCATAAGAAAATGGGAATTCGTGAAGAGAATCTAAGAACGGCTCCGCATCCTGAAGATAAACTGGCTCACTATGCAAGAGCCGCTGCTGATATTCAATACAAATACCCAATTGGCTGGCAGGAGGTGGAAGGAATCCACAACCGGACTGATTTTGATTTGAGCCAGCATGCCGAATTCTCGGGTAAAAAATTAGACTACTTCGATCAAAAGAACCAGGAACGGTATGTGCCTTATGTAATTGAAACTTCTGTCGGACTCGATCGCCTTACATTGATGGTTCTTTGTGATGCGTACCGCGAGGAAGAAGTAGATGGCGATACACGTGTGGTATTGAAAATGAATCCGAAATTGGCTCCAGTCCAGGTCGGTATCTTCCCGCTTATCAAGAAAGACAAACTTCAGGATCTGGCACACAAAATTGAGGAGGATCTGCGTGAGGAATTCTCAGTGATTTATGATGATTCAGGTTCCATTGGTAAGCGCTACCGAAGGTTGGATGAAGCCGGCACTCCATTCTGCATTACGGTAGATTTTGATGGGGTTGAGTCAGAAGGAGAGGATACGGTGACCATTCGCTACCGTGATGATATGAGTCAGGAAAGGATTCCGGTGTCTAAGATCGCGAATGTAATCAGAGACGGAATGAAGAACTGGAAACCGGAATGATCTTAAGATCCATATAACAGATGTATTTAAGGCGGGTAAGTTGTCCGCTTTTTTTTATCCCTGACATTGATGTTATTCAGGAAAGTTCTTCCAGCAATTTCTTGGCCCTCTCCAAATTCCATTCTTCGATCTCATTTTTAGGATTTTCCTGTAGCACTTCCTTTAATATTTGTATCGCTTTTTGCTTCTGACCGGACCGTTCATAGTGATGGGCAAGGTCAAGCTTAAAACGAATGACCTTCTCAGGTCTAAGTTCTATGGCTTTTTTGATGTACTCTTCTGCTTTTGCATTGGAGGCTCCATCTGGTAATCCTTTAGAAAAAATTCCGGCCGCAAAACGCTTAGCTGATCCTATATTGGCCACTTTACTGTTCCACACCCCTAACAAATGCCAGGCAGGCGCATAATTGGGGAGTAATTCCACGGCTCTATCAGCATGCTCTTTTACAATGTGCGACTTTTTAATGCGTGTATTTGAACCGGAGATATCAGAAATGCGGCCCTGTGCTACTGCATATACAAACTGTGTGTAACCATTATCGGGATAGAGCTCTAAGGCTTTCTCAGCATACTTCAACGATCTCTTGTAATAGTCTTCCTTTTCTTTTTCAGAATCCATGCGGAACCCTATACGTGAATAAAGCAGTGCGGTATTCCAAAGCGCTTCAAAATGTTCGGGATTTTCGTCGAGTATTTTGAGATAGGTTTCAAGTGCTTCTTCTTCCTTAGCCTCCTCAAAATATGCAGCCGCTTCACTCGCCAGTGAGTCTATGGAAGCAGCATCCTGAGCTTTTGTAAGATCAGGAATGATCAAGCAGATCATGATCACAAGAAAGAATCCTTTATTTAATAAATGGTGGGGCATAAATATATCCGTCAATTAGTTACAGTGTTTTTAAGAACTTATAGAAACCATAAGGAGTAGTTAGTTAACGTATTGCAGGGCTTAAATGTTCATTTGCAGCACAAGGATTAAAAAGCGAGGATAGTATAAATAATAGTTCTGTTTTTTCGGAGATTCTCTTTATATTTAAAGCCTTTTTGGGATAAGAAATTGAACGCATAAAATATCCAAATTCATGAAACGCACGTATCAACCAAGTAATAAGAAGCGCAAGAACAAACATGGTTTTCGCGAACGTATGTCTAGCAAAAACGGACGCAAAACAATTGCGAGTCGTCGCAAAAAAGGCCGTCATAAGCTAACCGTCAGTGATGAGAGAAAAGGAGCCAAGTAACCTTACGGGGTCTCCGGAACGTAATTTTACGTTACCTAAGTCTCATATTTTACGTGGCAGGCGAAATTTTGAGGAGCTCTTTTCAAGTTCCTCTCTCCTTGCATCACAAAACGTGAATCTTCGCTATACCACATACCCAAATACCGATAAAGAAATTCTTGTCGGTTTTATAGCTCCTAAAAAAATTGGTAAAGCTGTGCAACGCACTAAAACCAAGCGATTACTGCGTGAAGCTTATCGACTTAATCAACACATCATAACCGAATTGTCCATAACAGCTGAAATAGGATTACACTACGCTTTTATGGCACGTCGTACCGGCCTTACCTTTGAAACGGTTCAAGATGATGTGATTGTCCTTTTGGAACAGTTGCGCAAACGCTTGATGCTAAAAAATTCATTCTCTTAAAAATTTATACTTTTGGATAAGAACACAGCCACCGGATTTGTCTTAATATTTTTTCTCATGCTGGGGTGGTTTTATTTTACCATGCCTTCCGAAGAAGAATTAGCACAACAACGGCAGGAACAAGTTGTTCAGGACAGTCTTGCCCAAATTGAAAGAAATCAACAGGACTCGTTAGATCAAGTAGGTCAACCTGAAGAGCAGGAAAGCGAGCGCAGTGAGCCGACCATTAGTGAAGATGTTGATGATGTTCTTGAAGTAAGAGGGCTTTTTGCAAACAGTCAGGTTGCTGAGCGATCTGAAATTGAAGTAACTACTCCACTCTATACAGTTACATTTACGAATCGCGGAGCCGGTCCAAGTTCTTTTTTGTTGAATGAGTATGATACCTGGGATGGCCGTCCGGTTCAACTTATTGATGATACTACCCATTCTGCCTACAATATCGGTTTCTTATCTACCGAGAACTACAATGTAGAAACTCAGAATATTCTGTTTCGTCAGGTTACCCCGGGTAACTCCCTTGATATCGCTTCTGGCGAGCAGCGTGAAGTCCGCTATGAATTAGAGCTTGAAGATAGCCGTGAAGTGATTGTTACTTATCTGCTGAATGGCGATAATTACGAAATTGATGTGGATGTCCAATTTAAAGGACTTCTGGATTATGTGGTAGGAGGTGATATTGATTTTGGATGGACTGCTCCTCTTAACTTCACGGAAAAGGATCCTACTCAGGATGCACTCGAAACGGCTGCGTATGTGTATGCCGGTGGGGAACTCGAGAAATTTAAACTGGATGAAGCCGGTCGTGATGAAACCATGATCAACGGTAATATTGATTGGGTTGCAACGAAAACCAAATTCTTTACTCAGCTGATCAAGCCATTATCTCCAACCGATGCTGCATTGCTTACCGGAGAAGTCACGGGAGCTATTGATAATCCAAATACAGATCATAGGTATACATCTTCCATCAGAACCAACCTTAATGAACAAGGGAATGCGTCTTTTGAGCTCTATTTGGGACCTTTGAAGTATCGTGAAGTTACCAAGATAGACGATCATGCATATGATATGGTTGATGTGGGATGGAGCTGGTTGCGATGGTTCTCGGATCCATTTGTTCGTTGGATGGTCATTCCATTCTTTGAATTCATGTCAGGCTTTACCAGCAATTATGGAATTATCATCATTGTATTTGCATCCCTGGTTAAACTGGTGCTCTCTCCGCTCACCTATAAAAGTTACAAGAGCATGGCGGCCATGGGTGAACTTCAACCCCAAATGAAGGAGATACAAGAGAAGTACAAAGACAATCCGCAGAAACAGCAAAAAGCAACGATGGATCTTTATCGCAAGAATAAGGTGAATCCGCTCGGAGGCTGTTTGCCCAATCTACTGCAGTTTCCAATCTTGATTACACTTTGGCGGTATTTTCAGAACTCTATTTTGATACGTCAGGAAGAATTCCTATGGGCGGGCGACCTTTCAGCGCCGGATTATATTCTTAGCCTGCCATTCGAGATTCCTTTTCTTGGTGATCAGATTGCCGGTTTTGTATTATTGATGACGGCAGCTATGATGGTACAAAGTAAACTTACCGGTGGAATGAGCGGCGGTGGAGGAAGCAGTCCAATGGCCGGACAAATGAAAGTGCTACAGTACATCTTCCCGATCATGCTGTTGTTTATTTTCAATAATTTCGCAGCCGGATTGAGTTTATACTACCTTGTATTTAACGTACTTTCCATTATTCAGCAGTTTTTCATCAAGCGAAGTTTGCATGGTGACAAGGATGACAAAGAAGTAGCAAAAGCATAAATAGTTTTTTCTAATAAGAATGGTGTTAAGTGTTAAATTAAACTTGAACATCTAACATCATTCGTCTTTTGCTCAGTAAAGCCCTTTCACATTTTCCTCAGTTTCGATTCCGTGACGGAGAGAAACGTCTTTGGAATCCCATTCTGAAAAAGACGTTTGTCAATCTACCCGAGGAAAGAGTCCGTCTGAAACTCATTGATTTTCTTACCATGGAATCAGGGATTTCAGATTCACGCATTTCCTTTGAAAGTCCTGTTAAGCTGGTAGGGGATAAATCCAAATCCCGAACGGATATCATCTGCTATGACAATGATTTTAAGCCGTTATTACTCGTTGAATGTAAAGCCCCGGATATTAAGCTCGATGAAAAAGCGGCCATTCAGGTAGCTCGATATAACCAAAAAGTAGGAGCACCTTTCGTATTGGTAAGCAATGGAACGCTGGATTTTTGGTTTAAAATTGAAGATGAGCAGGTTATTTCGCAAGAAAAAATCCCAAAACCCTTCAAACCGATGAATGAAATTCAAAGGCCACTTACTTATTGGGAAGAACGGGCGTTCGTTGGGCAAAAGTTAAAGCCTGAAGCCAAAGTGTTTGCAACAAATACCTGCACAGCGCTTTTTGGTGATCCGCATCAGCCTGTTAAATTTTTGAGTTTTGAAGGATTCCCATCGGAGTTTGCGCTCGGGCATTATTATCGAATCTTTGGAGTAAGGGAGAATGTGAAAATGGGAATTAGTATAGCAGCCAATTCCTTTGGAAGAACTAGATTAAATGTTGTGCTGAACGAAGCCGGAGCAAATACCGCTTTTTTTACAACCTCACTGGACCTGATCGCTGAACAGGAAAAAAAGAACACTGAAATTCATTCATCAAAAGGCAGATCAGAAATTGACCTGACCGATGAAACTGGCTTCGATCTCAATAAAAATATTGTGAATGTGATCCCGGAATTTCACCGTCTTTTGCTTAAACATTCCTGAGCCGTTTGGTCGATATTCATTGGGTATTTCTGTATCCTTCAGGTCCTAAAAATCATTTTAAACCATTTTATTTAAAGACCGATGATGCACCAAAAACACCGCGAAAAGCTATTCTCACTATTTGATGACGGACAACAAGGTGCCGTTTTTATTCAGGGTTCAGAAATTCTATATCGTAATGAAACGGATTATGAATACCCCTTTCGCCAAGAGTCAAATTTCTGGTATCTAACAGGAGTGAATGAACCGGAATGTGCATTGATCCTCGACTTAAAGACGGAAGAATACCACCTTTTTGTCCCAAAAAGAGATGCTCAATTTGCGGTGTGGCACGGATATGTGAAATCGCAGGATGCCTGGAAGGAGCAGTATAATCCGGACCATCTGCATTATACCAACGAAATTCTGACGGTGATGAATGAGATCAAACCGGACAAAGTATATTGCCTGAATGAAATAGATGCTGAGCTGATAGAAGACCTCGATCGTGGCTTTGAAGCAGATATAGAAACCCTTCAGGATGCGCTCACTTACTGCCGTGTTATTAAAACTGATGAAGAGCTGGAATACATGCGCAAGTCGGCTAAGGTGAATAACCTTGCTCATACCGAAGTGATGAAGGCCATCAAGCCGGGTATGTATGAGTATGAGCTAAAGGCTATCTTTACAAAAATTCAGTATCAACATGGATTGCAGCAAGATGCCTATAACGGAATTTTTGCAGGTGGAAAAAATGGAGCTATTCTTCACTATGTAGAAAACACCAGTCAGATAAAAGATGGAGACCTGTTTTTACTGGATGCCGGCCATGAATATCAAGGCTACGCATCGGATATCACCAGAACCTATCCAGCTAATGGAAAATTTACAGATCTGCAGGCAGGCGTATATGATGCGGTATTGAACGCCCTTAATAATTCTATTGAAAAAGTGAAACCCGGAGCGAAAATGGAAGATTTGCATCTTGATGCAGCCCGAACCATCATGGAAGGACTCAAAGATGCCGGAATCGTTAAAGGCTCAGTTGATGATATGATGGAAAACGACATTTTCGCATTGTTCTTCCCGCACGGATTAGGGCACTTCCTCGGTCTGGATACTCATGATGTTGGCGGTTACCCGAAAGGAGTGGAGCGCATTGACCGCCCTGGAATTAAGTTTCTGAGAGCTCGTCGCGATCTTCAACCCGGTATGGTAGTGACCATTGAACCCGGAGTCTATTTTATTCCTGCGCTGTTGATTCCGGCACTGGCAGATGGTACTCATTCAAAATATCTGAATGCCGAGAAGATCACCAAGATGTATGAATTTGGTGGAATTCGTATCGAGGATAATATCTTGGTTACAGAAGATGGCTATGAGAATCTCACTGATGTACCGAAAAAACGGGCTGAAGTCGAGAAATTGATCAACGAATAACGAAATAAACGAATAACGAACAGTGGCACGTAAAAAATTCGACATTCCTGAAATGTACCGTTCGCCGATCATCCGAAAGGTGAAAGAGGCGACCAAGATCATCGACCCGATGAAAAAAGATCTGGAGCCGACACTGCTCGATTTTGGTCCGGTGCAGTTCTACATTCCCCGCTTTTTTGGATTTTGCTATGGTGTGGAAAATGCGATCGATATTGCATATCGAACAGTGACTGAAAATCCCGATAAGGATATTTATCTGCTCAGCGAAATGATCCATAATCCCACCGTGAATGAAGACCTTCAAAAGAAAGGTGTGAAATTTTTATTTGATACGGATGGAACCGAGCGCATTCCAATTTCATCGCTGAACTCGGATGATATCGTGATCGTGCCGGCTTTTGGAACCACTCTTGAAATTCAGGAGCAGTTAAAAGAAGTAGGGATCGATCCTTATCAATACAATACCACCTGCCCGTTTGTGGAGAAGGTTTGGAAGCGAGGAAAACAGCTCGGGAAAAAAGATTACAGTTTGGTTGTTCATGGGAAGCATCAGCATGAGGAAACTCGGGCCACCTTTTCTCACAGTGCCGATCATTCCGAAGTGGTGGTAGTTTTAAATCCTGAAGAAGCACGGATTTTGGCTGATATCCTTACCGAAGACAGACCGCTTTCTGACTTTGGAAAATATTTTGGTCATAAATCCACAGAAGGATTTAGTCCGCTGCAAGACATGGTGCGATTTGGAGTTATAAATCAGACCACGATGCTGGCCACCGAAACTCAGGAAGTCATGGAAATTCTCCGTCAGGCGGCTATAAAACGATACGGCGAGGCCGACATCCTTGATCACTTTGCAGAGACTTCAGACACCTTGTGTTACGCCACCAATGAGAATCAGTCGGCAACATTGGCTCTGGCTGAGACCAATGCAGATCTGGCACTTGTTGTGGGTGGTTACAATTCATCGAACACCATGCACCTGGTTGAGATCCTTGAACACAAATTCCCAACCTATCATGTGCGGGATAAAGGTGAGCTCTCGGAGGATAAGATCCTACATTTCAATCAATGGGATAAAGCAATGAAGGAAACCGAAAACTGGCTTTCTTCTGACAAGAAACCTTTAAAAATAGCATTGACCTCCGGCGCTTCCTGCCCGGATATTTTAGTGGATGAAGTACTGCTTCAGGTCTTGGATTACTTTGAAGGAACCAAAGAGGTGGATGAAGTGATCTCTCCCTTCGAAGAAAAGTTGGAAACGGAAGAAGCTTAAATTTTTTGAAACTGTTAATCGTAATTCGTAGATCGGAGTGCCATTACCGAATCAACGATTAACCAATAACGAAGCCATGTGGATACAAAAAGAAATTCAGCTTTCCCCTAAATCCCGTGGCTACCATATTATCACAGATGAGATATTTCGGGAAATTCCGGAGATCAAAGACATTAAAACGGGAATGGCGCATATCTTTATTCAACATACCAGTGCTGGATTGACGATCAACGAAAATGCAGATCCTTCTGTACGCAGAGATTTTGAATCGCACTTCAACCGGGCTGTTCCGGAAGATACATCCCTTTATGAGCACACCCTTGAAGGAACGGACGACATGACTTCCCACATCAAAAGTTCATTGCTTGGTTCATCCGTTTCTATCCCCATTACCAATGGCAGATTCAATCTCGGAACCTGGCAAGGGGTATATTTGTGTGAACATCGGAATCGGGGGGGATCCCGTAAACTGGTGATCACCTTAAATGGTGAGTGAATTTTATATTCCTTTTCGGATTCTCATTAGCCGATCGAGCGGACTTAAGTTATCAGCGAGAGGAAGATGGTCGTGATGTTTGTTGGAATACTTCACTTCTTCCGTGGAGAAGAATGCTTCAGGGTCTATTTCCTTTACGATATCAAACACTCTATTTAGTTTTTTTCTCTTTAGTACGGTGAAAATAATTGTAACGTCATTAAAGCCGCCTTTGGCATCTACGCTGGTTACTGCCACTCCGGCTTCTTTCAGCGCCTCAATAATATCATGTGATTTTTGCAGCGTTATGATCCGAACCAGGACGGTACCTACTTTCATCTTGTCTTCAATATAAAGCCCCATAAAAGTACCTGCTGAAAATCCGGCAGCATAGGCAATGTAATTCACCCAGTTATCAAGATTGGTGAGCAGTTGTGATACCACGATTACCCAGATCAACACTTCGAAAAAACCCAGCAGGGCAGACTCCCATTTGTATCCGCGGGATACCATGGTTATTCGAAGTGTACCGAGAGATACATCAGCAATACGGGCGAAAAAAATTATAGTGGGAAGAAGTAAGGCAGAAAGCTCAGGCATGAGAGAGATTTAAGTGAACACAAAAGATACTAATAATATACTTTCACTTTGAATGGGATATATAGTTTCAATTTTTTTGAGAAAAAAATCTGAAGTTTCACCAAAAAAGGCACAAAAGAACAACTAAATAATTCTTGATAGTGGAGCCTAATAAACCTTATCTTTAAGCCTTGGGCAAGTCCTATACAGCCAGCTCCCTTTGAACTCCGTCAGGGCGGGAACGCAGCAGCGGTAATTTGGTCGTAGCGGTGTGATATAGGTCGCTTGCCCATTTTTTTATTTTGGAAACTGTATTCCAATAAAAAACCCCGCGCATAAAGTTATGTACGGGGTTTTTTAATTTTAGGCAGCAGTAAATGGTTTACATGGTCTCAATTGGGACCGGCACTCGGGTAGTGCCCCAGTGAAGGTTTAAATGAGCTTTGGTGTCAGACAACTCATTGAAGTAAATCTCGAACCATTCAAGATCAGAGCCTTCGACAGGCTCTGCGGTCACACGAACCACATCTTCTGCTTCATCATATTGTGTTCCCCATGAAAGCTTGCCGTTAAGAATGATGGTCCATTCATCAGTTCCGGGAATAGTGTAAAGTGAATAAGTTCCGGCTTCTACTTGCTCCCCGCCAAACATCACATCATCAGAAAAGGTAATTGCTGTTGATTCATTAGCACCCGTTCTCCAGACACTGCCTATAGGAGCTAAGGCAGTATTGTCACCAAAATACCCCCGGTCTTTAAGTGCCGGGCGACCGTAAGTGACAGTAACTTCAGTCGTACCGATAGTCTGACTTATCGACGCATTGGGACTTGCCCGGTTGCTGTCATTTCCCCGTTCTTGTGCAAGGACGTTCTCTGAAATAAAGAATGCAGTAAATACTATCAAAAATGTAAGTTGTATTAGTTTTTTCATTGTACCGTAATTTAAAGGTTATCAGTTAGATTCAAACAAAGATGCATCAATGCCCGGAATTATTTTGAGGGCATTCTTATAGTACACTTTTTCTAACACTTCATCGGGCAAATCCAATCCATACATTTGCCAAAAGGCATGGCGGCGCCGGAAATAATCAAAATACTCATCATCGCTTTCAAGCACTCTGAAATAGGTGTGGAATTCCACAGGCCGATATGTATCTTTACCAAATAAAATTCTATCCTGATATTTGATGAAGAATTCCTTGGCAAATCTTGGCTGCCGTCCAAGTTCAGCTATGATTGCAGCCGTTTCGGTGTATACATTTGGGAATTCATCGAGATGTTCGCCAAGCCGGGCAAGGTCGTTAGCCATCCAGCCAAAATGCGCATTGATGAAGGTAGTTTCAGGGTGCTTTCGGAACACATTCCATTGTTCCTGCA
>NZ_DASSWP010000228.1:0-5723 GCF_035704785.1 Gracilimonas sp. | reverse complement strand
GGTTCGAAGTGATTCCCCATTTTAAGTCACCGCCAATATCGTAGGTATAATCAGTTTCAGTCTGTTCATTTTGAAGATCTGGCCGAACTTCTTGCACACCGGAGATGATATAAGGTTTAAGCTCGATATTATTTCCGCGACGGATATTTTTTATCCCTTTCAGGGTTCCATATTGAGAGGCCGCGGCTACAACTCCGAAGCTTCCGCCATATTCCATCCCAATAGCAGGCCATAGAACACGCTCATTCTTTCGGTTTATCATACGGGATAGCATCAGGCCGAATTCAAGTTCTTCACCCTCTGGAAAGCGTAACTGTCGAAAGGGAATGGAGACCTCAAGAGTCCAGCCTTCATCATCAATCTTTGTTTCACTGATAAAGACTGCATCCCAGGAAAAACTTCCATAGTCGATCTTCTCGTCTGTTACGAGGGCATCATCCTGAGTGCCAAGTGCATTCATCTCAAATAAATAGGCATTTCGCCCGTCACGATAAGTATCAATACCGATGTAGGCGTGATCATCCCGGTTGTTACGACCGCCCCGTTCCAGGTTTTTGGCACGGATTAAATCCGGGTTCTTGTCATAAAATCTGAAAGCGAAATAGAGGTTGTCACGATCGTAAGCAATACGAACTTCAGTGTCTTCTGTAGCGGGTGCTCCATCATTAGGCCATACCTGTGTAAATTCGGTAATGGGAGGGATATCCTGCCAAACTTCGTCATCCAGATTGCCATCAATGTAGGGTGCTGTTTCCGCAAACACTGCGGTAACCTCATAACTTGAGGGCCGCTCAACCAATGTAGCAGATTGAGCAAGAATAGACGCCGGTGAACATAAAGCAAGCGATGCTAAAACTAATGATAAAAGTAACGATCTCATTCCATCCTGTTAATAGAGGGTGATTTTTTTAGAAAGTAAAATTACTGAATATGAGAATAGCAGTATTGTTAAAAAGTATAAAGTAAAAGTACAGGAATGTATTAATTATTTTCTCTCAGAAGGGCTCTTTATCAGGCACTTTCCTTGATCGCTTCTGCTACGCGTGCCGGCACCCGCTCATCAAAAGGACTGGGAATGATCTTTTCAGCAGAAACCACTTCCACACAATCAGCAATTGCTTTGGCAGCAGTGATAAACATTTTTGTGGTCAATTTGGTAAGGCGGGCATCAAGTGCTCCGCGAAACAAGCCCGGAAAGGCAAGTACATTGTTTATCTGATTAGGGAAATCAGAGCGGCCGGTAGCAACCACAGATGCACCTGCTTCAAGTGCATCTTCCGGCATGATCTCAGGAATTGGATTGGACATGGCAAAGATCATGGGATCGTTGTTCATGGATCTTACCATTTTTTTGGAAAGTACATTTGGTACAGAAACACCGATAAATACATCCATGTCCTTTACAGCATCTTCAAGGCTGCCTTTGCGCATTTGCTTGTTGGTGATCTGTGCCATTTCTTTTTTGGTGTCATTAAGGCTTTTTCTGCCTTTATAAATAATGCCCCGGCTGTCACACATAATTACATCTTTAACGCCTGCAGCAAACAAGAGTTTTACTATAGCTACACCGGCAGCTCCGGCTCCGTTTATTACAACCTGAAGATCTTTAATGTTTTTTCCGGTGAGCTTTAACGCATTATAGATTCCGGCTAAGGTTACAATTGCTGTTCCATGCTGATCATCATGGAAAACAGGAATATCTAACTCTTCC
This sequence comes from Gracilimonas sp., assembly GCF_035704785.1. Classification (GTDB taxonomy): domain Bacteria; phylum Bacteroidota; class Rhodothermia; order Balneolales; family Balneolaceae; genus Gracilimonas. Next base: position 4,012 of record NZ_DASSWP010000228.1, on the reverse strand, counting down.
TTTAAACGACGTTCAATCTCAAAACAGCGCGGGGCTGATATATCTTCGAGGTTAATGCCGCCAAAACCGGGAGCAATCATTTTTACTGTTTTGATGATCTCATCCGTGCTTTGGGTATCTAACACTATGGGTACAGCATCTACGCCTGCAAATTTTTTGAAAAGCACAGCTTTACCTTCCATAACAGGTAGGGAAGCTTCAGGGCCAATATTACCCAATCCAAGCACAGCCGAGCCGTCACTGACTACGGCAACCAAATTGCCTTTTACCGTATAGTCGTATGCTTTTTCTTTATCTAAAGCTATTTCTTCGCAGGGGCTGGCCACTCCCGGGGTATAAGCAATACTAAGATCATCTTTGGTTTCCAAAGGCATCTTAGGCTCAATGGAAATTTTACCTTTGTACTTTTTATGGGCTTCTATAGCAAGTTTAGCGTAATCTTTTTGTGCCATGATATGAGTGATTTATTCAGTCATTCCAATTTAGATTTGAAATAACGGGTACAGTGCTTTAATTCGAGTTCATTCCAATAAAAAAGGCGTTGCATGTTGCAACGCCTTTCAATGACGTAAAAATAAGAAATTAATCGTTCAACATTGAAGCCACATCAAAGGAATTATTTTCAGGATTGATGTCGGCCAATCGACCGCTTGGATCAATGGTAATTGTTTTGATCTGTGATGCAGGTTTGTTGACGGTGAGGTTATATTCCGGCTGAACCCATGGCCAGTCTTGCAATACCGTTCGCTTCATATCACTTTCAGCGGGTTTTTCACCACGCATCATACGCAATGGGATATAGAACATCTCGCTGCTGCCATCATTATACTCTACTAATATATCCAGTGGCATGGGCATCAGGCCAATGCGCTCTAGCTTAAAGATGGTTTTATTCTCGTTACCCAATACAGAATTGATGCTGTAGTCGATGGTTTTGGTTGTTTGGACGAAATATTCATAGAACCAATCCAGGATCATTCCGGACTCTTTTTCCATAATGCTGATGAAATCCAGATCGGTAGGGTGCTTGAACTTCCATTCATTGTGATAGCGTAGCATTCCTTCCCTGAAATCTTCTTCACCAATGATGTACCGAATTTGGTTAAGAAAAACAGCTCCTTTAGAATACGCAGCCACACTATAAGCTCCATTTGTATTGTAGTGATCTGCATGGGTGCTCAAAGGTTCTTCCAGGTCACTCTTTGCTATATATCGATAATTTTGAAGAGAGCCCCGATGTGGATTTCCTTCACGATCGAATAAATGGGCCATTGTTTCAGAAGAGGCAAAGCTGGTAAAGCCTTCATCCATCCATGCATATAAACTTTCGTTGGTAGCTATTACATTTTGATACCAGCTGTGATACATCTCATGAACCATTACTCCGACCAGGCTTCCCAGGCTTCTTCCGCCTGTAATTAATGTACCCATAGGGTATTCCATCCCGCCGTCACCACCCTGAAGGTTGGTATATTGAGGATAGGGATATTCGCCAAAATGCTCGTTTGCATATTTAAAAGCATCAATGGTATAACCAACCAACTCTTCCCAGTTTTCAGTGTATTGAGCATTTTGTTCCTCCGAAGCACCTTCTACTACGGCAGGTTGCTGATATAGAAAATGAAGTTTTGGTCCGTTTGGAACCTGGGCGGTAACATGTTTAAAATCAGGATCAGCCCCCCAAAAGAAATCGATCACGTTCTCGGCTTTGAAGTGCCAGGTAAGCTTGTCACCACTTGGGCGATTTACTGTGGCGCCTTCATCCTCATAACCATATCCGATCTGATTTGGGTTTTGAAGGATTCCGGTTCCACCCAACACATAATCTCTGTCAATGGAGATCTTCACATCAAAATTGCCAAAGGGTGCATGAAATTCCCGTGCTACATATTCGTTTGGATGCCATCCCTGATGATCATATTCAGCAAGTTTAGGGTACCATTGACTCATTGAAAATTCCACGCCTTCGGAATTATCACGGCCGGAACGACGTACCTGCAATGGAACCTGAGCATCCCACTCCATTCTGAAAGTAGTAGTGGCTCCGGGCTGAATAGGTTCATCTAATTCAACTACTAAAATGGTGCCGTCTGTTTCGTAATTAACGGGTTCACCATCCTGTGTAAGGGAAGTTACTTTCTGGTAACCGATCTCGTTTTCATCAAGGTGATAAATACGATCAAGTACTCTTCCGTCCGGATCAGCGATGGTTCTGGAGCGGACATCCATCATGCTTCCCGGCTGAAAGGCATTAAAATAAAGATGGTAATACACCCGGTCTAACACATCAGGGGAATTATTGGTATAGACAAGCGTTTGTTCTCCGGCATATTGATGGTTTTCTGCATCTACATCAATTTCCATGGTATAGTCTACTTCCTGTTGCCAGTAAGAACGATTCTGGGCAAAAGTAGTAAGGCTAAAAAGCGCTAAAAAGGTAAAAAGTATTAGTTTTTTCATTTCCTCTGATTTTTATCCACAGAGTACGCAAAGTGCGCACATGGTTTTGTTAAAGGTTGTTTGACGAATAAATTCTAATTCTAAAAACTGTTTCTGCTGGCGAAAGCACGGCTTAAAGTTGCCTCATCAATAAATTCAAGTTCGGTTCCCATAGGAATTCCATAGGCAATACGGGTTACGTTGACATCATATTGCTTCAACAGTTTGTTGATGTAATAGGAAGTGGCTTCTCCTTCAGCATCGGGGTTCAGAGCTAAAATTACTTCCTTAATGTCATCATCTTCACCGACTCGCTTCAATAATTCCTGAATGCGCAGTTTGTCAGGACCGATATTATCCATGGGAGAAATAACTCCCCCAAGCACATGATATCGTCCTCTGAATTCATTCGATCTTTCGATGATGTAGACATCATTGAATTCTTCTACAACACATATAGCCGAGGGATCCCGTTTAGGGTTTTCGCAAATTTTACATGGATCCGAATCACTTACATTTCCACAAACCGAGCAGCGGGTCACTTTTTCTTTTAGATCAACGATCGCCTGAGCCAGGTTGATGGCGTAATCATCGTTCTGTTTTAGTAAATGAATTGCAATTCGCTGAGCTGATTTTCGTCCCGTTCCGGGAAGTTTGGCAAGCTGCTCTATAGCCCGCTCTAAAAATTCTGAGGTTATCTGCATGTATTTAGTGGCAAGGTGTTAGGTTCAAGGTTCAAGTAGTTCTTGAACCTAGCACCTTGAGCCTTGTACCTAATTTAGAGTCCGAGTTTTGACATATCCATTCCGGGGATACCGCCACCGGGGATCATTCCTTTATACATTTCCTGCATTTTTTCTTTGGAGGCTGCTTCGGCTTTTTCAAGGGCTTTATTTACCCCTGCCACAATTAAATCTTCCAGCATTTCTTTGTCAGCTGGATCCACAACGTCACTATCCATTTCTATGGAAACGATCTGCTTGTTACCGTTAGCTTTCACCTTTACCATTCCACCGCCGGCTTCAGCTTCCACGATCACATCGTTTAAACCTTCCTGGGCTTCCTGCATTTTAGTTTGCATTTCCTGGATCTTGCCGAACATATCGGCCATGTTAAAGTCACTCATAATTCTAAATTAGATTGATTGTTTCAATGAAAACCTGTGAGCATCTAACACTTCACACGTTAATTTATTCTTTTTTTTAAGCTATCAGCAGTCTGACAGCTAATCAATACTCAAGTTCTGCCCCAAAAATCTCAACTATATCACGAATGATGGGGTCTTTTTGTTGTATCTGTTTGAAGCGTTCATAAACGCTCATTGGTTTATCTTCTTCACTTTGTTCTACTACCGATACATTAAAACGCAGCAAAGCACCTACACATTCCTTTAATTTTTTCTGGAGGTCTGTTTTTTGCTCATCCAGCATTTTATGTGCAAAGCTGTTATCACATTCCAGGTACAATTCTGATCCTTTTACCTTAACTACTTTAACCCGTTCCATTTGCAGATGTAATAACATGGGAAAATCAACCTTAAGCAACTCCATGTATTCATCCCATTTCTCCTGTA
>NZ_DASSWP010000050.1:0-23548 GCF_035704785.1 Gracilimonas sp. | reverse complement strand
ATTATCCCAATATAAGTCCTATTGTAGAAAAAACAGCTAAGGAATTTGGGATCCCATATAATCATCACCCTACCTTTACTAAAGCGGTAGCTTCTCATTACAGAACTTTGAAAAATTTTGGAGATCCAAATTTTCAATTTGATCATTCCTAAAAACTATGGCTTACCCACTTTCTCTCATAATTTAACGGCTCATTTTCTGTTTTTTACAGAGCTTTACTCCATTATATCATTTTTTTTCAAATAGGTTGAAGAAGGTTTCTTAAAATCAGATGTAATTTTTGAAAAAAATCAATTTTTTATGATGCAGAATTCCACGTTGTTATTATTACTGACAACATTTGGTTTATTAGTTTCATCGTGCAATACTGCCACTGATGTTTCTGAGGAAAATGTATCTCAAATCATTATGACCCTCAGTTCGGATGACATGAAAGGCAGACATGCCTTTGGGGATGAGATTCATTTGGCAGCTGACTTTATCTCTAATGAATTTAGCCAAATTGGCCTTGAGAATTTACCTGAGAACAACACTTATCGCCAAAACTTTACCATCTATTCGATCAAACCATCTGAAACTGTAGTCATTGTAAACGATCAAAAATTAGAGTCCGAAAAATACTTTGGACTTGTAATGAGTAAAGAATTGGACTGGACTACAAATGATGTGCAGATCAAGTATATATCTACTAATGAAAATTACAGAGAGAAATTCAGAGATCTGACCAATGATGACGAATCTTCTCTAATAGTGGTTTCTGAAGAACATGCCAAATGGTTTCATCGCTATCGATCTTACTTTAAGCATTCTAACCGAACATTTGAACTGGATGCTGAACCAAACGATTTTTTTATTCTTCTTAACAAAGAAATTCAAAACGTTGATATTCATTTAAAAAATAAAATTGAGACCATTAACTTATCCAATGTAGCCGGCATGATAGAAGGTGAACGAACAGATGAAATTGTGCTGTTTTCGGCTCACTATGATCATATTGGAGTACTTTCCTCTGTCGACGAAGATTCTGTTGCCAACGGTGCTAACGACAATGCCTCAGGTGTTGCAGGAATCATCGAATTGGCTCGCTACTTTGAAAGCAGGCCTAAACCCGAACGTACCTTATATTTTGTTGGGTTTACAGCTGAAGAAGTTGGGGGATATGGCTCACAGTATTTTTCAAAGCAAATCGATCCTGAAGAGATCATTGCGATGATCAATTTAGAAATGATTGGAAAACCCGCGGTAGAAGGACCAAACACGGCCTGGATTACTGGATTTGAGCGGTCTTCGTTAGGTGAGATATTTAGAAGTAGTGCCGCTGATTCTAATTTCGAGTTCTACCCCGACCCTTACCCAAATCAAAATTTATTTTATCGTTCTGATAATGCAACGCTGGCACGGCTTGGCGTTCCTGCCCATAGTATAAGTACAACCCCAATTGACGTAGATCAGGATTATCACCGGGTTTCAGATGAATTTAATACATTGAATATTGCGCATACAACTAACACAATACGTGCTGTTGCAAAAGCTGCTGAAGTGATCATCTCCGGTGAGAAAACCCCAACCCGTATACCTCTCGAATAAGGAGCAGTGAGGGTTAAAATATAAAGCTTTTGATTTCTTGAAGCTCATATACCATACCACTGTTGGGTGATACAATGTATGGATCCTTGCCCCCAAACCAGATCAGCACAATATATACCGATCACTTTTCTGCCAGGGAAATATCTTCTGAAAAGGGTCAGTGCCTCATCGTCATATCTCTTGTCATAAATTGGAACCAAGACCACACCATTGGCTATATAGAAGTTAGCATAGCTTGCGGGTACATATTCTGAACCATCTACTGTAGTTCCTTCAATTTTAGTCTTTGGCAGTGGAAGGGTCTCAATATTTAATGCCTTCCCATTTTTGAGTTTTACATTTCTCAAAATCTCAAGATTTTCTTCCAAAGCTTCGTTGTTAACATCATTTTTATCTTCGCATACCATTGTAAGGACTGTATCTTCATTTAACCAGCGAGTAATGTCATCTATATGACCGTCAGTATCATCTCCTGCCAAACCTTTTTTCAACCAAATAACTTGATCTGCCCCCAGGAACTTGTTTAACCTTTCTTCAATATCTCTTTTTGACAATTGAGGGTTACGATTTTTATTCAATAATACAGACTCCGTAGTCAATAAAGCTCCTGCCCCATTTACATCAATAGAGCCCCCTTCCAATATCATGTCCGGGATGACCCTTTTTAGATCATATTTAGTGGCTATAAATTCAGGAAGATAATTATCATTCTCCCACGGCGGATATTTTTCACCCCAGGCATTATAACCCCAATCTGTAATTACATATTCCTCTCCTTTTTTCACAAAAATAGGCCCGCAATCACGAGCCCAGATATCATTTATTTTTTGCTGATGAATGATAATCCGATCTAACTCTACTGCCCGAAGAGAGAGCTTTTGCATCACTCTGTTTCTAAGCTCCAGGCTCTCTACAAACAACTGAATTGGCTCATAAAAATGCAGATCCTCAATGATCTTACAATAGACTTCTTCTACCCTTTCAAGTCGTTCCCCGGGCCACGTTCTCCGATTTGATGGCCAGTGGAGTTGCGTGGCTGAATGGCGATGCCATTCCGGGGGCATTACAAACTTTGTATCAGAACTCACTTAATCATCCATTCTTTTAAGAATTGGCTTATAAAGGTCTATCCTGCGATCCCGGAAAAATGGCCAGGATTTTCTTTGTTTTTCAATTTGATCCAGGTCAATTTCAGTGATCAGTATTTCTTCTTTGCTTCCCGCTTTATTAAGCACTTGCCCAAACGGGCCGGCTACAAAAGATCCGCCCCAAAACTTAGATCCGGATTCTTTACCAACACGATTTACAGATGCTACAAAACAACCGTTTGCAATGGCGTGGCTTCGCTGAATGGTCTCCCAGGCATCCTGATATTCTTTTTGTTCTTTTTTTCCTTCACTGGAAAGAGTCCCAATAGCCGTTGGATAAAACAAGATATCCGCTCCTTTCAGAGCCGTTATTCGTGCAGCTTCAGGATACCACTGGTCCCAGCATATAAGGGTTCCGATCTTACCGAAAGCTGTATCAAATACCTTAAAGCCGGATTCTTCATCTCCCGGAGTGAAGTAATATTTTTCATAGAAACCTGGGTCGTCCGGAATATGTGTTTTACGGTAATTTCCAAGCACACTTCCATCAGTATCGATCACAACAAGTGAATTATGATATACACCTTTGGCCCTTTTTTCAAAGAACGGTGCAATAATTACTGTACCTAATTCTTTGGCTAACTCACTCAGACTCTGGACCAATTCCCCATTTATAGGTTCAGCCCATTTGAAATACTCATCCTTATAATCCACGCAAAAATACGGGGTATTAAAGAGTTCCTGAAGACAAATGATTTGTGCTCCTTTTTCAGCGGCCTCTCTGATCAATCCCATTTGCCTGTACAAATTATCTTTAGGATTCTTAGTACTGGTTGTTTGTATCAGACCTATTAGTATATTCTCTTTTCCCATTCTACCCTTGGATATAATTGATTTTCAAATTATGGAAAGAAATCACCAAAATGAAGCAGGGCTTAACATGAATTGATCTTTTAAAAAAATATTTCTGCTCTTTAAAATTCTTTCAGGATCTCTTTAATCCTTTAGATCAAGAAAAGAATATTGTAAAGCAAAGCTATAAATATTCATCTTATCTTTATTTAATACGTTCATATTAAGGTGAAACGGATAAACGACATAAGTATGGAAAGCGCTTCCACATTTTTTCATAAATGCCTTCATTTATTAATCAATTTATAGGTCGGAGGTTAAAATTCACCTATCAAATCCTTACCTTCCTGACTCCTTGAAAAAACAACCAAAAAGACAGCATGAGCGTAGATTACAAATCGCATCCAAAAAGTAAAACCGGACTTGGATACCTCGGTCTGGATAAACACGAAAATGTATTTTGGAACCTTTCCCCCGCTGAACTATATGAACAAGCTATTATCCGCGGAGAGGCCATTCTCACTAAAGACCATGCCCTGAGAGTTTTGACAGGCCAATATACCGGGCGATCTCCACAGGATAAGTTTATTGTAGATCAGCCTTCTATCCATGATGATATTGACTGGGGCGAGATCAATCAGCCTATCTCTGAAGAAGTATTCGATAATCTCTTTGAGAAAACCGTTACGTATCTAAAAGACAAAGATCTCTTTGTTAAAGATCTTTTTTGCGGTGCTGATGAGAATAACAGACTGAATGTACGTGTAGTAAGTGAAGCTGCTTACCACGGATTATTTTCTCATAACATGTTTATAAATCCTTCTGATGAAGAGCTTGAAGATCACGAACCTGAATTCACAGTATTAGCTGCTCCTCACTTGAAAGCAGATCCCGAAAAAGATGGAACTCGTACCAGCACGTACATTCTTTGCAATTTTGAGAAGAAAATCATTTTGATCGGCGGTACGCTTTATTCAGGTGAAGTGAAGAAAGGTATTTTTGGAGTAATGAATTACTTGTTACCCAAAAAAGGTGTAATGGCCATGCACTGTTCTGCAAACCATGATGAAAACGGTAAAACAGCCGTATTCTTTGGGTTATCAGGAACCGGAAAAACTACGCTTTCCGCTGATCCTGAAAAAACTTTAATCGGTGATGATGAGCACGGCTGGAGTGATGAGGGAACGTTCAACTTTGAAGGCGGATGCTATGCTAAGACCATCAACCTTTCTCAGGAAAATGAACCCTTGATCTATGCAACTACCAAGATGCCGGGTACCATACTGGAAAATGTGGTGCTTAACAAAGAACGTGAGCCCGATTTTGACGATGTAAGCCTCACACAAAATACCCGCTGCTCTTATCCACTGGAATTTATTCCTAATGCAAGTGAAAATGGGAAAGGCGGGCATCCTGAAAATATTATCTTTTTGACTGCCGATGCTTTTGGCGTACTGCCTCCTATTTCTAAACTAACACCCGAACAGGCCATGTATCACTTCATCAGTGGATATACTGCTAAGGTGGCAGGTACTGAGCGTGGAGTCACAGAGCCCCAAGCTACGTTCTCAGCCTGCTTCGGTGCTCCATTCATGCCATTGCACCCTACTGTTTATGCTGAGCTGTTAGCAGAGAAAATCCGCAAGCATGGTTCTACTGTCTGGTTGGTTAACACAGGCTGGACCGGTGGAGAATATGGAACCGGACATCGCATGAAGCTCCCGCATACGCGTCGTATGTTAAGCGAAGCCATTGCCGGTAATCTCGAAAACGTTGAATTTGCGACCGATCCGGTATTTGGAGTGGAAGTACCTACACAAGTTGATGGGGTACCGACCGAAGTACTGGTACCGCGCAATACTTGGGCTGATAAAGAAGCTTATGACACTAAAGCCAAAAAACTGGCTGATATGTTTATCAAAAACTTTGAGCAGTTTGCAGATGAGGCAAGTGATGAACTGCTTGCTGCTGCTCCCAAAGTTTGATCCTATTTAAAAATAAAAAAAGCTCGTTTCTTAACTGAAATGAGCTTTTTTTTGTTAACGTAAATTTGGGATAAAAATATAATTTCCGGAATCCGTCTGATGGATTATCTCTTTAGCCTCTTAGCTCGAATATAAACCGTCAGACGGACTTGTAGCCGTCAGACCTTAAACAGACACTACAAGCAAGGGTTTTCATGTATTCAGATTATCGAAGGCTTTACTCTTCGGCTAAGGCGTTCAGTTTTTCGAGGTTATCCTGAACCCGAAGGGCTTCGATAGCTTCATCGATACCGCCTTTCATAATGTTATCCAGATCATATAGTGTTAGATTGATACGATGATCGGTAAACCGGCCCTGGGGATAATTGTACGTACGAATCTTGGCGGAACGGTCACCTGTTGAAACCTGACTTTTTCGCTCGGCCGCTCTCTCTTTCTGCTTCTGCTCTAGTTCAATATCATACATCTTGGCCCGAAGCATGGTCATGGCTTTTTCTTTGTTCTGATGCTGTGAACGCTCTTCCTGACATTCTACTACGATTCCGGTCGGTTCGTGAGTCAGACGAATGGCTGAATCCGTCTTGTTAACATGCTGACCTCCTGCTCCACTCGCTCTAAAGGTATCAACCCTAATATCTGCGGGATTGACATGAATATCTACTTCTTCCACTTCAGGAAGAACAGCAACAGTAGCAGCTGAAGTGTGTACCCGCCCCTGACTTTCAGTCTCGGGAACCCGCTGTACGCGATGGACTCCGCTTTCATATTTCATCTTTCCGAATACCTCATCCCCTTCCAGCGAAAAAACAATTTCTTTGTACCCGCCTTTTTCAGAGTGATTGATACTCATGATACTCATCTTCCAACCCATCTTATCTGCATAGCGGCGGTACATCTCAAAAAGATCACCTGCAAAGATCGCTGCTTCATCGCCGCCGGTTCCTGCTCTTACTTCCACAATGGAGTTCTTGGAATCTTCCGGGTCTTTCGGGATCAGCTTCATCTTGATGGCTTCTTCCAGCTCCGCTAATTCTGTTTTGATCTCCTTATTCTCGTCACGTGCCATCTCGGTGATCTCGGCATCCTCATTCATTTCGATGAGTTCTTTATTTCCCTCCAGCCGGTTCGTGAGATCTTTCCAGGAATCATAATCTTCAACCAATTCCTCCAGATCGCTTCTCTCCTTAGTTAGCTCTGTATATTTGTCGGGATCGTCAAACACCGCCGGATCACTCATAGCGGCATTCACTTCTTCGAACCTTGATTTAATTTGCTTTAGCTTTTCTTCAATATCCATATTTCGGGCTGATTTTTTCGGTTTCGAAATTACGGAATTCATTGGTGTATTGATAGAAGTAATGGAGATTTGACAGCATGTAAAATTGACTCATACTCATTCATACAAAACTCAAAATATTCTTACCTTCATAACAAAAACTCTCTATGTCACGAATATCCCTTCCCGCTAAACTCAAACTTGGATTTTTAGGTGCAGGTCAGCTTGCACGGATGAGTGCCTTTCAGGCCTTTAGATTCGGGATTCAGGTAGCCGTTTTCTCAGACCGTACTGAGAATGAACCCGTTCAATTTATGACCCCTTTTTCAACTTCCGGCTCTTTTGAATCGGTGGATGATATGGTAGAATTTGCGAAAGGCTGTGATGTCATCACTCTAGAAAATGAATTCATAAGCTCCAGCATCCTCAAAGAAGTACAAGAGAAAAGCGGGACACCAATCTACCCTTCCCCGGAAAGTTTTGCACTGATTGAAAACAAGTTGATCGAGAAGCAAACCTTTGAGACTGCGGGAATTCCCGTTACTCCTTACAAATTGGTGAAGAGTGAGAAAGACATTCAGTCATTTGGCGAAGAGTACGGCTGGCCATTTCTACTTAAATCATCCAAGGGTGGATATGATGGCTATGGCAATGAAACCGTAAAAGATGTGAAATCAGCCGCAGAAGCTTTTGAAAAGCTTGGGGGAAATGATGGGCGTGATATTGTAGCTGAAGCCTTTGTAGACTTTACCAACGAACTTGCTGTTCAGGTAGCCCGAAATGAAACCGGCACCGTGGTATATCCTTGTTGTGAAACGGTACAGGAAGATCATATTTGTATAGCTGTTTTATCTCCCGCTCCGGTTGAAGAAAGATTCCAAAAAAGAGCACAAGAACTTGCGGTACAAGCCGCCGAAGCTATCGATGGAAAGGGTATTTTTGCCTTCGAGTTTTTTCTAACCAACGATGGCGAGATTTTATTGAATGAGTCAGCACCGCGGCCGCATAACTCCGGGCATTATACCATTGAAGGAGCCATAACTTCCCAATTCGAAAATCACGTTCGGGCGGTATTGGGACTTCCACTCGGTTCAACCCAACTGAACAAACCGGCAGTTGCCATGATCAACTTGCTGGGAACACATAAACGTCCTGCTGAAACCGACCACATTACACAGGCTTTGGAAACTGAAAACGGACACCTTCATGTATATGGCAAAATAGACAGTAAAGTTGGCCGGAAAATGGCTCATTATACACTGCTTGGGGATAACCTCAAGGAAACCTATAAAAAAGCGATACATGTAACCCGAAAGATCGAGATTTGAAATTCTGAATTCTGAGTTCTGACTTCTATATTCCCTCAACATTTAAATTCAACCAATTACCGAATAATGAGCAATCCCACCGTCGGCGTGGTAATGGGCAGCGACAGCGACTGGCCTACCATGAAAGAAGCCACTGAAATTTTAGATCACTTTAACGTCCCTTACGAAAAACGGGTGGTTTCGGCTCATCGCACCCCTGATGTGATGGCAGAATATGGAAAAGAAGCACGTAACCGCGGAATCAAAATTATCATAGCCGGAGCCGGTGGGGCTGCTCACCTTCCGGGGATGCTTGCCAGCCATACTACATTACCAGTAATTGGTGTTCCTGTTAAAACCTCAGCCCTTGGCGGAGTGGACAGCCTCTACTCCATTGTACAAATGCCTAATGGAATTCCCGTTGCAACCGTGGCTATCGGAAAAGCTAAAAATGCCGGATTGCTGGCCGTTAGAATGCTGGGTATAAATGATGGAAAGCTTACTGCTAAGCTGGAATCTTATCATAAAGAAATGGCGAATGAATCGATGAAAAAGACCCAGAATTTGAAATAGCCTGCATTCACCCACTTGACATCAGTCTGAATATCAATTCATTTTGGTTTATAAAATAAATTCTCAAAATTCTTTGTGATAGGTCTAAAATAATGTACTTTTATTTTTGGATTGACAATGGTACTTAGACTACTGCATTTTTTCAGACTTTAGTTCTGGTTTTTCCTTGCATTCCGATTTTTAATTTTCAACCAGATTTAGATATTATGAACATTTATGTAGGAAACCTGAGCTATGATGTTTCAGACGACCAACTTAGAGAAGTTTTTGAAGCTTACGGAGAAGTAAGTTCAGCAAAAGTTATAAGCGACAAATATTCAGGCCGTTCAAAAGGCTTTGGCTTTGTTGAAATGGATAACGATGCAGAAGCACAAGCTGCTATCGATCAACTGGATGGTGCTGAAATTGATGGTCGCGCCGTTAAAGTAAACGAAGCTAAGCCTCGTGAAGATCGACCAAGAAATAATAAAGGTGGCGGAAAAAATCGTTAATCTTTATTGAATTACTGATTTAAAGCCTTTCTCATTATCGGGAAAGGCTTTTTTTTATGTCTTTGATTTAAGTCACCTCCCGTTTCATCAAACAAGTAACTTTTTTTCATTTTCTCAGTAAAAGCAGTTTATAATCAAACATTTAATTTACATCAGGAGCATTTATTATGATCATGACCACTACCAATCATCTGGATCAAAGAGAAGTAAAAAAATACCTTGGCATTGTAACCGGCGAGGCTATACTCGGAGCAAATATCTTTAGAGATTTTTTTGCCGGAATTCGTGATATAGTAGGAGGTCGTTCCGGGGCTTATGAAAAAGAGTTGCAGTCGGCTCGTAAGATTGCCTTTGAAGAATTAGAAATGAAGGCAAACAGTGTAGGGGCCAATGCTGTTATTGGAATAGATCTGGATTATGAGACCATTGGTGCCAACGGAAGTATGTTGATGGTGACCGTCAGCGGTACAGCCGTTTTAGCAGAATAATTTTTGGGTGTAGTGCAATGGTGCACCTTGCACCTTGCACCTTGCACCTAAATCAACCAAACATATCTTTCATCTTGGAAAAGAAATTCTTGTCGCTGCCATCTGCATTTGAAGCATCAAAATTTTCAGATTCTTTGAAGGAGCTTATCGCTTTTTTTTCTTCTTCAGATAAGCTCTCGGGCATATAAACATTCAAACGAACATACTGATCTCCTTCACCTGAATTATTTAAACCTCTTATACCACGACCTCGCATTCTAAGCATTTTACCTGGCTGGGTACCCGGTTCAATTTTCAGCTTGGCTTTTCCTTTCAATGTTGGAACCTGCACCTCTGTTCCAAGCACTGCATCCGGAATACTAAGTGTCAGATTGTAATAGATATTTTTCCCATCACGATCAAAATATTCGTGCTCTTTTTCCTCAATAAGTACAATTAAATCACCGGCTGAACCACCACGTCGTCCGGCATTGCCTTGTTCTCTCAGAGTAATATAATTTCCATTGGATACACCGGAAGGGATATTCACCTTAATGGTCTCCTCTCCTTTAACACGACCTTCTCCGCTGCACTTCTTGCATTTATTCTTAATTATTCGACCCTCTCCGCTACAAGTTGGACACGCCTGCACATTCACCATCTGTCCCAACATGGTTCGGGTAACCTGGCGAACTTCCCCCATCCCATTGCAGGTAGAGCAAGTCTCAAAATCTGAATTTGTTTGTGCACCGGTTCCACTGCACTCGCCGCATTTGATCTGCTTTTTGATCTTAAGTTTTTTCTCAGCTCCAAATGCAATCTCTTCAAGTGTAAGTGCCATACGGATCTTCATATCAGAACCGGGTTGTCCTGGCTCTCTTCTGCTGCGAGAGCGGCCTCGCCGGCCCCCACCGCCAAATGATTCTTCCCCAAAAAATCCACTTCCAAAAATGTCACCGAATCTGCTAAAAATATCCTCGAAGCCCATATTATCGAAATCGACTCCAGCACCACCGCCAAATCCGCCTTGGCCATTTACACCAGCATGACCGAATTGATCATACTGTGCTTTCTTCTGAGGATCTTTCAATACTTCATAAGCCTCTGCCGCCTCTTTGAATTTCTTTTCAGCTTCCGGATCCTCCTTGTTCCTGTCAGGATGAAACTTCATAGCCTTTTTACGGTATGCTTTCTTGATCTCAGCTTCCGAGGCGTTTTTATCTAATCCAAGTATCTCGTAATAATCTCTTTTTGTTGACATGTTTTACTCGCTTACAATTACTTTAGCGTGTCGAATAGTTCTGTTTCCAATTTTATAGCCACTTTCCAGCACTTGCAGGACTACATCACTTCCTGTTTCGTCATCAGGAGCGGGTTGCTTCATCATAGCGTCGTGCAGATTTACATCAAATGGTACCCCGGTCTCATCAATTCGAACTACTCCGTGTTTCTCGAGAACATTCTTGAATTTATCTGCTACTAATTGAACACCTTCAAGAAAGCTCTTTTCAATTTCTGATTCCTCAGCAGCTTTCAAAGTTCGAATCAAGTCGTCTGCTATTGGCATAAAATCCTCTAAAGCACCTGCCTTGGCTTCTTCGTAAAGTTGAACTCTTTCACGCTGAACCCTTTTACGAACATTTTCCAGCTCAGCAGCTTTTCTTAATAATGCATCTTTAGCAGAAGCTAATTCATTTTCAAGCTCTTCAATTCTCAGGTCTTTTTCGTCTTTTACAGATTCTGTCTCTTCTTGGGCAGATTCTGCTTCAGCAGATGTTTCTTCTACAACCTCATCTTGGGTCTCAAGTTCTTTTTCTGAAATATTTTCTTTGCTCATTTATTTTTCAGTTGGAATTTAAGCTTTGCGGTTTTCTTTATTTCCTTAAGACAGAGCAAATAGTATGCCATCTATCCTTCATGGATTAGGGAATGTCAAAGTTACCCTAATCTGACATCAATTTTAGAAAATGGCATAAAAAAACCCCTCACTTTTTAAAAGTGAGGGGTTTAAAAATAAATACATGGACTATTACTGGGCTATAATAACACTTGGGTAATTAAGAATATTAACCTCAGGAATATTTGCGTCATATACCTCATTTAGCTTTTTAATGATCTCATTAGCAACAATTGCATGTCCTCGTGGATTTGGATGGACTGCATCTGTTGAAAAAATTCCTGTTGGGCTAAAATCCGGTTGAAGATCAAATCCTCTAATTCTTTTACCAACAGTACCATCAGCAGCAGCTTGACCCGCCGCAGTAAGCGCTAGCTGTTGGGCCTGACTGGAGCTTAGTCCTAGAATATCTGCCATAAATGGATTTACATCAACCAAATGTACCACTTGGGCACCTGCTTGTTGATTAGTACCATCAACAACACCGCTGATAACTGCATTGAATGTAGCTCTTGCCATTACAATGTTTGCCTGCTCTTGCATAGTCAAATAGTATCGATCTCCATTGAGGCTTTCGTCTATTACATTAAAACCTAAAGGCACTACTACACCTATAGGAGTGTCTGCAACACTATTATCCCCATCGGCTTCTGATCCTAGTACAGAACCGGCAGTTAATAATACTAACTCACCTGCTGTAAGTGGGCGGGATTGTTCATAAGGAACTAAGGCTTCTCTTTGCTGAGCATTAATTTGACCTGCTGCAAGTAGTATATCAAATTCGGGCCCTAAATCAGAAAGCTCTTCATCTATCACTAAAATAGGATTACTTCCCGCCGAGTACTCCATTAGCCGTCTTTGTATATCATCAGGATCATGATTTATAGGCGGTTGGGTTAACCCCAGCATAGCTTGGTTCACAGGGGCTAAGCCAGCATTTATTTGGTCAGCTGTTGTTTGGTCCAATTCAATTCTATCATAAGAGATAGCTCTGAAGAATGGCAAGGTAACCAGAGGAGGAATATTGAGTACCACTCCATTTGCTCCTGTCTGCACTAGTGCGCCTATAGCATTTTGAAGGTCGTTCTGAAAAGCAACTTGGCCGGTGATCATATTCTCATCGATGCCACCACTTAATGCATAACCCAAAACATCATTATTTCCTATCCATAATGAGAAGAATGTAGGATTTTTGGAAACAGCGTCTTGAATGATTGTAGATGTTCCAGGATCAGTAGCAAATCGAGAATAATAAAGGCCAAGGGCATTATTACCTTGAAGATCACTTGAAAAAAGATCTGCAACTCTTATTCCTGGTACTCCAAGGTTGTTCACTGCAGCTCTGTCACCATTGAAAGCAGGTATAGGAAACTCTCCAATAGTTGGAACAGGTCCCGGAATGCTTACATCCAATTCAGTTCTACCTAAGATGAGCCCCTGCTGAGGATTAGATAGTGAGACATTAAACCCATTTACTGAGTTTACATTCGGCTGCAGAAAGTCACCGCCACCTACTAACTCTAATTGATCAGACAGAATCGCAGGGAATGAATGAATTTGTCCATTCGTATATAATGCCCCATCCATAAAACCTGCAGTAAGTGAATTTCCAATTGCTATATAATTTGAAAAATCTGCATCACCGGCTGAATAATTAGGCTCGCCTGGAAGTGGATTGTTCTCAAGCCTGTCTTCGATTAGGGAATCTCCCTGACCTTCACAACCTGCAAAAATAAAGGCTGTTACTAAGAGTAATTTTGATAATTGTTTAAAGCGTTTCATAATAAAATCTCTTTTTTAATTAGTTCAGGAATTGATCGAATGTGAGCGAAAAGTAGTAAATGGCTCCCATAAGCGGATTACCAAATGAAGTGGTATATCGCTCATTAAGCACGTTACTTCCACCCAATTTCAGAATGGTGTTGTAGTCAGAAAGCTTATAGCTGACCTGGGCATCAAGTGTACCGAAAGCCGGAACTATACCTGAACCAAAAGATGATTCCCAAAGCATTGCATCCTGCCAGCGGTAAGTGGCATTGAACCCAATGTTGTTGTATACGTTTCGGTTTGCCAGGTTTACATTGTATCTCCATTCCGGCGTGTTATAACTGGCACGGAATCCTTGTTCTCTCAGAGCATCTTGGTCTAACAGATTGTTGTAGGAAACATTTCCTCCCAATAAAAAGCCTTTGGGTAAAGCGTACTCCAAGCTGAATCCCCAGCCGTGAGAATTTACTGCACCATCAGCATTTACATCAAAACCATATTCCTGGGTGGGAACTCCGCCACTAATAATAGCGTCCTGACCAGCTTCACTTTGTGAATCAAAACTTCCCGGGTCTTCTGTCAGCCCGTTTGGCACACCTTGAATAAACTGGATCTCAGCTATAAAATCAGTGTATGAACTGTAGTAATAGTATGCATCTACCATCAGTTTGTCCCATAATAAAGACTTATAACCCACTTCATAGGTCTCAACCTTTTCGGTATCGAATTCCTCAAAGTCTACAATTTCCAATGCATCTCTTGCAGCTTGGGCAGTCCCGCCACTGTTTGCAATCTCCTGGGCCTCTCTAACACTTTGTGCTGTGTACACACGGTTTGTCTCAAACCGATAACGATCAACTAATTTTTGATTACTACCGATCAGCAAACGGCTTACAACATCAAGGTTAATGAACTGATCCTGCGTTGTTGGGATACGGAAACCGGTTTGGTAGGAAGCCCTGAAATTATGGTCATCGGCGACGGTAAATGTAGCCGAGATACGAGGTGAGAGCTGTCCATCAAAATACTCGTTCTTATCATAACGAAGAGAACCCTGGAGTATCACATCGTCATCAAGAAAACTCTTAGAAGCCTGTACATAGGCACCCCATTCGTTAATGTTGAATTCTTCTTGGTTTGCTACATCATCATAGGCAAACAGGGTACCCTCAGAATTCAAGTCATATATGCGATAATTAGCACCTACAATAACTTCAACCTGAGAGGGATCGATCACATTAGAAAGATTATACATCCCTTCTGCGTGGTAGAGGTTTGACTTATCAAGGAATAAAGCACCGCCTTCTGCAATGGATAAAGCTCTTAGGCTATCTACTGCATTTGCAAAACCCTGAGTACCCGGTAGATAATCTTGTTGATATGCTGTAGCAACAGCATCAGCCTGCTGATGCGCTTGCTCTACGGTGGCTCCTTGAGTACGGGCTCCTGCAAACGTCTGGAAATAAGGCGTGATGTAAGCCAGTTGATTTACCCGGGTTGCAACCGTGTTCGCTGCGTAGGTATCACCGGCGTCTTCCTGTGTAGTGTAGGCACGTAAAAAGAAATTCGGATTTCTTAACTCAACCTTGGCTGTCCAAATATTGAAATCATCCAGTACAAAGCGATCGTTAGCAGTATACACTGTACTACCAAATCCTATGTTGTACTGCCCCAGTAGCTCATAGCTGTCATTAAGTCTATAATGAAGTGCTGTACCCAGTTTCAAACTTTCCGTTGTATTGTCTACAAATTCTGATTCACGGAAACCCGGAGCAGAGAAATTTCCTTCCGGCCCATCAGGTATTAATGACCGAATTGCAGCTATCTGTGCTCCCTGGGCACCTCCGCCCGCAATCACACCATCTGCAATGGCTCCCAAGTTAAGTACTCCATCCCCATAAATATTAACTCCATCAAAAACCCGGCGACCGTCTCTTGGATAATCGCCTCGCTCTACAATTCCGCTTTGATCACGATAATCCTGAGCTACAAAATCCTGGGCTCGCAAGTAGGAGGCCGTAACCTTATACGCAAATTTGTTGTTAACCGCATTTCCATATCGGAAGTCATAGCTATGATACAATGATGCATCTTCAACCTGACTGTCAACGTGGTTAACACCTTGCTTTATATTAAATGAAAGCCCCTGATA
The DNA here is from genome assembly GCF_035704785.1 of Gracilimonas sp. Taxonomy (GTDB): domain Bacteria; phylum Bacteroidota; class Rhodothermia; order Balneolales; family Balneolaceae; genus Gracilimonas. The sequence goes on along the minus strand of NZ_DASSWP010000050.1, from coordinate 8,106 downwards.
TTCAAAAGGGCTTTTACTATTCATCAATAGTATTCCATTAAGAGCATTTGGGCCATACAAGGCAGATGCAGCCCCTGGGATTAATTCAGCACTTTCCAGATCTAATTCTGAAATACCGACAATGTTACCTACAGAGAAATTCAATCCTGGAGCCTGATTGTCAATACCATCGATCAGTTGTACAAAACGGGTATTTCCATTTGCCCCAAAACCACGGGTATTGATAGACTTGAACGTTATACTCTGGGAACTGAAATCAACACCTTGCAGATTAGCGATGGCATCATAAAAAGAAGGAGATGCCGCTGTTTGAATATCCAAAACATCCATTTTTTCAATGGAAACAGGCGACTTAAGAATGCTCTGTTCCACCCGGGAAGCGGATACCACTAAATCACCGCCTGATATAGTTTCTTCCTCCAATTGGATCTCAAGATCTTCTGCTACAGAATCATTGATCTCAATTCTTCTGGACTGAAATCCAACAATAGAAACAACCAAAGTAAGGGGTGGATCTTGTTGTATGGCAAGGTCAAAAGTTCCATCAGGCCTTGTTGATGTACCTACCACTTTTCCTTCAACACGGATGTTTACCCCTGCTAATGGTTCGCCTTGCATATCGGTAACTATACCTGAAACTACGGTTTCATCGTCCAGATTAGATGCATACGTATCAAATGTACATACGCAAAGGGTAATTACCATACATACAGCAAATACTAGTTGTATCTTTTTCCTCATTGTATTGATCCTTTTTATTTTTTTGTTAAACAGGCTAATTTCAAACCATCTGTAAGTTTGTATTCCCACTTATACAGGGATTATCTTTTTTAGTCGAATTAAATGTAAATTAAATAAAAGTCTGTTTTTGGGATAAATGCAAGCGCTTTCAATACTTTTTATTTCTCTTTAAATCCTTAACATACAGTGATCTCACAATATATTATTATCCCTAAAAACCTGCTTAAAATGAAATTATTGAACCATTCTGCTCTTTTAATTCTCCAAATCAGTCTTCTATTTTTTCTTTTCTCAAACTGCCAATCCAAAAATAATGGGCTAAATCCTTCTGAAATTGAGCCTGTCTCCTATTTAGCTTTAGGTGATTCTTATACCATTGGAACGGGTATTGACGTCGAAGAAAGCTGGCCGATGCAACTTTCTGACCTACTAAAAGACAATAACTTAACAGTCCGCAATACAAAAATAATTGCGACTAATGGGTGGACCACAACCGACCTGAAAGAAGGCATTCAAGACGAAAACCCGGATAGTTCATACAATATGGTTTCATTATTGATCGGAGTGAATAATCAATACCAGGGATTAGATATTGAACTTTACAAAACTGAATTTCGCGAGCTATTGGAGCAATCTATTGCATTCGCCAACGGAGACACCGGAAAGGTGTTTGTTGTTTCCATTCCAAATTATGGGATTACGCCTTTTGGTAAGCTTCGCAATACTGAAAAAGTAACACGAGAGATTGCCAGCTATAATGAGATCGCAAAAAATATCAGTACAGAATATGGTATCCCTTTTGTAAATATTACACCCATTTCAGAAATGGCAGAAAACGACCGTGATCTGCTGGCTTCGGATAACCTCCATCCCTCAGCAGAAATGTATGGAATGTGGGTGGAGAAAATAATGCCAACCGTAACCCAAATTTTACAGAATCATGAATGAGTTTGATCTGCTCAAATCAAGTCTTAAGAAAAATGAAACTACTGGAAAACCATCTTTTACTGAAACGATTGAATTTAGAATCGGTATGGGCTTAGTATGTGCTATCCTACTTAGCATATATACGCTCGATTATTTAAATTTCAACATTCCGGAATGGGGTGATTTTTTAATGGGGATGGGAATGGTGCTTGGCTATGGATTCGCATTCAGCGCCCTTTTTCTGAGTCGTAATGCCGGAAAAGTGGTTATTTCTCCAAAACAGATCTCCGTTAACCCAAAAAAGAATCCTGAAAAATATCCCTCTTCACCTATTCATGTAAATGAAGAATCTGAGATCAGGATCTACCTGATTAAGTCAATTACCTTTGGCATTCAACGAACACTACTTCATTTTCAGGTTACCACTGATGGAAATGAATCGAATTTTGGGATACTCCTCAAAAACAAAAAGAAACATAAACAATATTCAGAGGTATTAGAAAGTTGGTACAGAGCGGGTTTCAATGTTCATGAATTTGATCAATTAGGAAGCCGAATTTTTAAATTAAATCAAGGAAAAAATTATGCAGAAGTTCAAAAGATCAAACACGAATATGGCATTGAATGGTAATAAACTGAGCAAGATCACCTTAACCGTGAGCTTGCTTTTTTTTGGGATAAGTTGCTCAACCCTGGCTCAGCAACCCGTTTCTGAACGAACGATCACCATAAATATGAGTGCCTCGGAAATACTTCCGGCCGACCTGATCATCTTCAATGTAAACATCAATGCGGAAGGTGAAACTCCTCAGGAAGCTTATGAACTTCACAGGAAACGTGAATCTTTGCTTGCCGGATTACTTGAAGATCTTGATATCAAAGAAGAAGACATCAAGTACCAACCCGTCCGTATGAATCGGCAGCGGGTAAACGGCAATCGCTACAATAATAATAGTGGAGAGCAGGAATACATTACATCAACCAATCAATCCGTCAGCATTACTTTCAATGATTTTTCACTGTATGAAAAAATTCAGCTTACATTGATAGAAAATGATTTTGACTCGTTCAACGGTCAATTCTCTTCTTCTAAAATTTCAGAAGGAAAAGAAAAAGCATTGATCGCTGCTATTGAAGCTGCTAAAGAACGCGCAGAGCTGATTGCAGAAACCTCTGGAGTTGCATTGGGAGATGTATCGCAAATCAATTTCTCTGATCATCAGGTAAGTATTCCGCAAAGAGCAAGTTCTATGGAAATGATGTCAGTTGCTCGTGATGCTTCTATGATGGATTTTGAACAAACGGTAGAAGTTAGCTCAAACATCAGCATCAGCTATTTTATTAAGTAACGTCGTTATTGGTGTATTCGTTAATGGTTATTCGTATTTAGGAATACACGAATAACCATCAACGAGTTACGAACTCATGGTTCCACAGCATTCACAGCTTCAAAAAACTCTGCGGTTTTATCCAGCCCTTCTTTCCCGTTGATCTCATTGTACCAATACTGTTCAATAATTCCCGTACTGTTTTGCATCAATAACTGCATGGTTCCCTGCGACTTGTGCTCTGCGATCACCCAATTGGCAATGATGTTGTAATTCAGCCGGTCATTGGCACCAAAGGTCTGGTTACGATCGAATTCGAAAATCTCTCCTTCCATTACTCTTGTATCGGGGTAACCTTCCAATTGTGTAAACGAAACACCGGGATCATCGGCACCTCTACGTACAAATGCCTGCAAAGCAATAGGACGATCTTCTTTGGGCAGTTCCTTCATCGCCCTTAAAGCCAACACAGCAGAGGCTTTGTGATGGCCGTGGAATTCATCAAAAGGCAGCATCAAAAACATGAAATCATATTCCCCCTTTTCCAAGATCTCCACCAGTCGCTCATGCACCCAATCATTATTCCACTTCTCGAGGGTTTCTTCCACATCTTCGGTGTAATAGAAATCCGGCTGATCGAAGAAGAAATAATTCCGGATTCCAACGATATCACCGCCGGCCATCAATTCCTTTTTGCGAATGCCCGGTAAATACTGCCGTCCTACTTCCTCCTTATCCAACTCCAGTCCGTACACATAATTTCCAAGTGTTGAATAGGTGTAACCACCCTCTCCATTTGTAATCAAAGCCAAGTCAACGATCCCACCAAGTAATTTTGTAGTCTTAAAAATAGTGGCTGAAAATAGTGCATCGTCATCAGGATGAGCTGTAACCAACAGCACTTTGGGTTGATAGCTGAGTAGCGAATCCTGAGCATCAACCCCAGCTGAAGATAAAATAAAAAGAGAAAGTAATAATAATTGCTTCATAAAAATTTCCATCTATTGGTATTCAATACCTTAAAAGGTAGGGTTCATTTCTTAGAGTGGAAAGCTTCTAATATCAATCTAAAACTGGTCTTAAAATTTCCCAAACAGTATCTGCAATTACCTTGTGCCCCTCCGGGGTAGGATGCAATCCATCACTTTGCATCAATTCTTCATCTCCACCGACCTTATCCATGATCATGGGTATCAAGGGTAGATCATTTTCTTCAGCCAATTCAGGGTAAATGGTCTCAAATTGTTTTGTGTAATCCTGACCGAGATTCGGAGGCACCTGCATACCTGCTAATATGATCTCCGTATCCGGGTTCTTCGCTTTCACCTTATTTATGATCTGCTGAAGGTTTGCTTTGGTTGAATTCAGGTCGATACCCCGTAGACCATCATTGCCCCCCAGCTCCAGTATCATAATGTCTCTATCACGTTGAAGGGTCCAGTCAATCCTCCGCAATCCACCCGCAGAGGTTTCTCCACTTAAGCCGCCGTTGATCACCTCATAATTCAACCCTAAAGAATCTATACGATCCTGAATGAGTGCGGGAAAAGCCTGACTTTTATCAACACCTAAACCGGCAGTAATACTGTCACCAAAAAATAGGATGGTCTTGGCATCGGAATCTTGTGCTTGCAATGAACAGGTGAAAAAAATGGACAAGGTGACTATAAATATTTTCATATGATATTATTTTTCAGTCAGTAAGGGCGCATGGCCATGCGCCCTTACTGACTCTAGTTATATAGATTTCAATTGACTCTGACGCGGAGCAAAAGTTAGCTACAGTTTAGATTACATACCCTAAAATCTAAGACTACTTACTGCTGGCGTTCTGAATCAGAGCAGACTTATGATTTGGTAACTTACGTCAGTAACATTCTTTAACTGTAAACGTAAATATTTCTCAACTTTTAAAGGAATGTTTGTGCAATAAACCGTTGTTTGTGTCGGTATCATTCAAAACAAAAAGAATCGTGTCAAATATACTCGAAGTACATCAGCTATACCGCAAATTTCAAAGCGGAACCAAAATCCTAACCGTCGTTAACGACATCAATTTTTCTATCCCTAAAGGAATTTCTTGTGCTATCGTAGGTCCTTCCGGTTCTGGAAAAACAACCCTGCTCGGCCTATGCGCCGGTCTCGACCGACCAACTTCCGGAAGTGTTTCCCTCAATAAAATACCATTAAATCCGCTCAGCGAAGATGAACGAGCACAGGTAAGAAATCAACATGTAGGTTTTGTATTTCAAACCTTTCAGCTGGTTCCAACGCTTACTGCACTTGAGAACGTAATGGTGCCCTTGGAATTGCGTGGTGAAGGGACTAAAGAAGTTCGCGAACGAGCAAGAGAACTACTGGAAAGCGTTGGACTCGGTGATCGGAGTCACCACTACCCTACACAGCTTTCGGGCGGTGAGCAGCAGCGTGTGGGCATCGCACGCGCATTCATCAATCAACCTAAGATCTTATTCGCAGATGAACCCACCGGCAACCTTGATACCGAAACCGGCGAGTATATCGAGAAATTGATCTTTGACCTGAATGAAAAACAGGGAACTACTTTGGTATTGGTAACGCACGACCTTGAGCTTGCCAAAAAATGTGATCGCATTATCAAGTTAAAGAACGGGCAGATCCTTGAAGATTCTTCCGTAGAACAACAACCTGAAACAGCGGTTAAATAATCGGTATGGATCAAAGGAAATCACTGTTTTGGACTTTTAAAATGGCTTGGCGCGATTCGCGTTCCAGCCGTTCAAAGTTGTTCTTGTTTATGGCTGCTATCATTGTAGGAGTAGCTGCACAGGTTTCGATAACTTCATTCCGTGCCAACCTGAATTCAAGTATTCAGAGTCAGGCCAAAGAATTACTCGGAGCTGACCTGGAAGTAGACCGAAATGCCCCTTTTCAACCCGAATTACAAGAAGTACTTGATTCTTTGGGAGGTGATGTTTCCACGGCCATGGAATTCAACTCCATGGCATACTTTCCCAAAAATGGTAATACACGGCTTTCGCAGATCTCAGCTATCGAAGGAGGATTTCCCTTTTATGGAGATCTGGTCACCGAACCTGCCTCAGCTGCATCTCAATTTCAGGAAAATGGTTCTGCCCTTGTAGATGAGCCGATAATGCGCTTATTCGATCTCCAGCCGGGAGATTCCGTCAAGATCGGTCAGTTAACCTATAAAATCGAAGGGGCAATTATTGAGATTCCCGGTCAGCCTGTAGCTGCCAGTTTTTTTGGGCCTCGAATCTTCATCCCAAAAGAAAATGTAGAAGACACAGGATTGCTTCAGCGTGGGAGCAGGCTTGAGTATGTTTCGTGGCACAAATTCCACGAAAGCACAGATATGGTGGAGGTGGAAGACCGACTTCGCGACCTCAGGGATGATGGCATCCGATTTGGCTTTGATACCGTTGAGGAACGAGAAGAAGAAGTAGGGGAGGCCATTCTATACCTCTCGAACTTCCTAAACCTTATTGGCTTCATAGCCCTGCTTTTGGGAGGCATTGGAGTAGCCAGCTCCATTTTCGTGTACATCCGTCAGAAGATAAATACCGTGGCTGTATTACGTTGCGTTGGGGTTTCATCTAACCAAGCTTTACTGATCTATCTAATACAGGCAACGGCAATGGGACTCTTTGGATCAGTCATGGGCGCGGCACTTGGTTCACTCATTCAACTTTATTTACCGGTCTTGGTTCAGGAATTTCTGCCGGTAGATATTGAGCTCTTCATTTCCTGGACTTCAATAGCTATCGGGATCGGTACCGGTTTAGTGATCTCCATTCTCTTTGCTCTATTCCCATTATTGGCAGTTAAAAAGATCTCCCCTCTTTATTCTCTCCGTTCGGTAAATATTAGCCTTACCAAGCTTCTGACCAACAGGACCAAGATCATTTTATCAGCGATTTTGTTGATCTTCATAACTGCTTACGCATGGCTAATGATCGGTGAGATCATACCTGCCATGTTCTTTACACTGGGATTGGTAGCATGTCTTGTTTTACTTACCGGATTTGCCAAATTGATCATGAAGGGCTCCAGAAAACTCCTGCGTGCCGGTTTTTCGTATGAACTTCGTCAGGGATTGGCAAATTTATACCGCCCAAATAATCAAACCACTATCCTATTACTCACTTTTGGTTTAGGCGTTACAATGATCAGCTCTCTATATCTGACTCAGGATATGCTGCTTGGACAAATTGATTTCGGAGATCGTGAAGATCTGCCTAACCTCGCACTTTATGATATTCAATATGATCAAAATGATGGTGTAAACGAGATCATCACTTCCAATGGTCATGAGATCCTGCAAAATGTACCGATCGTTACTATGCGCATTCAGGAGATCAACGGAATGGATGCAGATGAACTTGATGCAGATAGCACCAAAAATCCTCGCGGTTGGGCATTGAACAGGGAATACCGTTCTACCTATCGCGACAGTCTTCTGGAATCAGAAACTCTGGTCGAGGGAGAATGGATCGGGCAAGTAAATGGGATGAATGAGATAGTACCAATATCAGTAGAGGCTGAACAAATGGAAGACCTTGATGCCGTTATTGGCGATACGCTAACCTGGGATGTTCAGGGTATTCCTATCCAAACCTATATTGCCAGTACGCGAACAGTGACATGGGATCAGCCTTCTCCAAACTTCTTTATGGTATTTCCGGCAGGCGTACTTGAAAACGCACCTCAGTTTTTTGCGACCACTATCAACACCAATAGCCGTGAAGCTTCCCTTAAACTTCAACAGGAATTAGTTCAGGAGTATCCCAACGTATCCGCTATTGATATAGGCCAGGTCTTGGAAACAGTACGGGCATTTATTGATAAGATCACCTTTGTGATCCAGTTCATAGGTCTGTTTAGCATTATAACAGGACTCATCGTTTTGGCAGGATCAGCAGCAACTTCCAGGTTTCAGAGAATCAGAGAAGCTGTGCTGTTGCGAACACTTGGGGCTTCTAAAAAGCAGGTCATCAAAATACAGGTAATTGAGTATGTCTTACTTGGTGTAATGGCTTCTATAACGGGGCTCATACTCTCACTTGGTGCCAGCACTTTGATAGGTCAATTCTATTTTGATATCACTTTT
>NZ_DASSWP010000112.1:0-4336 GCF_035704785.1 Gracilimonas sp. | reverse complement strand
CGTTTTATCCTCTCCCTTCAGTCCGTTTTGAATAGATCGATGGTGCAGTAAGGCATCGATTCCCTTGCCTTGGTACTCCGGCAAAACTCCCATCAGGGCTGTGCGAAGACTTTTTAGCTTTCTTTTTTTCCACAACAACTTAAAGATCCCAAACGGAAACAGTCTACCATCCATCGTTTTCAGGATCTCATTTATATTCGGCAGGCCTATAGAAAAGCCTACAGGTTTTCCTTTGATCTCAGCCATATGGGCAAAATCAGTATCAATGATCATTTTAAGATCTTTACCGGCCGCTTCGAATTCCTTTTCAGAAAGAGGAATAAATCCCCAGTTCTTTTTCCATGCCTGATTAAAGATCTCCCTTACTGTCTTGATCTCTGAATCCATTTCTTTCAAATTGAGCGGACGTATTTCAAGGTCAGGCACACGATGCTTTACAATTTCCATAGCCCGGTTTATTCGATCTAAAGAAACGGTTTCAGTATCTACCATATAAGCATACATATCCATTTCTTTTGAAAAACCACAATTTGAAATAAGCTCATCATAATACGGAAAGTTGTATGGCATCATGATATAGGGGTCTTTATCAAAACCATCGATCAGAACTCCGATCGTATCCATCATGCTTGGGCTCGCCGGCCCCATTACTTTATTCATCCCCTTGTCTCTCAACCAGTCTGAAGCTACCCGGAATAATAAACTTGCCGTATGATGATCATTTATGCACTCAAAAAAGCCAAAATGGCCGGTTTTTGTGCCGTGAAATTCATTAAAGCGATGATCTACTATAGCGGCAATACGCCCCACTTCTTTATCATCCTTTTCCGCTAAAAAAAGAGCTATTTCAGCATTTTCAAAAAAAGGATTTTTTTTAGTATCGATCAGTTTTTTCTGATCCATTCTGAGAGGGGGCACCCAGTGCTCTGCATCTTTATAGAATGTGTATATGAAATCAGTAAATCGTTTTCTCTCTTCTGTTGTAGAAACGATGGTTACTCCTGAACTATTCATATAACCTTCGCTGGATTAGTTTATTCAGTTGTTGAGTGGCCATTTCTATCTATAATACCATGCTTTAAACCAACTTTTCGAAATGCTTCCAGGATCTGATCCAGGTGTTCATCGGTATGGCTGGCCATATAACTGGTACGTAACAGAGACTGCCCTTGTGGTACTGCAGGCGGAACTACCGCATTGGTATAAACGCCTTCTTCAAACAGATCTTTCCAGAATTTGAAACAATCCATCATTTCACCGATTACAACGGGAATAATCGGGCTTTGACTGCTCCATACATTGAAGCCTAACCCGCGAAGTTCTTTGCGCATGTAATCGGCAATTACTTCAAGGCGTTCCAGTCTCCATGGTTCTTCCTGTAAAATTTCAAGTGCTTTAAGCACCGTGGCTACATTAGCCGGTGGCATGGATGCACTAAAAATATGAGCAGGAGATTTATGCCGGATATATTCAATAACAGGCCGGTCTCCTACCAAGAAACCACCCAAAGAAGCGAATGATTTTGAGAAAGTACCACTGATCAAATCCACTTCGTCTGTTAGTCCAAATACTGAAGCAGAACCACGGCCGCCTTTTCCAATAACACCAACAGCGTGAGCATCATCCAAATAAAGCCGGGCATTAAATTCTTTAGCCAGTTTCACCAACTCCGGTACTTTTGCCAGTGTTCCGGACATGGAAAAAACACCATCCGTTACAATGATCTTCCCGGCATCAGGTGCAGCCCGTTCCAGTAATTTTCTCAAGTGATCCATATCATTATGTTGGTACCGGACTGTTTTTGCATTGGCTGCCAACGTTCCCATTACAATACATGCATGGTTATCCTTATCAGAGAAAATAATATCATTGCGATCAGCTATAGTCTGGATAGAACCTTCATTGGTTTGATACCCTGTACTAAAAAGCACGCACCCTTCTTTACCCATAAAGTTGGCGAGTTTTTCTTCCAACTCCAGGTGGCTGTCGAGTGTACCATTCAGATATCGGGAACCGGTACATCCCGTTCCGTATTTGGTTAGTGCCTCTTGCGCAGCTTTGATGGTTCGCTGATCATTGGTTAATCCCAAATAATTATTGGAACCTGCCATGATCACTCTTCTGCCTTCAATTTCAACAACCGTACCATCAGTTGCTTCAAGGGGTTTGAAGTAGGGATAAAGCCCCATTTCTTTCACTTCATCCGCTTTCGTAAAATTGAAAGCTTTGGAAAAAATATCTGATTTTGTGGCGCTGGATTTATTATCGGCCATTCGCTGATTCCTTAAAAAATATTCTGAATAAACATTAAAATATAACCAGTATTATTTTTCGATCAAATTTCGGAAAAGATAGTATTAACTACCGGCTTGTCATATAGATTACAATTATAGCTTCGAAGATAAGAAATTTATTGGTCTGCTACTGAATCACAAATCAATTTTCTCATCATAGGGAAAGATCATTAAAAACCGATGATCTACCCCTGCTTCTTATCCAATAGATCTTGATAAGTTTCGAATAACATTCGAAAATGTTTTTCCATTTTAATAATATCATTTTCAGCTGCTTCTTTAGCAGCCTGAACCAGTTTATCCCTGTCTTTTTTGATTATTTTTAAAATGGATTCCTTAAATGAACCTGAATCTCCGGTCTTATATGTTTTTCCCATTTTAGAATTTGCGATATCGGCCGCCCCTCCTCTTTGGGGTACAACTACTGGTAGTCCGCTGCATACCGCTTCAGCTACCACAATTCCGTAAGTTTCTGCAGAGGAACCATGAACAAAATAATCTGATGAAGCAAGAATATCAGCTAGTTGATCTCTGTTTTCTGTAAATCCCATCACTTTTACATGATCTGATTTTCCTGCCTTATAATTCACATATTTATTAATGGGGCCATCTCCAAAGATCATCAATCCCATTGGACTTTCTTTCGCTGCGGCACTGAACCCATCAATTACAGTACCCAGTCTTTTTTCGGGGTGGTGGCGACTGATAGCGATCATTAAGTGAGCATCTTCCGGGAGGCCAAAATCTGCCAAAAGTTTAGCTCGAAGTTTTTCATCCCGTCTGGTCGGCGAGAAAAAGTCTTTATCTATTCCAAATGGAACAGGGATTGGATTCTTTACCCCATATTTCTCAATACGCTCCGCTAACCAGCTTCCGCTGACAATAGTCGCATCAAATTTTCCGCTCAGTTTCCTCAAGTATTTCCAGTAAAACCCGAAAAAATTATCCACCCTGTCAAAACCAACTATATTTCCCAAAAAAGTATGCGGATATGCAGCCACAGGATCCTGGTGAAAAATAAAAGTTTTAACTGCATCACCTTTCCATCGCCCTGCAAACCAACCTCCGGTCCATGGTGAAGAGCCTTCCACAACATCCGGCTTTTCACGATCCAAAATTTGATGCACTGCTTTTTCTCTCCACAAAATATGATATCGCCAGTCAACAGGAAGCCTGGGGCCTTTTACCCAGATAACCCTTCCACCAAAGCGTTCTTCTTCTCCCCAATCTTCCCCGGGAGCAACAATTACTACTTCGTGTCCCATTTCGGAGCCAAATTTCAGCTTCTGATTGATATAGGTTTTTACCCCTCCACCCTGATCTGTATAAAATTCTGCTACATCAACTACTTTCATGTGGTTCTTTCAGTTAAAAATATTCTTTTGATTCCGGTAAATTCAGTGCCTCACGATAATTATCCAATAACTTTCCGTTGATCTCATCCCATTCATATTGCAGGGCTTTTTGGCGGGATGCTTTTTTCATTTTTTCTCGCAGCTGTTTATCTGAAACTATTAAAGATAATTTTTTCGCAAAATCTGATCTGTTCTCAGGTTCCGCCAAGAACCCGTTTATACCGTCTTCCACCAACGATTTACTGCCCGTGGCATCTGCTACCAGGCAAGGCAAACCACTGCTCATAGCTTCTAAAGTCACATTCCCGAAAGTTTCGGTATGAGATGGAAACAGGAATACATCACTGCTTGCATATGCTTTCGCCAGTTCATTCCCCTCCAGGAAACCTGTAAAACAAGCCTCAGGCATTAATTCCTGTAATTCTTCTTTTGCGGGCCCGTCGCCAACAACCAGTGGTTTTACTTTGTTATTACCGGCTGCTATTTGCTGCACGCTGTGCCGAAATGTATCCAGTTCCTTTTCCCAAACTAACCTCGATACAAAAGTGACCACAATATCATCTTCACTAAATCCCATTTCTTTTCGCCATTCCTCATCCCTTTTTTCAGGTGAGAACAACTTTGTGTTTACACCCCGTGTCCAGATCCTTAGATCTGTATCAAAGCCTTGTGGCCTAAGCTCATCTA
>NZ_DASSWP010000137.1:0-15914 GCF_035704785.1 Gracilimonas sp. | reverse complement strand
GGGCGATTACCTTACTGTCCACACCACAGTAGAAAAGATAACTTTTTATCAAACGATGAAAGAATTTTGTGATCTTTTACCCGAGTCACGGTTTGTCCGCATTCACCGCTCTTACCTCGTTTCACTCTTACATATCAATTTTGTAGAAGGAAATTTAGTAAAGATCGACGATCACAAATTACCAATTGGCAATTCTTACAAAGAGGATTTCATTCAAAAATATACTGCATAAAAAAAGACAACCGCTTTCAACGATCGCCTTTTGTTTTGGGGGTACAAATAGGAGTAGGGTACTATGCTTCTTCAGCTACTTGTTCAACAACCTGAACATTCATGTGCAGCTTCACCTTATCGCCAACAACAACATTTCCGGCTTCAGTTACTGCATTCCACTTCAAATTGAATTCTTTTCTGTTAAGTGTTCCGTTGATCTCAAAACCTGCCTTGGTTTGTCCGTAAGGATCGTCTACAGTTCCGCCATGTGTTACGTCTAACGTCACTTCTTTTGTTACGTCGCGAATCGTCAAGTTTCCTTTCAGTTCGTAATCGTCGTCACCTTTATTTTTAAAAGAAGTGGACTCAAATTTCATTTTTGGGAATTTCTCAGCGTTAAAGAAATCATCTGATTTCAAGTGTGCATCACGGTCATCATTATTTGTGTCCACGCTGTCAATGTCTGCTTCAAAAGTAACATTTGCTCCTTCAAACGATTCGCCTTCTGTTTTAATTGAACCGTTAAAGGATCGGAAATAGCCGGTCACAGTTGATATAACCAAGTGCTTTACTTTAAACTGAATTTCTGAATGTGTGGGGTCTATATTCCAGGTTGCCATAATAGTATAATTTTATTGATTAGTATTAAATAGTTTAATGTTGAACTAAATATATCCAATCTTAACTCATTGTCACAATAGATAATGCCTATTGCTCCTATTACTTTACCCTTTTTAATAAATCTGGTAAATAGAAAATGCATTATTCCGATTAATTTGAGTTATTCACTTAACCCAAAACTTAACCCCCCACTATGTTTAAAAAACTCCTGTCAACCGATATAGCAGCTCTTGTAAATACAAATCTCAGCTTATTGATCTTGCGCGTAGGTGCAGGGCTCTTGATACTCACACATGGTTGGCCAAAATTGTTAAAGGCATTTTCCGGTGATTTTTCATTTGGGGATCCTATAGGCATTGGTGCAGCTGCTTCATTGTTATTGGCTGCATTTGCTGAAGGAATCTGTGGTTTTTTGGTTACTTTGGGCCTTGGCACCAGACTCGCTTCCATCGTTTTATCTATTAATATGTTTGTTGTGGTCTTCTTTGCCCATGCAGACGATCCTTTCGGCACTAAAGAAAAAGGCCTTTTATTTTTACTTCTATTCGTGGTCATAGCTTTAACCGGCGGCGGAAAGTATTCAGCAGATAAAAAAGTATTCGGGAAATAATTAAAGTCAGTAGCCTACTCTGACCAAACAAGGGTAGGCTACTTTTTATTTACACTTCTTTAAAAATGTAAAAATGAAATAAACTCATCTTAATTCACTGATTTTAAAAAACGCAGGGCCTAAGAGATTGGTTAAGCAAGTCAATTTAAACCTGACCAATATAAATGAGCGCTCAATTGAAATCCTTATTTGTAACATTTTTGCTTGTTTCCATTCCCGGAATACTTGTTGCCCAAAACACTGAAATAATCGGTAGTGTACTTGATGATCAATCCGAACCACTTATCAATGCAACGGTTGCAATTTATGAACCCAGCGAAGATGAGCTCTTGTCCGGAACGGTAACAGAGGTTTCAGGAGAGTTTTTATTAGAAGTTGAGCCCGGTACTTACACCTTCAGGGTCTCATTTCTTTCCTTTCAGGATCATGAACAGGAAGTTACGGTAGCTGGAGGTGAAACATTAAATCTGGGCACGATACAGCTAGAACCTACCCAATCAGAGTTGGGAGAAGTCGTAGTTCAAGGTCAGCGATCTTACATGGAAATGAATTTTGACAGCCGAAGTTTTAATGTTGAAAACGATATTACCAGTATGGGCGGTTCCGCGCTAGACGTTTTAGATAATGTACCCTCCATTACCACTGATTTTGAAGGAAATGTAAGTCTTAGGGGGAATCAGGGAATTCAAATTCTGATCAATGGCCGGCCTTCTAATTTAGTTCGAAACGGGACTGATGCCCTAAGCAGTATTCCCGCCGGTATGATCCAGGAAGTTAAAATCATAACAAATCCATCAGCCCGGTACGCCGCCAATGGAACAGGAGGAATTATCGACATAATATTGGTAGATGATGCAGACCTCGGATTTAATGGAACTGTAAGAGCTAATACAGGTTATCCTCAAGACCATTCTGTTGGATTCAATCTCAATTATCAAAAAGGCATTGTCAACTGGTTTCTTAATGCTGAGGCTGAATATGCAAGAGAGCCTCGTTCAAGTTCCACCTTCCAAAGTTTCAGCAGTACAGACACTACTTTTGCCTATCAACAAAGCAGTGACTGGTTTGAACGTGAACGAGAAGGCAATGTAAACTTCGGGGCTGATATTTATCTCCCAAATGAGCAACTGCTTACAATTGATTCCCACATTAATTTTGAAGCTGCCAATGAAGACCAGGAAGTAAACTATATCGATTATGATCCTGCTAATGATCAAATATATCAGTCCGTTTCTAACAGCTGGGATATATTGGGAGAGTCAGTTAGGGAAGCTGTTGAGGAACAGCGTGAAAGTGATTTTGATATCCGGATGCTTTACGAAAAAACATTTGATGAAGAGGGTGACCATGTATTAGCTCTTGATTTTGATTTCGAATTTGGCAATGAAGACGAGACTGCAAGATTAGATGAGCAAACCAATATAGGTCCCGGTAATGACGTGCTAGAGCGAACAAATGGCGGAGAGATTTACCGTGAGGCTCGTTTTGATATTGATTATGAAAGAAGTGTTGGAGAGAACGGAAGATTTGAGGCCGGGGGGAGATTTAACTATGACTGGCAAGACAGTGATTACCTGGTAGAACGATTTGAGAACGGTACCTGGGTTGAAGCTCCCGATGAAGTCGGTGGTGCAGACAACTTTGAATATTCCGAAAATGTCAATTCATTATATGCTTCCTTTTCAGGAGAGCTAAAACCTTTTACTTACCAAATAGGATTAAGAGCTGAAAACACCCAAATTACAACAGAACTTGATCAGAATAATTTAAGCAGTGAGCAAAATTATACCAACCTCTTCCCGAGTGTATTTCTCTCCTACACCATCAATGAAAGAAATTCACTTCAGGTAAGTTACAGCCGTCGTATTTCCCGGCCCCGATCATGGTACTTGCTTCCATTCACTGATATCTCCAACGACCGTTATCGTTCAACCGGGAATCCCGATCTTGAGCCTGAATTTGGCGATTCGTACGAACTTGGTTATTTGCGATACTGGGAATCAGGATCGGTCCTTACCAGCTTTTATTACAGAGACCGAACTCAGGTCATCGATCGCGTTTCGGTTACAGGAAGTGATGGGATTACCACACGGACACCCATTAACTTAGCAAATGAAAACGCTTGGGGTGTTGAGTTCTCTGCAGACCAAGACCTCTTTGAAAACCTCCAGCTTTCAGGAAGTCTTAACATCTATCAATCTGAGACAGACGGTGAATTTGAAGGAATTTCTTACGACAGCAAATCTGAAAATCTAACCAGCAGGTTGAGAATACGTTGGAGATTTTTAGAAGGATGGAACTTTCAATCGTACTTATTTTATAGAGGAGCTTCAGAAACAGCACAGGGAAGAAGGCCTTCTCGTTCATTTGTGGGAAGTGGTTTATCCAAAGAACTATTGGATGGCAAGGCAAACATATCCATTAACGTCAGGGATGTATTTAATTCAAGAAACGGAAACCGGGAGATCTTAGAACCAACTTCCTATACAAACCGAGCATTTAGTTGGTCGAGCCGCTCATTCAGAATCAATTTCCGATATAGCTTTGGTGGAAATGACAGCAATAACAGAAGATAAGATTTACGGTCTTTGATCTACTTTAAATGTCAGATTAAAGACCGTTCCTTTTTCATCAGAATCAAATTTATACTCGGCTAACAATTGCTTGGCGAGCATATCAATAAGTGTCAGTCCTAAAGAATCACTTTTCCCAGGATCAAACTCTTTGGGTAGTCCTTTTCCATTATCAGAAATAACAAGCTTCACAACATCCTTTGTGTTGGTTTCAGAAAGCTGAATCTTAACTTTTCCTTCTTTATTACCCGTAAAAGCATGTTTAAAAATATTCGTGATCACTTCATTTGTAATAAGTGAACATGGCAGGGCCTGACCAATCGACACTTCAACCGCTTCACACTGAAAATCTAACTCTACTTCAGTTTCTGTGCGAAAGCTTTTCTGAATATTTAATACCAGAAGCCTTAATCGCTCACCCAATTCAATGCTGGCAAAATTATTGTTTTGATATAGCTGCTCGTGAATGCTTGCCATGGTCTGAATGCGAGCCACACTATCAAAAAGCCGATCTAGAACTTCCTCATTATTTTCTGAGGCTGCCTGCAGCTGAAGTAATCCCGTGAGTACCGAGAGATTATTTTTGACCCTATGATGAATTTCAGCCAATAAGGTTTCTTTTTCTTTAAGGGAATCTATGATCTCTTCTTGCCTTATTTGCCGTTCCGTAACATCTCTGGAATTTATGACATATCCT
Source organism: Gracilimonas sp. (assembly GCF_035704785.1). Lineage (GTDB taxonomy): Bacteria > Bacteroidota > Rhodothermia > Balneolales > Balneolaceae > Gracilimonas. Next base: position 11,200 of record NZ_DASSWP010000137.1, on the reverse strand, counting down.
TTTACAGCAGGGTCGTCGATGAGATTTGTTATGGTTCCTTCTAACCATCTCCATTTTCCATCAGCATCCAAAAATCGAAATGGAGTTAATTGAATACTTTGTTCCTCCGGTAATTCTGCAAATTGTTTATAAAGCCTCTCTTTATCGTCTTCATGAATAAAATCAAAAGCATTTTTCCCTAAAAATTCCTCCGGAGGAATGTTAAGAACATTTACCGATGTCGGGCTCACAAATGTGTAATTCGCTTCTTCATCAAGTATGGCGATCATGTCCATTCCATGCTCCATCATCGCTTTAAAGCGGCGGTCATTCAGCTCAATTTCTTCTTCAGCCTGTCTTCTGCTGGTTACATTTTGACTAATACCGTAAAAGCGAATACATACATCGTTCTTATATTCGGGTTCGCCGGTAGCTCTTATCCACCGCTCATCACCCCTTCCGCTAATTATTTTAAGCTCAACATCAAAGGGGATCTCCTTTTCAATGGCATCATTCGCCGCTTTGGCAAAAGTATCTCTGTGATATCCTTCTTTAAATAATTCAACAGTACTTTCTACATCCGGCTGATAATCCGGCCCAAAACCATGTATCTCTTTAGTCATATCTGACCAATGTAATTTTTCATTGATCATATCATATTCCCAAGTCCCTATGCGGGCGAGCTTATAGGCTTTATCCAGAAGCAGCAGCTTCTTCTGCATCTCTTTATCATCTACTTTTGAGCCGGCACCTTCAACATTCATCTAATAAAAATATGTGTTAATTCTTCAGGACAGAAGAAATTACTTAAAAAGAGGCTTAAAGTTTTGTTAAATAGCCTTTAGAAAAAAACAGGTATCTTGGAGCTAAATCCTATAATTTTTAGGAATTCAATCATTTTTATCACTAACAACACCTTCGTTCAATCCGTATAATAAGCGTCTGTTATCATTTGCATCTTTTCTCCGCACTACCAGCTCATCTTCAAATTCAGCCCTGAATTTATCATTAATGGATTTGATCGTCTCATTTCTCAACTTTCTTCGATAGTCATAATTATCAATTTCGGACCACACAAATTCCTCCAGGTCATTGGTCTCTAAAAATGATTCTGCCTCCCAGAGGGCCTGAATTACCTTTCGTTCCGTTTCATTAAATGACTCCATAGCCAGCAGTTCTGATTGCTTAAGGCTATTATTTTTTCCTGCCCCTGATGTAACCCAAGTATTTCTTTTCCAAAACAAAACCCCCAGCCATGCAAGAATGGCCGTACCAAAAAATATTGAGCCTACGATCACGGCCAAATTTTCTTCAGGTTCAGCTTCCAGATTTGTTAATAATGAATCCTCGGCTATAGTAACAATGCGTACGGGGAGTGTTCTTGTGTTGGTCAGGTAATCCAGGCCAACAAGCACTACACGGTCATCTTTTGCATCAAATAGATAATTGGAGGTAATGAATTCTTTGCTGCCTCCCAGGGGAATCTCCACGGGTTCAAATTCCTTTTCCTCTTTAATGTTATACACCTTAAAGAAATAGATTCCGGATGGGGAGTCCTCAAAAATAACAGGTAAATACCAGTTCCCTGATTGCTTGCTATAAAAAGATCTGCTTAATGAATTTACAATTCCAACCTTTGGTGATCTGACCGTGCTGTAATATTGCCATCCATCTTTTTCAAGTTCATCTACTTTCTCCCACGTTGCCGTCGGAAAACTGAATTTCCAGATATCGCTTTTCTCAAATTTGACACTGTTCTTATCATCGGCCCTTCCATTTTTGCTTAAAAAGCCGCCGAATATATAGAGCTCCTCACTTTTCGGCAGGTACGTTCCTGTATAGGGTATCCTTTTTTCAGGAAAGGAAGATTCTTTTGAAACCGTGATTATGTTCCATTCTTTAATTCTGGAATTAAAGAATGTTATGATGTTTTCATTTCTCCAAAATCCGTATCCCCCAAAAGCATGCAACTCTCCCTCACGGAAAAAAGGATAATGGCCAAACTGATTGTTGTGTGGGAAAGACTGATCTAATCTCTCGATGGAATAGTTTTCTAAATTTATTTCATAGATAACCCCCCACTCCGCGCGACCACAGCAGCAATCTTTCATTGAAAGGATCAAAGCCAAAATCGAGTTCAAACAATGATTCAGGAAAGGATTCAAAGCGGTGTAAAAGATCCCAATCCAAGCCATTCAGATCATAGCTCCATAACTCATCTTTTAGCAAAATATATACTATTTGATCAGCCGTGTCTATATCTGCATATATGGGATCACCTGCATTAAAATGGGGGCGCTCTGACTCTGTAAGGCTATCCTCGGAAACTTGAGCAACTACTGCCCGGCTCGGCAGAATCCATGAAACAGAAAACAAGACTAAAAGAAATGTAAAGATGTTCTTCAAACTAAAATCCAATCCTTAACAAAATAATATTTTAATATTAAATTAAGATGAGAAAAAATAAGCTCTAAGAAAAGACCTGACCTTTAAATGATAGATCTTAATCCACCTGTTTTTCTAGGAATCAACTAGTGGAAGTTCTGTTTCAAATTGTACCCATTCGGATTCATGTTCACAGATGCGGCGAAGAGTATGGGACAGAACTCAATAGAGCATTCCGGACTTGTCCTGCAGTTACAAGTTGTTCAAACTTACTTTACACACAGAGTCAGTCTTTACTTTTTAAAGTTCCAGTTATTATTTGCCTTGTCGATCATCATAAACAAAAATGATATAGTACATATAATACAGCAACGGAAAAGATAATAATCAGGTCATTACCTCGGTATGCGATTGTTGGGTAACAATGTAAAGGTTATGCCTTCCCAACTCAGTTCTCTTTCCACCTCCAAACCCGATGCATTGGTGAGGAATTATCTTTTCGATGTTGTTGCGTATTAATAAGACGAACTCGCTCAGTGCATATATAACTTGTAACACTTGCTGCAGCAACAACAGGAAATAAAGCTCCACCGGTTAGGCTAATTAAGATAATACTGGTACTGATTGGAGTTTTTGTCACGCCTACATTCACAGCTGCCATTAATCCAATAATAGCTACTGGCATTGGAATGAATTGGGAGGTTGCTAATGAGATAGCGATACCACTGCTTGCTCCAATAAAGAATAGAGGAAATATAAAACCACCGCGATAACCACTATGGAGTGTAAAACTGATTGATAACATCTTAACAAAAACAAGTAACACCAATAAGCCTACAGCACCCCAAAGGCTATAGTTTGACTGGAGTGTAGAGATGCCGTTTATTAAATCAATAATTTGAAACTCGCTCCAGAATAAAGGTGTCGTTATAAAATTAGCAGGAATAGTTATAGCTAACAGGCCTATTGTTACACCCCCAACAGATCCAAGTAGAATAGGATATTGTTTAAGTGGAAAAAGCAGTTTGTCTATTCTTCTAAAAATAAAAATAAAGAGTATGGCTATTGCGGCTCCGATTATTCCCATCCCAATACCTTCAAATACGAATAACATAGACATATCAGAGAGTTGGGGTAAATGATATAAAGCTCCTTCATAACCAATGAACAGACGGAATACTATAAATGCAGCTATTGCAGAAATAACAGATGGGATAAGTGCTTCATAATATTCAAGCCCACGATTATGAGGTATTTCAAGAGCAAAAAGGGCACCTCCGATTGGAGCACCAAAAAAAGCTCCCAGAGCAGCGGCCATTCCGCAAAAAGTGAATGTTCGGATTAGATCCCCATGTAGCTTTAACTTTTCTCCTAGTTTACTACCGCTACTACCTATCAATTGTACGAGTGGAGCTTCTGGTCCTGCACTTCCTCCAAATATAATACTGGTTAGTGAATTAATAAACATGGATGGATTTTGTTTAGGATCCATGCGGCCTTGCTTGACATGAATATTATTTACAACCGCTGAAATTTCACCTGGCGTACGCAGATATTTCATTAAAAAGCCTACTATTATTCCACCGATCGTTGTCAGAAGTACAATTGAAAACATTTCCGCACCCTTTACTTTGAAACCAGCCTGTAAGGCTGGTTGTATAACATCCCAAATAACATAGAGTCCGCCAGCAAGAATCCCGTAGTATATAGTAGCAATAAGCCCGCCCAAGAGACCAATTATTACGGCCCACAAAATTGTTTGACCATAGGGCATCAACCGATTCTCCATTGACCGGCCGGGAGCTTGTAAGAAAGATGGGATCGAAAATTTTTTCATTGTCTTAGCTAATAATAACTTATTAAAAAGATAGCAAAGCTAAGTATTAATGTGAGCAAACTCAGGTATTTTAAGTTGACCATATCATGAATTTTCGGGAGGAACCCGAGGTAGGTAATTGAACTCTTATTTTACACGCAAAGCTTTGCCCGCCCTGCCCTGATAGCATAATACAAGATATAATACCCTTAAGCAGAAAAAGCCTCCCCTTATATCGTTAATGTACTTGAATAAATATAGACCCTTTTTCCACCTTCTAAGAGATAGTCTTTCAAGTAAAATCGTCTAAACTCTTAATGCCTTGTATACAGAAAATATTAAGAAATAAAAGTAGAGTATGACAAATCAGGCTACTAATCATTGAGGACTTCATCCAAGAGGGTGAAAACTCGCAGTCCTGAGCTTAAACAGAAACTCTATCTTTTTGCACTTCTCGATCCTGCATCTTTTGGTTAAAAATTCTCTCAAAGAAATTTACCGCAGGAAAACTCATTCATTTCTCTATACCTAAAGGAGTAGTCCACTTTCCATCACAAAAGGCTATTAAAAGTAGCGTGAACTATTGGTAAGCTTGACAACAACAATTTAACAATAGATACCTATGAAAAAATCAAAAAACTTTAAACTGAAATATGCTATATCGGCATTATTTCTTATGGCTTTTACCGCTGGTTGTAATGATCAGATGGTGGGAGTCGAGGGATACTGTCCCGAAGTTCAGTCTACATTTCCTGCTAATTCAGCAACTGATGTTGAACTGGACGCGGTTATAACAGTAACCTTCTCAGGGAAAATGAATCCGTCTACTATTACATCGTCTTCATTTACCCTTTCAGATAACTCTTCGCCTGCCAAGGGGTCATCCAATAACTTTGGCAACGTTGGTACAAATAACCAAGCTGCAGAAATAAGTGGAGAGGTTACATATAATGATAACACCAACACTATGAGTTTCACACCTGATGCTCCATTGTCAATAAGTACTGTCTATACAGGCACGGTTAATACCAATGTTCAGGATCCCTTAGGAAACGCTATGCTTGAAGATTATGTGTGGACTTTCTCTACCATTGAGTCACAAAATCAGGGAAATCTTGGAACGGCTGAAACTTACGGACTGATGGCAACTTCTGCGATCACCAATATCGGTAACACGATTATCAACGGCGATGTTTCTCTTGATCCTGGTACTTCAATGACAGGATTCCCACCGGGTATAGTAAATGGTACGATAAACATAAATAATGCCGAGTCAGCTCAAGCCAGAGCAGATCTGTTGGATGCCTATAATTACTACAAGAATCTTCCTCCCGGAACCAATGTACCTGCCGGTGCAGATCTTGGAGCGTTATACCCGAGCGGAATAGCTCCGGGCACTTATACCTCAGGCAGTACGATGCTGGTTTCTACCACGCTTGTACTTGATGCAGGTGGCGACCCGAATGCTGTTTGGGTATTCCAGATCGGCTCTTCACTGACCACCGGTGCGGATATTACCCTTGCCAACGGTGCTAATGAAAATAATGTGTTTTGGGTACCTACCGAAGACGCAACCATTGGAGTAGGAACCATATTTCATGGAACCATCATATCCGGACGGGATGTTACGGCCAATACCGGTGCAATAATCAACGGTAGAATTCTTGCAGGAGCAATCACTGCCGGTACCATTGCCCTCGATGGCAATACGGTAAACGTACCAGGTTTTTAATAATCCGGCAACAAACGCCATACCTAACCCTGATAGCAGGGTAAGCTTACCCACCCCCCTCTAAATTTTTAGAGGGGACAACAACAGACAGTTTTAACTAAATAATAAAATGAAAACTAAAATAGATCAAAAAACGAGTACACACTTGTCACGATCGCTTTACAACCTGATAGCGTTTTTTTGCATCAGTGCCGTGATATTTACAACCATGCAGGCGCCTGCATATGCACAGGAAACCCAATACGAAAGGCCAGCTTGGATGTTTGGAGTAACCGGTGGCGCAAACTTTAACTTCTATCAAGGAACAACACAGAACTTATCTGACGAAGTATTCGCACCTCAGGCTTTCGGCCATGGAGATGGAATAGGACTATTTGTTGGACCTATGATCGAGTATCGCCGACCAAATTCAGTACTTGGTTTCAGGCTGCAGGCAGGTTACGATAGTCGGAGAGGATCTTGGGATCAGGTAACAACCCCGTGTAACTGCCCGGCTGATCTTTCAACCGGACTGAGTTATATATCGGTTGAACCCAGCCTTATTGTTGCTCCGTTTAAATCCAATTTCCATTTGTTCGCTGGCCCACGATTGGCTTTTGGGCTTAACAAATCGTTCGAATACGAACAAGGTGTAAATCCTGATTTTCCGAACTCTTCGCAGCCGGTTAATGAAAGCGGTGATTTCAGTAATATGGACAAAACTCAGTTATCCATGCAAATAGGAGCCGGGCTTGATATCCCGATCTCTTCGAGTTCTAAACAAACTCAGTTCATGTTAACTCCATTCGTATCCTTCCAGCCTTACTTCGGACAGACTCCCCGTTCCATTGAAACATGGAATGTGACTACAATTCGTGCCGGAGTGTCCATTAAACTTGGCAAAGGCAAGCGTATTGAGACAGCATCGCCTATGGCAATGACACCAGTACGGGCAGCTTCAGTGAATTTTACTGTCAGTTCCCCGGTAAATGAAACCGTAAATGTTAGCTTCATCGAAACATTCCCGCTTCGTAACTATGTATTTTTCGATCAGGGATCCACAATGATCCCGGACAGATACATAACACTGAACAAAGAGCAGGTAGCGAATTTCAGTGAAGACCAATTGGGTCGATTCAATCAGATCACAGCAAGCGGTCGTTCAGCTCGTCAAATGACAGTCTATTACAATATTCTGAATATTCTGGGCGATCGAATGGCAACAAATCCAGGAACTACTATAAACCTGGTCGGATCATCAGACCAAGGAATACAGGAAGCCAGAAAGAGAGCCGAATCGGTAAAATCTTATCTGGTCAATACCTTTGGTATACGCGGATCCAGGATCACCACTGATGGAGTTGATAAACCAAGTATTTCCTCTACACGGGGTAATACGGAACTAGCGCTTTTGCGTCATGAAGACAACAGAGTCTCAATTGAGAGCAACTCGTTAGCTCTGCTTAAGGAATATCAAACCGGTCCGGATGCACCGCTGGGATCAGTAGCACTTTCGGAGCAAGCACCCCTGGATAGTTATGTAACTATCAATGCAGCGGGCGCAGCCAATGATTTTAAATCATGGAAACTTGAAGTGAGAGACGAAAATGGTAGAATGAAAACCTTTGGTCCTTATTACAGAGATAACGTTCGCCTGTCAGGTAAATCCATATTGGGTGACCGTTCGCGGGGCGATTACACCTTTACCATGGTTGGTGAAACTCAAAATGGCAGCAAGGTAAGAGAAAAAGCACAGGCAGAAGTCGTACTATGGGTAAATCCTGTAGTAGAACACGGCAAGAGATACAGTGTACTCTATGAATTTAATAATTCAAAACCCACAGCTGCCTATGAGAAGTATCTGCTGGATGTCGTAACACCTGCAATTCCCGTAAATGGAACGGTAGTGATACAGGGCTATTCTGACACCATTGGTGACAGAGCTCATAATCAACGATTATCTGAAGCCAGAGCAGCTAACGTCAGGGACATCATACAAAAAGGTCTTACCCAAGCCGGCCGCACAGATGTCAAGTTTGAGGTTAAAAGCCACGGCGAGGTAATCCCACAATCACAGTTCAGCAATACTTTACCGGAAGAACGATTCTACAATCGTACAGTTCTGATCGATATCTTACCTAAAAAGTAATGTCAAGGTATAAGTAAATGTAATTAGGGACAGGCTCGAAAAGCCTGTCCCTTTTTTTGTTCTGGAAGGAAAAGAATGTACTTCCAGTTCCTGCAAGGGAATGAAAGTTTTGTTTGCCAGATTTTTCTTTTTTGAGGTATCAGGTTGTACTTGGTTAACATTCTGGATGGGAGATTCAAACCGGGACCCCCATAAATTAAAGCTCTGGTTTCCACTATTGACTTTAATTTTGGAAATAATAAATTAGGGTAATAATTGGGTATGCAATAGCGAGCTTGTTCTTTTCTTTAATCCTAACCAATTCAACAATGAAAAAAATATTCCGGGTACATCTGATCATAATCTTACCGGTTGTCTTCCTTCTTACATGCAATCCATTTGCTCAAAATGGAATGGTCTTTCCTGACTTTCCTTCACACTTACTATTCGTTGAGGATAACCATCCTGAAGCAAGAGTAGTTCGGTCGGGACTGTTCAATCACTCTCGTCCGGTCTTTGAGGTTTACAACGAAGAACTTAAATTTTTTGCCGGCACATCGGATGGAAGCCTCTACCTAAGAACTCTTGAAGATAGCATGCATCTAACCTTAAATAAGCCTGATGGAAACTGGAGATGGGACATAGCAGACGCCCTATGGTCTAAGGATGGACAATACCTATGGGTAAAGCAGATCGATGATTCGGAAGTTCCAGTGATCGACCTAATAAAAGAAAATGGTGAAACTGTAGAAAAACCCTACAGTCGTGCAGGACAGGCAATTCCGAAAGAACGCTATTATGTGGTTAATGCAAATTCAGGAGGTTCAATACAAGTCCCCCTCGATGAAAGCCTTCCATACATTCATGGCGTTTCCTGGAATGAAGAAGGAAATGAGATCTTATTTGTGCAGTCAGACAGACTGATGAAGGAATTACACGTCAGGGAATTTTCAGTGGCTTCCGAAGAACCCTCCACTTTGTTTAAAGAAACCACAGAGACCTATCTAATTGGATTGAATCTTTTACCCGGTTATAGTCAAACGTTCAGGGAAAAAGGATATGTCAGAAGAATTGCTACAGGTATCTTACTTCAGAGCGAAAGAACAGGGTATAATCAGCTTTATCAATATGATGAAAATGGAAATCTGCAAGAACAGCTGACAAACTACAGTGATAATGGAATTCTAAAAGACATTTCAGGTATAGATGAAGATAATGGCTGGGTCTACTTCATTTCAAATACCCCGGAAGATCCTTTAAAAACCTCACTATACCGAACTTCGCTCACTGAAGACAGAACTGAAAAATTGTTAGATGGATCGACTATTGTTTTGACGAAGTGGAATGATAGCTTTGACACTTTAAGAGTTTTGGAGTCTAAAAACCCGCATCTGCTGGAAATTAATAGCTACACTCCGCGGGGTGAGTTAATTGAAAACCTATGGACTGGATCCCCTGATGACAAAAGATCAGAGGGATATCAGCCTGAATACCTGTCTGTGCAACTTGATGAACCGGACAACACCGCAGAAGTAATGATATTACGACCCAAAGGTTTCGATCAAGACAATTCCTACCCCGTGATCGAATATATTTACGGCGGTTCTTTTATCAACGCAGTACCTTCTAATCCGTTAAATAATTGGATCTGGACATTGCAGGACATTGCAGACGAAGGGTACATAGTAGTCATTATCGATTCTCGTGGCACTCCGGGCAAAGGCAAGGAATTTCAGGACCATATTTATGGGAGAATGGGGCAGGTTGAGCTCCATGACCATACAAAGGTGATTAAAAAGTTAGCTGAAACTTATGACCACTTTGACCTCGAAAGAGTCGGCATAATTGGACATAGCTGGGGAGGATATTTTTCATTGAGAGGCATGATCATGTATCCTGATTTATATAAAGCTGCCCACGTGAGTGCTCCGGGTGTTGATCCAAATAAATTTAGAATCGCTGTTGAGGTTTTCATGGGGTGCCTGCCACAGGAATGTCCTGAAACTTACGAGGCCGCCTCAGTTACCAACTTTGCTGAACAGATAAAGGGACCTGTTCAGATCATGCATGGAACAGCTGATGACGATGTGCCAATAGAGGAATCCTATCGACTTAAAGAGGCTTTCGAAAACATAGGTAAGAGCAATTTTGAGCTTATCGAATTTCCGGGAGCCGATCATATTGTTATGAGGGATCCCAAATGGTCTGTTTATGTGAAAGAATTCTTTAATGCCAACTTAAAATAGCACTTATGGGTGGCGTAGTGTTTAATTAAAAAGTTAGGTCTTGCCTTATCATACTTGAACCGAGAGCTCCAAACAGGCAAAGTTCGCTCAGTATGTTCTTCTGCTGAAAACCCGATGAGCTTCAGATTTATTTTAGCTGAAAAAATCGCTCAGGGAACATGCCAGTAGTTTCAAGTTGACCTGTTCAATAGGATGAGGCGTATCCGGCAAGACCATCAACTCACCATTCTGTAACATTTTAGAGACCTCCATACTTTGTCCTACGCCGGCCGTAGCATCCCGGTCGCCAACATAAATCCGAACCGGGTGAGGAATTTCTTCCCATTCCGAATCTGAAATTTTGGGGTTTTCCCCCAGGTTTAAAAGCAGTTCCTTCGTTTTGGCTGCCACCTCTTCCCAGCCCGCCGGATGACGCCTTTCTAATTCCTGTGCAAACTGAGGTACTTTCTCCCTGATCTTATTGGGATTTAGAAACCGGACTTCCCGTTCAGATATGTCCGTATTCCATTTTAACACGGTTCCTAAAGTGGCGATCCTTCCGGCCATTTGAGGATTATTCTTTGCAATATACATGGCGACATACCCACCCATGCTATACCCGAAAAAATCTGCCTGTTCGATCTTTTTATCATCCATATAACGCAGCACATTCTCTGCAAAATGTTCAATTCGAAACGACCTTGACATACCAGTTTCAGAACCATGCCCTTCAAAATTGAGCAGGTGAATAGTTTGGTTTAAATCCAGTTGCTCAAAAAGCGGCTTAAGTTGATCTGAAGTTCCGAGTGCGCCGTGCAGAAATAATATTGGTTTCATTGCTCGTAATGATACTTTTGTTCGCACAAAGGGTAGCAAAATACGGCCAAAATAGAAAAAGCCGATAAGGTTTAAATTTAACGGCTTTTGCTGTACGCCCGGAAGGATTCGAACCCTCA
>NZ_DASSWP010000085.1:0-4006 GCF_035704785.1 Gracilimonas sp. | reverse complement strand
GAAGACTGGAATACCGACCAGTTGTATTTAGGTCATTTTGCCATTTCGGATGTAGAGAATTCGGATCATGTTTTTGAGGAGCGATACAGTCGCGGTGCGGCAGGCCTGGCAGGTGCTCAAACAGAGCCTTATCGAATCTGGCTGGAGGATTGGGAGATCAAACGTATCAACCCGGAGAACTCTGATGACAAGAGCTTCCCGGTTCGGGTGAGCGCGATGATGGAAGATGGGTCGGCAATAGGACTCAACATCACCCCGGCAAAACCATTGGTGCTTCAGGGAGAAGATGGATATGATAAAAAGGGAGAGGCAGCAGGAAATGCCTCTTATTATCTGGCATTTACCCGAATGGATACGGAAGGAGTGATCACCAAAGACGGTCAAGAATATCAGGTCAGTGGTTCAAGCTGGATGGATCATGAGTGGAGTACGTCTGCACTGGATGAAGGTCAGGAGGGCTGGGACTGGTTTTCCATCCAACTCTCTAACGGTTACGACCTTATGTATTATCAGCTTCGGGATGAAGACGGCTCGGTCAGTGAATTTACCACAGGTTCTTTGATCGACCCGGATGGGAATAAAACGACCATCACTCCGGGAGATGTAGAATTGGAAGTTCTGGATTCGTGGGAAAGTCCGCATAGTGGTTCAATCTATCCATCGAAATGGGTAATGCGACTACCAAAGTTTGATCTCGAATTAAATTTAGAAACACTTTTTCCTGATCAGGAGATGGATGTTTCAGTTCGTTATTATGAAGGCACAATGGGAATTTCGGGTAAAATGAATGGGCAGCAAATAGATGGAAATGGTTTTATTGAGATGACAGGCTACGAGGAAGATTAGGTGCAAGGATCAAGGTTCAAGCAGCAAGTACTCTTATTCTTTCACCTTTCAAGAACACTCCCAATGTTAATTTTCAGAAAATACGTTGTTTGGGTGGCAGAAATTGGAGAACTTCACACCCGCAAAAAGCAAACAGGATTTAATTGAGCATGGCTGATATCAAAAAGATTACACAAAAAGATTACGAATTTCTGATCGAACTGGAAGAACTGATCTATGACCGAAAAGAAGAGATGCCGGACGGTTCCTATACCACTTCTATGTTCAAAAAAGGAATCGATAAAATTGCTCAGAAAGTTGGGGAAGAAGCCGTGGAAACGGTGATCGCTGCGAAAAATTCAAAAAACAAAGAGACCATTAATGAAGCGGCTGACCTGATCTTCCACCTGATGTTGCTGCTTGCTGAAAAAGAAATCCCGTTACATAAAGTCATCAAGAAACTACGTAAGAGACACAGTAAAGGTACCCATAAGCACATTGGAGAATAAGAAATTGGTTATTCGTTGATAGTTATATGTGGGATGCCATAAAGTGGTATTCTGAATAACTATTTCACAAATAACCATTAACCGCATTTTAACAGCTCCCGCCTTCTTTGTATCTTTGTGGCTTAAAGTGAGACGCATCATATCCTGTTCAATTTATGAATAACATTCGAAATTTTTGCATTATTGCCCATATTGACCATGGGAAATCAACTCTGGCAGATCGTCTGCTTCAGCTTACCGGCTCCATCAGCGAGCGGGATATGAAGGAGCAGATGCTGGATGATATGGATCTGGAGCGTGAGCGTGGCATCACCATTAAAAGTCATGCCATTCGAATGGACTATAAACGCCCCAATGGGGAAACATACATTTTTAATTTGATCGACACTCCAGGCCACGTTGATTTTGCCTATGAAGTATCCCGTGCCCTCAAAGCTTGTGAAGGTGCCCTTTTAATTGTAGATGCAGCACAAGGTATTGAAGCTCAAACTATTTCGAATCTGTACCAGGCTATTGAGCAAAATTTGGAGATCATCCCTGTACTCAATAAAATCGATCTCCCCGGAGCAGATCCTGAAGGTATAGGCCAGCAGATCGTGGACCTGATCGGATGTGACTACGAAGATATCCTGCATGTATCCGGTAAAACAGGGGAAGGGGTGGATAAACTTCTTGAAGAAATTGTAGAGAAAGTTCCCGGCCCGAAACGGGAAGAAGAAAAGCCATTGCGCGCACTTATCTTTGATTCAGTCTTCAATACCTACCGCGGTTCCATCGCCTATGTTCGTGTAATGGAAGGGGTTCTTAGGAAAGGTGATCTTTTTAAATTTATGTCTAACCATGAAGAGTACAATGCGGAAGAGATCGGCTACCTGAAAATGAAACAGGAGCCGACCAAAGAATTACATGCCGGGGAAGTGGGGTATGTGATCGGAAGTGTGAAATCGCTTCAGGACGTTCGAGTCGGTGACACCATTACCAAAGTAGATAATCCTGCCAAAGAACCTATTCCGGGTTATAAGGAAGTGAAGCCGATGGTATTCAGTGGGATCTTCCCAACTGATTCTGATGATTTTGAAGACCTTCGGGCTGCGCTCGAAAAACTTCAGTTGAATGACGCTTCCCTGACCTACGAACCGGAAACTTCCAAGGCACTTGGTTTTGGATTCCGTGCAGGATTCTTAGGGCTCCTCCATATGGAAATTGTGCAGGAACGCCTGGATCGCGAATTTGATATCGACATTATCACTACGGTGCCTAACGTTCAGTATGAAGTGGAACTGGTGGAAAAAAATAAGAGGATCGAGGTAGACAATCCAAGCCAGATGCCCGGTACCGGAGAGATCGAGGCTATTTACGAGCCCTATATCAAAGCGAGTATCATTACTCCGGCCGATTATATTGGTCCGGTTATGAAATTATGCCAGGAACGGCGCGGTATTTACGTGAATCAGATATTCATGCAAAATAATCGTGTCGAAATTACGTATGAACTACCGATGGCCGAGGTGGTTTTTGATTTTTATGACCGGCTCAAGTCCGGAACGCGCGGATATGCTTCTTTGGATTATGAATTTATTGAATACCGAAAAGGCGATCTAGTGCGTTTAGACATTTTGCTGAATGGTGAACAGGTGGATGCACTTTCAAGTATCACCCATCGCGACAAGGCGTATTACCTTGGAAGGAAAGTTTGTGGAAAATTAAAGGAACTTATTCCTCAGCAGCAGTTTGAAGTAGCAGTACAGGCATCTATCGGAAACCGGATCATTGCACGCGATACCGTGCGGGCTATGCGTAAAGATGTAACGGCCAAATGTTATGGCGGTGATATCTCCCGAAAACGAAAATTGCTTGAAAAACAAAAAGAAGGTAAAAAACGAATGAAACAGGTAGGAACGGTTGAAATACCTCAGGAAGCATTCCTTGCCGTACTATCTATGGACGAAGACGACAGATAAAAAAACTATGCAGAAATTAACAAAACGAATTCTATTCTTTTTTATCATGATGGTAATGATCTCCACAGCCGCACAGGCACAGTTTGAGGAACCCGTGATAAAAAAAGTAAGTAATGAAGACCGAGCTAAATTTCAGTCCCAGTTTGCTGATATAAAATGGACCGGGCAGGGATTCAACTATAATGAATTGGATCGTATGCCTGCTATTGAAATTCGTGCGGTATTGCAAAGTGCTTACGGCGATCCTACCCAGACCGTGGAAGACATCATAGAAAAAGACGGATATTTAAGGGATGGAAAGTCTATACAATTTGAATATTGGTTTATAATTGATGGATATATCCCCATGATGGTATTAGATCTGGAGGGTCCGTTTGATGATGGGTTAGTTTATGTGGGAGCCAGCCGGTATGTTGACCTAATGCCACAGGTAAAACGCACACTTACAAAAGAATTGAGAACAGCCTCTCCCAATGAATATGTAGATTATTTCTATTCTCCGGAAAGGGACCAATGGTATAAGGTTTCATATGAAGCCGGTGAGTACAAAAAAGAAGAAATAAAGCAACCTTCTCATATAAAATTTAAATAGAAGCACATATTGAAAGAAAATAAAAATCCCGAAGAAAAGGGAATTAGCTCATATTGGCAAAGAAAGAAGGACAAGACAGAAGAAGAAAATAAAAAGGCAAAGTCCTGGCTTCGTGAGTG
>NZ_DASSWP010000136.1:0-4682 GCF_035704785.1 Gracilimonas sp. | reverse complement strand
AAGCTGCAAACTAGTTCAAAAGAGGAGACCAAAATCCATCCATCACCCCGCTATTTAGCGGAAAGATGGATTCCAGCCGTTCCCAGATTCAACTTTCGATGTTGCTTGTTCGAAGTTCCCCCCACCTTAGAAAAAGAGCATTCAGAAGATGATGAAATGCAGCGTTAAAAAAGAAATCAAACCGCTGATTAGCTAAGAAACAAGCAGTTCAGGGCAAGGAGCATTAATTTCTAACGGGGCCCACGTCATCAACAAAGGCGGAAACTACATCAAAAGCTCCGTAGATACCCACTAGGATCAGGTATAAAAAATGGTAGAATTTCTTTCAAAAAGAAACCCCAATTGGTTAGGGAAGTGTAGCCTTTAAAACCGTATCAAGTCCTTGTCTTCCAGCCACTGGATGAGGGCGGGCAGAAAAGTGATGGAGGTCAACAGGGTCATCCCAATTCCTATAACAGCCATGATACCGATGGATTGAAGTCCCGGGTGATTGGTGAAGAGTAATCCCGCAAAACCCAACATGGTCGTCAGGGACCCCATCGTGATATGCTGCCCCGTACTCGAAAGAACCTGCCACATGCTGTTCTTTCCTTCATCTCTGTAACGATGCGCAAGATGCACCCCGCTGTCTTCCCCAATTCCTAAAATTGCGGGTAATACTACCAGGTTATAAAAGTTGAACTGCAGCCCGATGATCATCATGATCCCGAACAGCCAGAGTAATCCCACAAGCAACGGTAACATAGCAATTAGAGACCAACGGAACGATCGGAAGGAAAACAGCATAAAGAAGTAAATAAAAACAAAAGTAGCGGCAACCATATAAGGACTTTCAGTCCGCATTAGATCCAGCATAGAAGCGGCTACAATAGAGGTGCTGGATGCATAGAACTCAGCCCCGCTTTGCAGGGTAACCACACTTACATCGTCTTTAAAAGCAATGGATTGTCGTCCGTCCGAGAGCCCTACCGACGGATAGATGATCACAAACCGCCCCACTTCCCCATCTTTGGTTATAAACCGGGATTTCAGATAGTCAGGTATTTGATCGAGTGAAACAGGTTCGGTGGTTTGTGAAGCCCGGCGGAGTTTATCTAACTCTTCATCTTCACGATCTACTAAAAACGGATCTTGCAACAACTCCCTGACATGTGCTATTTTCTGAAGCTTCTCTTCACTCTCTGCCTCGGAGTTTGGAAAACGTTCCTGAAGAGTTTCTACACTTTCTATAGTAGGTGAAACGGTATCCGTTCTGGCCCGTTCTTTCAGGATGGATGCGATCTGCTCTACTTGTTCATTCGTTTCTGCTACTATATAAGCGGGATTGCGTTTATTGGAATCCTCAACCTGTCGTGCAAATGATCTGAATTCTTCATATTCCGGAAATTTAGGTTCCAGCTCACTGAAGTCATACTGAAAGCTCAGGTTTCCGCTAAAACCTATAACAAAAGCCGAAGCTACCAACCCTGTTATTACAATAGTCCTGGCAAAAGGATAACGATGACCGCCGGTATCTTTCTCTTCTACCGAAGAGCTGCTAATCAAGATCCAGTTGAGTCGTTCATCCAGGATCACCAACAATGCAGGAAGGATGTATAGCATCCCAAAAAGAGCCAGTAAGATCCCGGTACCTGAAATAAAACCAAATTCTGAAAATCCCCGAAAATCTGCCAGCATGAGTATATAAAGTGCCGCTGCTGTTGTAAAAGCAGATACCACTATAGCTTCTCCGGTTTTTTCATTGGTTCTCATAATAGCCTCATAAGTACTAAGGCCGCTGCTCCACAATTCAATATAGCGGGCATAAAAGTGGATCCCGTAATCAATACCCAGTCCGAATAAGATCACAAACAATACCGAGGTCATGGTATTCAACACTCCCAAATAGAAATAAGTGATCCCGAAAGTCCATACCAAACTGATGAGCAGGGGAATTCCAATAACCAAAACCGGTACGGGTGACCTGATAATATGTGACCAAATCGAATATTTACCCACCCCTTTGGTTCCTTTACGGTAGTGCAGGTATTTTTTAATGAAAAAGTAAAACATCACAAGAAAGATCACACTGCTGATCCCGGTAGCAAAGCTTCCCAATACGTCGTCCATTATAGAGGTAATCTCCTCCAGATGCCTTTTTAACCTGCCCCCAAAGCGTACTTCCATTTCGGGGTGAAAAGATGCCGGATTCATAGACGCCAGCAATTCATCGTACTCCTGAAACATATCTTCAAGATATTGAATGTCACTTTTTGAGCCGGTTGGGAAGAACTTGACCACCATAATGGTGCTGTCCTCATTTATTGGATATTCTGAAGGGACAAGAGTGTTATAGCTTTCTTGAAAATTATCGGCGCGTTGATCTTCCTCCTCTTCTTCATTGCCCAGATCAAAATAAAAAGGATTGGCTTCCTCCTTTGCCTGCTCAATTTCATCCTCAAGCCAGCTGATAACGTCATTCAATTCCGATTTGCTAGCCAGATACAAGGCATTATCTTTTGTAAAATCTGTCTCGCGTTTGAACTCAGCTCTTTTAAAAAAGTAATCTTCATTACGGGGATAATAGAGCTCCAGAGATCTTTTGATCAGGTCTTCTGCAAATGCTTTATTTGCCTCAAAACTTGGAGAACTGATAACAACTTCCATATCCGTTTCTCCCCCAACGGTTTCATTGAGCTTTTGCAGGGCAAGAACATTGGGATTATCCTCAGGAAGAAGATGTGCAATATCGGTATCGATCCTTAACTGGAGTGCATAAAAACCACTTATTATGGCTAAAATAAAACATATAGACAGAACCCAATACGGATGAGAGTAATTAAACTTCAGAATGGGCTTAAATAATTTAAGTAGGTTTGTCATCTAAAATAAAGTGAGATACTGGATAAAAATTTTAAACTAAGAGCATTGTTGGTACAGCTAACAAAAATACATATTTTTATGTTCTTTTTTATTAGCGTGCCGATGATTTTAATTCTTTATACAAGCATGCTTCTGATCCATTACTAAAATTGCCATTAACTGATTAACTTTGAACTTAGACATTTATTCTCATCAACTTAATATAGAATTACTGAATTGACTGACTCATTCCAAAAACATAAAAAGATCTTACTGTATGTTTTGCTGGTTAACATCCTCCTTGTTGCATCACATGAAGGTGAATTTTGGCCCTTTTCTATTTTCCCTATGTTTTCTCAGGCCGGGAAAGAATGGTCACGTGGTGTTGTGGAGCAGGTAAGTGATTCCACGCGAGCTGATCTATGGCAAACCAAGCCCATCGAAGAGATCGAAGGCCGGATCTTGCCTCTTAAGAATTATGGCATACATGAAATTGATTTCGCGAACTTCATCACAAAGACCAAAGTATGGAATGAAGAAAGGTTGAATGGTATGCGCAGTACTTTTCAGATCGACCAATATCCGGGTGAGATGTGGCTTGCAACAAGGGTACGGGGATATATGAATGAAGAGGATTCAGTAGTGATCGAGGCCATTCCAATGTTTCTGTTCACAGCAGATACGACTATTAAGAATCCTAATATGTTTTCGGAGTGATCCTATGAAGTTATTGCAAAATCTGTTTCAGTTTGATGAACCTGACTCATTTGGTACTAAATTTCAGCTCAGGGCTTTTGAGTTTTTCACCGTGATCTATACCCTTATTTATACCTGGGAATGGGCTTTTTATATTCCCCGGCTCAGTGATGTTGTGCTTCCCCTCGGCCTTGCGAACTATATCGACATCAGTATTTTCTTTTCCAACTCGGTCTCGATCTACAATGCGATCCTTATCACCCTCTTCACCGTAACTCCTTTGCTTTTGAAAAAGGGACGCTGGATGTATGTTGTAGCATTTTTACTGTTTCATCTGCAACATGTGGCCCGGTTCTCTCAAGGGGAAATACCCCACAGTGCAAACCTTGTGGCATTTAGTTTAATGGGATTAGGCCTGGCTGCCTTATTCTTCAAGGGCATGAAAAAGGAACTCTCTTTTGCCTTTGGTTTTGCTTTGTTCTTCATGGGCCTCGGTTATACTTCTGCCGCACTAAGTAAATTGATTGCTACCGGAGTAACCTGGGTAGACGGCCACCACCTTTGGCTCTGGATGGGAGAGAAAAGCATTGACATCCTGTCTTTGCAGGGAGAATTTCAATACAACTGGCTACAGGAACTCGCCTTTCAAAGTCGTCTCTTAGCCACCTTAATTCTTGCATTTGGTTTGATCACCGAGTTATTAGGCTTCACCGTTTGGTTTAAAAAATTCCGGCCCTATATTATTATCATGCTGATCGGGATGCATGTCGGAATTGACATCACCATGAATATCTTCTTCAAAACTTTCACGATTCAGCTCATCATAATGGGATTTTTCTGGAACAGATATATAAATAAGATCCCCGGAACTGATAGATGGAATGAAAACAGCTTTATTAAAAAATGGCTGCTTTATTGATCCGTTTTTTTGGCAGGCTTTAGCATGATATCATCATAATCAGCAATTGCTGTTGACTTGGTGTTATCTGCATCACTCAGGATCAGGATAGCCATCGGCCTTTTAGGAGCTTTGTCACCAAACAACCGCTCATAGTCTTCCACGATATTTCGCTCAAAACGTATCCATTTCCCCATTTCATCCTCACCTGATTCTACCACCACGATCTTTTGATTCCCAAAGAATT
>NZ_DASSWP010000043.1:0-9968 GCF_035704785.1 Gracilimonas sp. | reverse complement strand
ACCGAATTTGATCTGCGATTTCGGCCGACAGTTCTTCTCCATCAAGAATAAACCGACACCGAAATCTAAAGACATGCTGAAAGGAGCTGTGAAACGGCATGCTTCTTACTGGGAACTCGCGAAATTAGGATTTAAGGCTGGTAAGTCGTTGTAGTTGTCAGCTATCAGACTTCAGCTTTCAGTTTTTCCTTGACTGGTTCAAGCGTCCGCTTGGACCCATACTGAGAGCTGACGGCTGAAAGCTTTATTAGGAAGAACATTTATTCAATTCAGATACTATGAAAAACTTAAAATTAACCGAACGCCTCGGACTTGTAAGCTATCGAAATCAGTCTAAGTCTGATATCAAACCCCATATTATTGTGGATACGGATATTTGTAATTCCACTTGTCCCCATAAATGTACGACATGGGTATGTCCCGCTAATTGCTACACCATGGATGACAACAATCAGGTGCATTTTCAGGTGGAAGATTGTATCGAATGCGGTACCTGCATGTATGCTTGTGATCAGGGAGCCGTGGATTGGAATTTCCCTGATCCTGAGATTGGTCGTGGTGTTACCTGGAATTTTGGGTAAAATGGTGCTTAGGTGTGGCAGTGTTACGGTGTTATGGTTTTCAGGAATTCAACCTTAACACCGTAACTATCCTTTATTGATTTGATTTTATGCCGCTTGTCTTATTCTTGCTGCAACTGGTTTTTTAGTCTTTTCTCTGGCTGTCTCTTTTTTGTTCATAATATCTACCAGCAGTGGACATGAAATACAAATGGTACTGTAGGTTCCTAAGATTACCCCTGTTAAGATGGCGAATGAAAAGCCTTTCAGGGTTTCTCCTCCCGCAAAAAATAATACGGCAACCGCAAACAAGGTAGTCAGAGAAGTTACCACCGTCCGGCTTAATGTTTGATTGATGCTTGTATTCACCAATTCTGCCCACGCTTTACCTTTATGAATATTCAGGTTTTCGCGAATCCGGTCAAATACCACAATGGTATCGTTCAGTGAATAACCGATGATGGTCAAAAAAGCTGCAACAAGACTTTGATCTATATCCATATTGAAAGGCAAAATTCCATGGAACAAGGTGAAAACTCCCAGTATGATGATCACATCATGCATCAGGGTTGTTAGCACCACAAAAGAGAAGGAGAACTTCTTGAATCGTATGAAAATATAAAGCGCAATCACTACAATGGAGAGTGCTGTGGCCATCGTGGCAGCATCCTGCATATCCTGTGCAAACACCGGACCGATGGTATCCATTTTTATAAACCGCACGGTATTTTCAGGCAGATGCATTTTGAAGGCTTGCTCTATTGCTTTGGTCAGTTCTTCCCCGTTGTGGTAAGCTGTACGTACCTGTAATTCGTATTCAGAGCCATAATTACGAACCATCGGTTCTTCCCCCATTGCATCTCCCAATATGGTTCGAATTTCAGTGGCAGGTACGGGAATCCCGAGTTCAATCACTACCTCGGTTCCTCCTTTAAAGTCGATTCCGTATTGGAGCCCCTTGACAAAAATACCCGCCAGGGAAGCTACGATCAGAAGAATAGACAACCCATAGCCAAAATGGCGATACCGGATGAATGAATAATTAGCGTTTTCGAAAAATCTCATGGGAGTAATGTTAGAATTGTTCTTGGGAATCGGATGAATTATTCGGGCGTTTTTTGCGCATCACCTGAAATAGGAAATAGAAGGTGATCGCGCTTACCAGCACCTGAACAACAAGCATAGTGAAAAGTGCAGAAGGTGACATTTTTGTCTGTGTTAATTGTGAATATTAGTTACTTGGTCCGGTTTATTTTTTCGGTTTTGAGCCGCTTTATAAACCACTGCCGTTAGCCCCAAAAAGGTAGTAAGTAACAACAGTCGAGCCATATCAATAATAAATCTCTGAGTGACCGCCCCATCAACAAACCACTTGGATTCGATTTCATGCAAATGGAAAATTTTAGCGATCACGCTGTCGGCAGCAAAGGGCCACCCCTCTCCGCTGCCAAGCGATGAAAAAGCAGCGATCCAATTACCATTTTCAGGGCTGAATAATGAACCCAGCAATACCACACCTATAAAAACAGGAGTTACATAAAGTGTTACATATTTAAAGAAAACGGGAATCCGTATGTCAGCATCGCGGGTCACTTCTTCCCATCCCTTGTCGATACCGAAAACCCATGCAAACAAGATGATTTCAAGGAATGCCACAACGACCAACAACACGGTTCCCGTCCAATAATCAAATTCATCAAACACGCCCTGTTGGTAAAAAATGATACAAGGCAGTGCCAACAAACCGACAATTGTCCCAAATATGATAGCCGATTTTTTGACACTGTAATTAAATTCATCTTCCAGGAAAGCTGTAAAAGGAGTTCCCATCGCCAATGAGGATGTCACCCCGGCAAAGAACAGCAAGCCAAACCAAAACAATCCTGCCAAGGCTGAGAATATCGGCCCCCATTGCTCGAATAAATACGGCATGGTCTTAAAACCCATCATGAAACCGGCATTTTCAACGACCCAGTCCAACCCCATGTAACCCACGGCTATCGGGATGATGATGGAAGCACCTAGTACCACTTCCACAAATTCGTTTAACCATCCGGCACTCATAGCGTTCAAGGCAATATCTTGTCTCGAGCGGATATATGAGGCATAACAAATAATGCTGCCCATACCCAAAGACAGAGTAAAGAATACCTGTCCGGCAGCTGCCAGCCACACACCGGGGCGCAACAACGAATCGTATCTCGGCTCCCACAGATAATTTAAGCCAACCGATGCATCATGTGTGGCACCCATCTCGCCCACATTCAAGGTAATGGCACGGATGGCTAGAATAGCTCCAAACAGCAACAGCAACGGCATACAAATTTTGGATACTTTCTCGATACCGCCTTCCAGTCCACGTGAGAGGATCCAGATATTCAATCCCAGCGTGACAGCAAAAAAGAACATAGCCGTTATCGGGAAATTAAAGAAGCCCTCGTTCACATCTACATAATTGTCAAAGAATTGTGCGGTTTCCATTTGGGTGAGCGAATCGAAAGCGCCTGTAAGGGAGTACCAAGTGTAGGAAAGAGTCCATGATTCGATGTACACATAATATGCGGCCATGCCCAGGTTTACAAAAATACCGAGCGTTCCGGCATAGATCCACCAACCTTTGCCCATCGAATCGAAGATGAAAGGTGTGGAGTGATTCCCGAAGCGACCGCCATATCGTCCCATTGACCATTCCACCCAGAGCAGGGGCAGGCCCATCAGTAAGAAAGAAATCAGATACGGGATAATAAACGCACCGCCACCGTTTTCGATTGCCTGTACGGGGAAGCGTAAAAAGTTACCGAGTCCCACAGCATTACCGGCCATGGCGAGAATGAGACCCATGCGGGAACCCCAATGTTGAGTAGTTTGTGAGTTGGTCATTGGATAGTGTGAAAAGGTTTAAAAACCGAAACACATGGAGCCGTCGACTCTATCCGTTTGGCCTTGTTTTTCTAAGACCTGAGGTGGGCGAATATCTTATGCCTTGGTGTATTACTGAGAATAATATTACACAATTTTTTAATGATGCAATACAAAAATTTTTGTGTATCATTAATTTTTAGCAGAGCCCAAATTTGCTCTGCAGGAGAACACTTGAGCATATCACATTCCGGTACTTCCTTAGCACAAAGTTTTATCAACTTTCGCTTCACTTTTTTTAACCTGATACGCAGCGAACAACATTTTTTACTGCTGATTGCGGTATTGTTTTTCATTGCCGGTTTCTCTTACCCCTATCCCGGTATTGCAATGTGGGTAGGTTTTATGCTGGCCGGTTATTCGGCTATTGCCAACGACAGCATACAGACTGTAGGTACTTTTATCTCCTCCAACCAAAACAAAGCCTGGTGGATATTATGGCTTTTTATTGGGTTGATCTTTGTGGCCACCACTTCTTATAGCTGGGCTGTTTTCGACGGAGATGTCAGCTTTCAGCGGCTCACTGCCAAAGGCTTTGAGACAGCTCCGCAATCATTCACTTTCTTGCAGCTTGCAGCGCCAATTTTCTTGTTGATCCTGACCCGGATGCGTATGCCGGTATCCACTACCTTCCTGTTGCTTAGCTGTTTTTCTGCGGATGTGGCCGGCATTGAAAAGATGCTTCTCAAAAGCGTTTCCGGATATGGCGTAGCCTTTGTCGGGGCCTACCTGGTCTGGCTTATCTTGTCACAATCCGGACTCATCAAATTCAAGGGAAAGGCACATCCGGGATGGAGTGTAGCTCAATGGATTTCCAGCGGAAGCCTTTGGGCTGTCTGGATCATGCAGGATGCTGCAAACATTGCGGTCTATTTGCCACGAAGCCTATCACTGGAAGCGCTCATTTTTATGAACAGCTTCATCTTCCTCGGGTTGGGCCTTTTATTTTATCTTAGAGGAGGCCGTATACAGGAAGTAGTCACCCAAAAAACGGATGTTTTAGATGTCCGCCCGGCTACCATTATTGATCTTGTATATGCACTCGTTCTGCTTTTCTTTGTGTGGGTGAGCGTAATTCCCATGAGTACAACATGGGTGTTCATCGGGCTGCTTGCGGGACGTGAATTGGGTATGAGAACATTCCTCAAGAAAGAAGATAAAACCATGAGTGCTACATTCCGGCTGATCGGTAAAGACCTGCTGTTTGCCCTCATTGGACTGGCGGTTTCCATTACTTTGGCTGCAGCTACCAACCCGGCTATTTTTGCGGAGATTTTCAACAGATGAATTGGATCAAAAAGCTACACTGGCAAATTATAATCGGGCTGGTGCTCGGATTTATTTGGGGGATCTTTGCCCCGCTATACAACCTCCAGCAGTTCACGGCTGATTTCATCAAACCGGTAGGAACAATATTCATAAAGTTGCTGCAACTGGTAGCTATGCCACTGGTTATAGCTTCGCTGATCGTGGGAATCGGGAAGCTTGGTGATATCCGTAAATTGTCGAGAATTGGCGGAAAGACGATCGGTATTTTTGTACTCACTACCACCCTGGCTATTTCCATCGGCTTGGTTTCAGTGAACCTGATCAAACCCGGTGAAGCCCTGCCCGAAGCTACCCGCGACCGGCTTATGTCTACCTATTCGGATAAAGCCGAAACACGGGAACAAGCAGCTGAACAGGTACTGGAACAAGGTCCGCTTGCACCGATTGTAAACCTCGTTCCTGATAATTTTATTAATGCCGCTTCAAGTAATACCAATATGCTGCAGGTGCTTTTAGTGGCTGTTCTCTTCGGAGTGGTTTTGCTTCAGATCCCGGGACAAAAGTCGCAGCTGCTGTTTAATTTTTTTGATGCATTGAATGATGTGATCATGAAGCTGATCGATTACATCATGCTGATGGCCCCCTATGGAGCCTTTGCCCTTATTGCTTCAATCATGACAGAGTTGGCGGGGGAAGATCCCATGGAGACTTTCAATATTCTAAGCGCTCTTGCTTTGTACTGTGTAGCAGTGGTGGCCGGATTACTTCTTCACCTTTTGGTTGTGTACAGCTCTATTGTGAAAGGATTGGGCAATACCGGTTTTATTTATTTTATGAAACAAATGCGCCCTGCTTTTCTCGTCGCTTTCAGCACCAGTTCCAGCAATGCCACCCTGCCGGTAACCATGGATTGCGTGACCAATAAACTGAAAGTGAAGGAAGAGATCAGTAGTTTTGTACTGCCTTTGGGAGCTACTGTAAATATGGACGGAACCAGCCTTTATCAGGCTGTGGCTGCTGTATTTATTGCCCAGGCTTTGGGATTGGACCTGACCTTCACCGACCAGCTTGCCATTATTTTGACAGCCACCCTGGCTTCCATAGGAACGGCCGGTGTTCCCGGGGCAGGTATTGTGATGTTGGTGATAGTACTCAAAGCCGTGGATGTACCCGTAGAAGGAATAGCCTTAATTTTGGGCGTTGATCGTATCCTTGATATGATCCGAACCGTGGTTAATATTTCGGGAGATGCGGCGGTTTCCCTAGCTATAAACCGGATGGAAGAGTGCTCTCAAAAAATTTAGTCTTATCTGGATTCCAAACAGGTTCTAATGGTAAAAAAAGGGATTAATGACAACAATCATTGGTTACCCTTATCTTGCTCTTCCATCTGGTATCATAGCATAACATCCCGTAACATCTCTCTCCATTTTTCCGTATTTATCTGCAATAGGGCATAAAATAACAGACATATAATGAATTTATTTAAAGTATTTTTCTTCATACTTCTGGTTTTTGGAATATCTCTTCATCCTACAAAAATCTCCGCTAAAGATTACACTATACCGGAACTACAGATCGAAGTACAAATCAATGAAGACGGATCTCTTCGAGTTACTGAACACCGAACCTATGTTTTTGACGGCAGCTACTCCTGGGCTAATTATATGATCCCAAAATCCGGATTTTCAGCCATTGAGAACATACAGATTGCTGAAAACGGAGATAATTTCTCCAACCTGAATAGCGAAGAACCCCGCACCTTTTTAGTCGAAGAATCTTCGGATGCGTTTAATGTAAAATGGTTCTTTGAGGCGAACGATGAAGAGCGAACATTCTCAATTTCATATACCATCCAAGGTGCATTGACGATAGGCACGGAGTGGAGTCAGTTTTTTTGGAACTATGTTGGTGCCGACAGAGAGAAATCGACAGAGCAGCTCACCATTCTTGTTCAACTTCCGGATATGGTAGAACGATCTGACCTTCATGCCTGGGTAAGGGAACCGGATTGGGAGCTCAATACCACAAAATTGGATAACGGATTTCAGTTTAAGGGAAATGATATTGATCGTAATGAAGCAGTGATCATTAGAACCGTTTTTCCTACTTCAGTTTTTGATGATCAGAGCCAGGTAAATGATCCCAATTTTTCGTTAGCCTTTGCTGAGAATGAAGAGATGGAGTACCGTGAAAATCGAAGACAACAGGCAGCGGAACGAGCACGCAATTATGAACTCGCTGTAAATGCTGTCATGATCTTGGCAGGGCTTAGCATCCTATGTTTCGTATTTTTCTATCGTCAATATGGAACCCGACACCGGATCAATATCAGTCCAAATAACAACATTATGATTCCCGGACGCCAAAAACCTGCTGCCATAGGATGGTTATTGATGAATCAAACGGTAATTGGGGCGCATGTCACGGCAACCTTACTTGACCTTGCAAGAAGAGGATATTTCAAGATCGAAGAAAATGAGGCCGATGAAGAAGAATCCTCCTGGCTCTCCAGTCAAGAGCAAAAGAGTAGTTACAGTGTCCAATTATTAGACAAAGATCCACAATCTGACTCATCGATCTCAGATTGGGAACATGATCTTTTTAGCTTTGTTACCAAAAGAATTAAGGAAGAAGGGAATAAGATGGAGGATATCTTCAAGTTCTCTGAGACTGAAGTTTCTAAATGGTTTTACGCCTGGAAGCAAAAGGTTTCCACTTATTGCAAAGATCAGGGGTGGATTGATAAAAACAGCTATACCGGAGTTTTTTGGAATTTAGGATTACAATCTGTCCTGTTGTTGATTGGATTGGTTTTGATATTTCTACTGCATCCTGTTATGGCCGTAGCACTGGGCATAACTTTTACAGGTGCTGTCCTTTCCTTGGCGATCATCCGGCGTACTCCTAAAGGAGAAGAAGTACATAAAACCTGGAAGAACTATTGGAATGCCCTTAAGAACGCCAAAGATTACTCCATTCCTGACGACAAGTTGGGACTTCACTTTATCTATGGAATCGCACTTGGGCTAAGCAAACAGGATTTTGAACAGATGTTTCAACAAAACCCGGATGCCGTACTTCTGATCACTTGGATCGCTATTCTGCCGGGAAGTACTAACTCTCCTGCTGCAATGGCCTCTTCTTTTAGCAACCTTGCAGCCACAGGAACTATCTCAGCCGGAGGGGGAACTGTTGCCGGTGGTGGCGCTTCTGCAAGCGTCGCAGGTGGAGGTGCTTCGGGGGGAGCAGGATAACCCCATCATTTAAAAAATATTAAAATTCTGATTTTTTTAGAAACAATTTTAAATGTATCTGGTTCAATTTTATGAATAATAATTTAAAAGAGAACCCTATTATGAATATTCTTAAGCGATACAATCATTTACCCATTTTAGCTCTGCTGTTTTCACTCTTTATATTCACTGCCTGCAGCACAGAAAGCGATCAGGGCATGGGAACCATGAAGGTTTCATTGACAGATGCCCCTGTAAATTTTGACCAAGTTAACATCGAGATACTTCAAGTGTTAGTAAATCGAGATGAAAGTGCAGATGATACAACCGACAGTGGCTGGTATTCTGTTATGGACGATTCCTTATTTGTCAATCTTCTTGATTATCAGAATGGTGCTGTTTTAGACTTAGGTGAAGTAGAACTCGAAGCCGGTCAGTATAATCAAATTCGTCTTTTACTTGGAGAAAATAACAATGTGGTCATCGATGGCGAAACCCACGTGCTCACTACTCCAAGTGCACAACAGTCCGGCTATAAAATTAATATCAACGCCGAGGTGCAGGAAGGAGAAACCTATGAATTAACCATCGACTTTGATGCTTCTCAATCTATCGTGGTAACCGGTAATAATAATTACATTTTAAAACCGGTACTCAGAGCTATAAGCCCTCAATTACAAGGAAGCATAGCCGGAACAGTACTTCCCTTAGAAGCAGAACCGTTTGTATATGCCATTGCCGGTGAAGATACCGTTGGCACTCAAGCTGATGAAGAAGGGAACTTCAAGATAGTTGGCCTTGAAGATGGTACTTACAATGTATGGTTCAATCCATCTAATGAAGCTTATGCTGATTCATTAGTCGAAGGCATTGAAATTGAAGATGCAGAAGATTTTGAGTTCGAAGAAGCTATCGAGTTAGAAGGTTCCGGCTCCTGAAAATCCGAGAATTAAATTGCTATCGTTAAGCCCGTTTCTTTTGAAACGGGCTTTTTTTATGCACTTCATTATTCCTTTCCAACACTCAATTAAAACTATCTTTTTTTCTCTATTTTGATGTGAGATCGCTTGAGCAAATACAATGGTAAACTCACATTTATATATGGATACCGCTGAATTTTACGGAAGTTTAAACATTGTCCCTTCTTTCCGAGAAGTGTCCAACCCAAACCTTTACACCCCCCTTCCGAACGATTGGTACCTGGCTTTAGCAGATATTCGAGGCTCTACAGATGCCATCCGCATGGGGAAGTATAAAGAAGTGAATATGGCAGGTGCGTCTCTTATTGCCGCTCTGAATAATTTTTATACTCAGGAAAACTTACTTCCTCATCTATTTGGTGGAGACGGCTCCCTGATTGTACTTCCCAATCAAAGAATTGACGAAGCAAAGGGAATTCTGGCTTTCTGTAAAAAAGCTGTAAAGAATGCTTACGGCCTGGAAATGGCAGCAGGAATTATTTCTATGAAAGAACTTAGAGAAGCCGGACATGATATTGGGATTGCACGACTTAAGTTATCCGACTTTATAGACCAAACCATATTTTGGGGGAGCGGAGTTACATATGCCGAAGAACTCATTAAAAAGGAAGACCGGTTAAAAGAAATTGAATCTGTTGAAGCTGATTTTTCAGGATTGGAATGCAGATGGAGCCAAGTACCCAGTGACAAGGATGAGGTCGCAGCATATTTAATTCAGACGTATGAAAAAAATAATGCAGAAAGTGCTGAAATCTATGAAAAATGCTTTGCCAAAATTGCTGAAATTTTTGGCGATGAAGAAGACTATCATCCCATCCGAGAAGATGCTTTAAAAATGACCGCTAACCCATTGCTTCTGGGGGTTGAATGGAAACTTAGAACACAACCCCCTACTCTTAGAAAAAAACTGAAGCATTTTGGAAGAATGGTCTTTCAGCTGTTAACCGGACTTTACCTGATGAAATTCAAAAAGAAAACCTCTGAAACCGACTGGGGAGATTATA
>NZ_DASSWP010000070.1:0-12908 GCF_035704785.1 Gracilimonas sp. | reverse complement strand
CGTTTTGGTGCAAATATTAAGAAATATCGATAGAAAAATATAAATGAAACCATCGATGGAGAACCTTTGAGCGTCCGTAGGTCCTCAAAGCGTCCGGCCGCAACGCTCGCAGGATCTATCGAACGCTGCGAGGATGCTTTTATATAAACTTTGATTTTAACTCATGTACTACATCTCCCTATTCATCCACATTCTGTCTGCTATTTTCTGGATTGGCGGAATGCTTTTTACGGTGATGGTTTTGGTTCCGGCTTCACGCCATAAGATCATAGCGCCAAATCGGGGGACATTCTTTAAGATTATCGGTGAAAAATTCAGCCATATTTCCTGGGTGTTGTTCTTGATCCTGATCATAACCGGAATTACCAATTTGACCACCCGTGGATTTGACTGGCGTTTATTTTTCTCCTTTGATTTCTGGCAAGCAGGATTTGGGTATTTTCTCGGAATCAAACTTATCATTTTCAGTATCGTCCTCATCATCAGCGGACTACATGATTTTTACTTTGGCCCCAAAGCCGCTGAGTTGATGGAATCCAATCCGGATTCAAATCACACACAAACCTTCCGAAAAATCTCAAGCTGGCTGGGGCGCCTTAACCTGGTCTTTGGATTGATGATCTTGTACTTTGCCATCAGAGTAGTTCGGGGATAGCTTTGCGTGTACAATCAGAGTCAATTATCTCTGTGGGGATGCTTAGCTTCTAAGTATGAATTATAAGCCGATTACCATTTCCCTCAAAGCCACCATGTTGATCTTGCCCTTAGGAATTATCGCATGATATTCGGGCAACGCATTTATATTTCCAAGTTTGGGGTCGCAGCCTATTTGATGGCCGCGGACTGGAGATCGAGATTTTTCCTGCGAGAAGTGTTGGCTGGGGAATCTGAAAATAGGGTTTACTTTTAGGCTGGGGGGCTTTAGGGATATTATACTTTTGTCAACCAAGAGGCGGCAGAAAAGCCTTAAACGAATGTTTAAATAGCGCTCAAGGTTTCATCACTCCCCGGAAGTTTGGAGTTAGTCGGGCTTAGGTGACTAAAGTGTTGAATTAAAAAATACTTTTTGACCTAACAATATTCTCACAATTACCCCTAGTTGGTAGCTGCTAAAATTGAACCCCCCAGTATGTGGGATAGACAAAAAGCGCTGTCATAAAAATTTATGATGATTTTTAGAATTTGGAATGGATTGACAACCCATGATAATGCAACTAAATACGAACAACTTTTCTACAAGGAAGTACTTCCAGCTATAGCTGAGAAAGAAGTAGATGGTTACAAAAGTATTCAATTGTTGAGAAAACCTCATGAAAAAGAAGTTGAGTTTATTACTATTATGTATTTTGATTCCTGGGATGCAGTCAAGGAATTTGCAGGAGAAGATTATGAGCATTCCTATGTGCCCGCCAAGGCAAAGAAAGTCCTGAAAAGATACGATGATCACTCACAGCACTACGAAGTTCGAGAACAAAAAGATTATAAATAATTTAGGTTTTAAGCTTCTTGGTTTTTCCGAAAAAAGCCGTTTCATGACTAAAAACATTGGCCGTTTCATGGCTAAAAACATTCACAGTAAATAAGATACAGAGAGCCCCAATTGCGGCATAAAAAGCAGCACCTGCCACGTCTATAATTAGAACGATGCCCATTCCTGCTAAAGACCCGAGTACACCAAAAGCTAAACTGGGAATCATGGTGACGCCCCGATCTTTTGTGATGATTCGGCTCAACCATCCAATGATAATTCCAATAGTAATGTATCCGAGTATTGTCATGAGTGTCATAGCTTGGCTCCGTTTATCATAGATTTCTGGTGATATAGTTTATTCTTGAGGAGGCCCTGCTTTCAGTGTACCTGTAGCTCCTTTTTCAGCATCGGCAAATTCGTGATCAATCAGTGTATATTCGCCTTCCTCGGGTACGATAAAGTCTATTGTTGCTGATCCGGATGCGCCAAGTAGTACTGTTTGCATGCCTCTCATCTCATTAAAAGGGTGCCCATTTAACCACACACGGTCAAATAACGCCCCGATAATGTGAAAGCTCGAAATTCCGCTGGGGCCGTTATTTGAAAAGTGAATTCGCACGCGGTCGCCTTCATTTGCTTCAAGTGGCTGCTCGTGTAAAATGGTTTTATGTCCGTTAAAAACCACCTGGGACGGGTTTTTATTTAGTGCGGCCTCAGAATCATATTGATAAAGATCGCCCGGGCCTTTTGTAAGGTAATATTCAGATTGAACCACCACATATTCGCGGTCAACTTCATAATCAGTTGGGTATCCGTCTTTAGGCGATACAACTACAACACCATGTTGCCCCATCGAAGTATGCATCAGCACACTTGGTGTTCCGCAGTGATAGATATAAGTACCTGGGTAGTTAGCAACCCAATCAAACTTGATGGTTGCCCCGGGTCCAATGGTTCTCCATTTGTCATCTTGTGCCACGGTACCTGCGTGAAAGTCCATGGAGTGAGGCATCGCCATCACCGAAGGTTTTGTTTCCATGTAGTTATTTTCAGCTATCTGTCGAGCATAGTCAGAGGATGGTGTAGCTCCGGGTTCTGTAATGACAACTTCTTCACCAGAGCGGTTCTTCATAGTGAAGGTAATTCGATCACCTTCGCGGACGTGAATAACCGGACCGGGAACCATACCACCAAAAGTCCATGCAAGGTAACGGACGTTATTAGCGACCTCGATTTCCTGGGCAAAGGTGTCCAGTCGAATGTTATGATGCTTGTTTCCTTCATAGTCTAGCGGGGACAGATTGGGCAGCATTGTTATGTACTCCCCCACAACAGGAGGCCCGTCATAGTCATCTCTATAGACCTCTGCTTCAGGCAGGCCAAAGACCATTTCGTCGATGGCGTCTTCAGTTTCAGTAGTTTGTGGCGTAGTTTGCGACTTAGTACAACCTGTCGCTAAGAAAAGTGTAATAAGTATGGTGAATATTTTTAAAGTGTTCATTAGGCGTCCGTATAAAGTAGTTGTAAGACTGCTTTTTTAGTTTCTTTGATTCATTAATATTACCTTCATCGCTTTTTCTTTTGAAGCATTGCCAAAAACTTCATCAGCCTTGAACATTTCATCTAGTTTGAAATGATGTGTAATTAATGATTCGGGTTTAATTTTTCTTGAAATAACCGTTTTAAGCAGCATTGAGGTGGTATTGATGTTTACAAAGTCTTTTATAGTTTTATCAGTATTGGAAGAATTATCATTTGAGGACGTTTTCTTTAGTGTGTTGGCAGTTATTGACATCCTTCTGTGCGATTAAGTGCTGAATGATTATGAAGTCAAGTTGTCCTACTTACTGCCGTAAAGCATTACATAATTATTGTGAAGTGCTGTATATATCACTCAATTATTCTTTGGTGATTCCGAAAAATACATGTTCAAGAGTACAATCGAACAATATCCAGGAATACTACTATGGGTACCTGTTCGTGAAAGGAGTAAGACTTAATGAAAAACTTCTATATTTTAAAGTTAATAGTTAACAGAGAGAGATTATGGAAGACAACAAGTATCAACTCAAGATCAAATTGGACCTGTCGGGTGAATCGGCAAAATATTATAAACTGCAAGAGCGATGGGAAAATGAGGGCGGTTCAACATCAGATCAGCCTATAACAAAGTTGCTGTCGGAAACTGAACCACCATTACAAACCGGAGATTATTTTCAGGTAATCGGTGGCAAAATCGATTTTATTGGTAATGAAATTTTCTACATTGCCGACATCCAAAAAGTGGATATCCAATAATCAGGAAAGAATGGTGAAGCTGAAAACCCGCCTACAAAAATGGAGCAGGTTTTGAGAAAAAATTTTTGAGGTAATTCTTGGAAGCTTTAGGAAGGACTCAGATTACCCGGTGGGGGAGCTATTGGGAATGTTGTACTTTGTTATACCATGGGTAAATAAAAAACCTTAAACGCATGTTTTAATAACGTTTAAGGCTTCAAAGCTCCCCGGATAGGATTCGAACCTACGACCAATTGATTAACAGTCATGCTATAAATCCGCTTATGAACCTTTATAAGTAGATTTTTTAAGTACCTGTACCCACCAATGTACCCACTTTATTGTTCACCGGTGAAATGGTGTCATTTTGGCCTTTCTTAACTTTCTGTGCGTTCATCGGTCTTTCCCCTACCCAAACCTATTCCGATAAATCAGGTTACATTTTAAAGAATAGACGGAATAGTTAAAATAATTCGTGATTCGCGAATTACAAACCGCTGTTTAATACACCTGATGAGTCCTTTTTGGGATTCGTTTAAAAAAATTGGGCTATTTCTTGTATAGATAGTCTTTTTTAGAATAATAAGGCTGTCAAGAATGCTATTTTATTCCGGTTTACTCATATCATTCCACAGAATTATTGTACGCTACTCATTAGTAAATGCCTTAGCCATTTCGTTTTTCTCTCTTCTGCTAATGGAAAGGGAGTCTGAAATGGTTTCCCAACCACGGACTGCTTTTTTTATATCTTTTATAATTGATTTGGCTTTTGGATCATCCATTCTAAAATATGGAGCTACACTACGAGCTAATTCTGTGTTCAATTCATTATTCTGCTCATCAATGTTTAGGTTTAACCCATATCCTTTCGGGTTTGGATTGATATCGTAAGCCGGGCTTAACCGAATTCCTTTTGACGTTAAAATAAAGCCGTGGTTTCTAAGGTGGTCATCCGTATTAGATACACAGACACTAAATACAATTCTTCTCCACAGCTGCTCTAACTCTTGCTCAATGTCATTACCACCTCTCTGGATCAGTAGCTCAACCAGTTCCAGATAACTTACCCCCGCTTGTGCATCTGCTCCATCTTGGTAACCGAGTAAAGTCATGCCAGAGAAAAAATGAATACGATTACCATTTTTGTCTCGATCGAAGCGTTTTGTTAAGAATGTATGGCGGTCAGAATAATACTTTTCCGCTTTGGACTCAGCCATTTTAATTCCACATTTGCAAGCCAATTGATATACAACATACTCCCAAGCGCCTTGATCGACTTCATCCTTACGACTTGGAAATTTAGCAATCCATAGCGAACCATCAGAGGATTTAACATTAGCTTTAGGACGAGCCCCTCCCAATGAAGAGCCGGGAGCAACCAATAGCGATAATTGCTGAAGGTATTCCTGGCTATCAAAACTTTCCTCATCTTCTAAAGCCAGGCTAGCATGTTCAAGCTCTCGAAGTGAAGTAAAAGGCGGGGTAGAATGCCTATCGTCATTGTCTAAAAATGGACCATCCATCTCTGTTTTAAATCTAAGTGCGCCCATCCGGGATTTGTCGTAAACACCAAGCAAATAGTCCGATTCCATTAATCGTTTAGGTGTCCGTTCTTCTACCCTGGCTTTTGCCGCTTCTCGCCTTTCCATTAAAACACGTCCCCACCTATCAGGAGCTGAATCCAAAAACATTCCAAAATTAACCTGATTGTCTGGAACATACTGCGGACCACTATACAATTTTAGATTAGGGTCTATTTGTATAGCCCAATCAGAATCGAGGAATTCACTATCATATTCAAAAGAAAAAATTTCTTTTCCCCGAACCTCTGAAACATTCAGTACCCCCATTAAAACAGGAGTATCCTGTCCTTGCCCATGAGTGAATACATGAATTTGTTTACGGTACTTCTCTCCGCTCATCTTTATCAGTCTCCACTTGACTTAGGTGCTCTTTTCTTTGTGCTGAGTCCGGCATCTTGAATCTTTCTGCCAAGTTCATCATCACCGGCAAGCTGCATGATATCATCATCCAATCCAAGCACTATTAGTACCTGATAGTAATTTCCCATGGCCACACCGGAATCGCCTTTTTCAATACGCCACAAGGTTGACTTCGCTACGTTTGCTCGTTCTGCCACCTGTTCCATGCTAAGTTTTCGTCGGAGACGAGCAAGTTTAAACTGTTCACCAACCTGACTTAAAGCACGTTCATGCTTTGGGAGTAGTATAGGTCTTTTATTATTCATAATATTTCATTTTTGAAACTAAATACAATATAATAGTTTCGTATATGAAATACTATGGCTAATCAAACTATTCAATTTAAAAGAATTGGGGTATTTCTGGTATAGAAAGGATTATACCAAAATAATAACCGATTTCAATAAATAACCCCTATTTATAAACATTTTTTATAAAAAGTAATCGATTTTAACGATATTATTACAAAAGTAAATAATAATCGATATTTGTAAATCATGGCCGAAAGTAATCGATTTGAAGAAAGTATAACCATTTTCAGGAATTACGCCCTTCCAGAAACCGGAATGAAGCTGGCTGGATATAGTGCTCTGATCCATCACTATGAATTAGAAGTCCCTTTACCTGATTTGATATCAGCTATAAGCGACAAGCACAGAAGCTATATAAAAGGTAACTGGCGCGTATTTAAAACAGTACAGGAACCGGCTCCTACCCTTCTTGGTCACCTTACCTTTGCCTTCAGGTATGAGGGAGTAAATCTACTCGTTCTTAAAAAATTGTTTGAGACCGTAGATAAAAAAGAAATTGAAACGATTGTAAATGATCAGCCTACAGGCCGAAACAGCAGACGCATCTGGTTTTTCTATGAGTGGCTTACAAATAAGCGATTAGATGTAGAAGATACCCAGGTTGGCAACTATATTGAGGCACTCGACCCAAGCTTACAATATCCGGGCCCTAAAGAAAGATCCCAGCGACATCGCGTTTGGAACAATCTACCGGGAAATAAAGATTTCTGTCCATTAATACATCGTACGGAAATTCTTGAGCGCTTTAGTGTCGATGAGCTGGAGAAAAAAGTAAAGGATACAATTGGAAAAGTACATCCGGATCTTTTATCACGCGCTGCGGCTTTTCTGTTACTAAAAGATTCTAAAGCTTCATACGCGATTGAAGGAGAAACACCTCCCGAAAACCGAGCCCAGCGCTGGGGCAAAGCAATCGGACAGGCTGGACAAAAAGATCTCACAGAAGACGAACTACTGCGTTTACAAGAAATTGTAATTGAAGACAGACGATTTGTGGAAATGGGCTGGCGTACAGAGGGAGGGTTTGTTGGTGTTCATGACCGTGTGAGTAAGTTACCCGTTCCTGATCATATCTCTGCCAGATGGCAAGATATACCTCAGCTCATAGGAGGACTATTAAAGGCCAATAAGTCTCTAATTGACAGTGAATATGATCCTGTTTTTGCGGCTACTCTTATAGCCTTTGGTTTTGTTTTTATCCACCCTTTTGCTGATGGGAACGGGCGTGTGCACCGGTATATCTTTCATCATGTGTTGGCTAAGAAAGATTTTTCACCTAAAGGACTCATTTTCCCGGTCTCCGCTGTGATTTTAGATCGGATTGATGAGTACAAAAAAGTGTTAGAATCGTTCTCGAAACCACGCCTTGACTTCATTAAGTGGAAGTCAACTCCGGATGGTAATGTTGAAGTTCTAAATGAAACCATCGACTTATACCGCTACTATGATGCCACCAAGCAGGCAGAATTTCTTTACCAATGTGTAGAGGAAACGGTATTAAAAATACTACCGGAAGAAGTGCAGTACCTTGAGCGTCATGACAAAATGAGAAATTTCATACAGGAACATTTTGATATGCCGGACAAAACCATAGAGAATCTTATTGGTTTTCTGCGACAGAATAATGGTCTTCTATCCAACAGGGCAAGGAACAAAGAGTTTGCAAGTCTTACCAGTGATGAGGTTGAGATGCTCGAAGAGGCTTATACTGAGATTTTTGGTTAAAAGTATCAGGGGATGCCCAATCAATGAAGGGTTGTTTAGCTCGGATATTGAGAGCCGCTCGATTTATTAAATGCATAGGTTTGTTGATTGTGTATTTGGTTTGCTGATTAAATATACCACTTCAATAAATTTTGATATTCACTAATTACGGAAAGTGAAGATATTAGACATTTGACAGGCAAGTCCTAGTATTATGTGAGATTGAGATCGAGGCTTAAAATCGAAATTTATGAGCGTACTTTTTTACTGATTCAAAAGTCTTGTGGTAAAGGAATTAATTTTGAAACCCGCGCACAAAAATGTAGCATGTTTGAGAAAAAATTTTTTAGCCAATTTTGACAAGTTTTCAGAAGAGCTCAGATTACCCGGTTGGGGAGCTATCGGGAGTGTTATACCTTTGTTGTACCCACTTAAAAGCAAAAAAGCCTTAAACGCATATTTAAATAACGTTTAAGGCTTGCACAATGCTCCCCGGGTAGGATTCGAACCTACGACCAATTGATTAACAGTCAACTGCTCTGCCACTGAGCTACCGAGGAATGTAGTAGTTCGTTTCAGTAAAAACCCCGTTGAAGGGGCGACAAATATAACCACATTAACCAACTACTTTCAACACCTTTCTTCACTTTTTATAGAAAACTTTCTCGAGTACTAATCCCCGTGCAGGAGCGGTAAAGGTGGGAATTTTTGAATTGGGATTTTCAAGGGCTTCCTTAAACTGCTCCATCGTCATTTTTCCCTGTGCTACACGAACCATTGTCCCGGCCAAACGGCGTACCATATTCCGTAAAAATCGGTTTGCCTGAATTCTGTATTTAATGATCTCCCCTTCTACCTCAAACTCTGATCGCTGGATCTCACAAAGAGTAGTGAAATTATCTTCATTGAACTTGGAGAACCCCGCAAAGTCAAATTCCCCCTGAAGTAAAGCAGCACATTTGTGAAGAACTTCAATATCTACCGGCTGTTTTAAAGTCCATGAAAAATGTCGTTGGAGTGGCATTGTTCGCCGGGTGATGGTGTATTCATAGGCCCTTCCAATTGCATCAAATCTTGCATGAAATTCGGGATCTACTTCTTCATATTTAACAACCTGAATTTGATTCCCCGCTAATCCATTCACTCCTAAAAGTAATTTTTCCATATCAATGCCTTCGGACAGATCTACGTGCGCTACTTGTCCGCGTGCATGAACACCGGCATCAGTTCGCCCCTGTCCGATCAGATCAACCGGCTCCTGCAGGACCGTGGAGAACGCATCTTCCAGGGCTTGCTCTACGGTAACGTCCTTAGGCTGAATTTGCCAACCGCTGAAATGGGTGCCGTCGTATTCTATGGTGAGTTTGTATCGGGGCATTAATTTTTTTGTTTGAAGATACAGAACCCTAAAGGTTTTAACAGGCCAATCTTCTGAAATAAATATGATGAAGCATTGAAGCGAAGCCGACAATACCGTGATTTTAAGTTTATTGATATGCGATTAACTGATTAGCGAATGATCGATTTTTGAAGTGGTGGTGGTAGTTGTAGTGAAGACAGTGGAGCCCATGGCGACCACACCCCACGAAAAAAATTCAGGAACAGCTGAATTTTTTGATCTCCCACTCAAGGGGAGAATCTTCGTTGTTAAATTCGGGATAGTTGTTAATGAGAACTCAATAAATTAAAACTACTCCGGAAATTCCTCCCTTGAGGGAGGTGCCAAAATTTAGCTCGCTAAATTTCGCGGAGGGTGTTGTCAGCAGGGCTGGAATATTTCAACCCACCATTCACAAATAACAATCAATGAATTATATCTTCAAATTTGATAGCATTTTTTGCACATTGGGGAAGAACAATTCAACATTCAAAATTCCTCATTTAACATTCCCCACCCCATGCGTATAGAATTAGACATCAAACTTGGTTTCAAAAACGTAATGATCCGCCCTAAACGCTCGACCCTGAAATCGAGGGCCAATGTTTCGTTGGAGCGTACCTTTAAATTTCTTCATGCTGAAAAGAACTGGACAGGGGTTCCCATCATGGCAGCGAACATGGATACCACCGGGACTTTTGAAATGGCAAAGGCTTTGGCAGAACACAAAATATTCACTGCCATTCATAAACATTACTCTATGGAAGAATGGAAAGAATTTTTCCAATCAACTAATGATGACATCACAGAATATATCGCTGTAAGTACGGGAACCGGAAAATCCGATATGGCCAAATTGGAAAAACTGATGAAGGAATTTCCTCAGCTCCGTTTTATATGTATTGATGTAGCCAATGGCTATTCTGAACACTTCGTTGAATTCGTGAAAAAAGTCCGAGGAAAATATCCCACTCAGGTGATCATGGCCGGAAATGTAGTAACCGGTGAAATGGTGGAAGAATTACTGCTTGCAGGGGCCGACATCATCAAAGTAGGAATTGGGCCGGGATCGGTTTGTACTACAAGACTAAAAACAGGAGTCGGTTTTCCGCAACTGTCTGCCATCATAGAATGTGCCGATGCGGCGCACGGCCTGGGCGGACAGATCATCTCTGATGGAGGATGCAAGTCGCCGGGAGATGTTGCCAAAGCCTTTGGCGGCGGAGCTGATTTTGTGATGCTTGGCGGCATGTTCTCAGGTCATGATGAGAGTGGCGGTGAGCTTGTGGAAGAAGATGGCGAAAAGTTCAAGCTTTTCTACGGAATGAGTTCTGAAACGGCTATGGATAAATATTTTGGTGGAGTGGCGGAGTATCGTGCATCTGAAGGTAAAACAGTGAAAGTGCCATACCGCGGACCTGTGGAAGATACCGTGCAGGATATTCTTGGCGGCGTTCGCTCCACCTGTACCTATGTTGGCGCAAAAAAGCTGAAAGAACTCACAAAAAGAACCACGTTCATCCGGGTTCAGGAACAACTCAATGAGATGTTCGAAGAATAAAAAATATAAATATTTCAATAAGTCTCAGATCACAAACCTATGTTCAATAATGCGATCGTTCGAAAGCCTTGTCCCAATATGGTCGAAGGCCTCACAGAAGCCAATCTTGGCAAGCCTGACTATCATAAGGCCTTACTGCAGCACGCCCGTTATATAGAAGTGCTCAGGCAACTTGGTTTAAAAATTGATGTGCTTGAGGCCGACAACCGCTTTCCGGATTCTGTTTTTGTGGAAGACGTAGCAGTATGCACTCCTCATTGTGCCGTGATCACAAATCCGGGGGCTCCGTCGCGTAATAAAGAAACTACCCTCATAATGGATATCATTCACAAACATTATGAACAGATCGAGCAAATAAAGTCGCCCGGTACGCTGGAAGGTGGAGATGTAATGGCCATCAGCTCTGAATATTTTATAGGCCTCTCCGATCGCACGAATGAAGACGGCGCCCAACAATTGATCGATATTTTAGAACGATACAATTTATCAGGTCACATGGTTGACCTGAGTGATGTGTTACATCTCAAAACGGGAGTTTCTTACCTGGAGAACAATAACTTGCTGGTTTACGGTGAGCTTAAAGGAAAGAGCATTTTTGATTCATTCAACAAAATTGAAGTACCTGATGATGAAGCCTATGGCGCAAGTTGTCTCTGGATCAATGGCACCGTTTTGGTTCCGGCAGGTTTTCCAAAAACTAAGAAGAAGGTTGAAGATGCCGGTTACGAGATCATAGAACTGGAAATGACAGAGTTTGAAAAACTAGATGGAGGCATGAGTTGCCTCTCCCTTCGATTTTAATTCTTTTGATCTTACTTATTCAATAAGCGATAAATAATCGCCAGCTGACCGGTATGGTAAGCATTGTGCTGAAGCACCAAAAGTGCTTCTCTGAGTAGTGTTTGTCCGTCCCCGTGTTCAAAAGGCTTATTGAGCGGATTATTCTCGTCCAGGATCAGATTCATCATTTCATCCCGCTCTTTCAAAAATGCTTTCTTCAGCTCTTCCCACTCCTTTTCACTTTTCGGGCCTTGCTCTAACGGCCAATACTTTTCAGGCCATTCCCTCGGTTCATATTCCGGATTTCGGGTGAAGTCGAGGATATCGAATTGCCCCACACGAATATGAAAAAACTGCTCATAAAAGGAATAGGGCAATCCTTCAGGACGTTTTCCCAAATCCTCATAATCAATTTCTTCTAACAGCTCTTCGATCTTGAGATGGGCCTGCCCGCCTTCCAATTGCTGAATAATTTGTTCGCGTGTTATTCGGTGTGAATTTACTTCCATGATGATCTTTTGATTGTAGGGTCTCCTTCATAAATACATGATAGGCAGGAATCATTCATTGTCGTTGTTTTTTCTACGGGAGGATATGAATATCCTCGTTTTTGTAAAGAATTACCTTACATACACACGGCTAACCGATTAACGAATTCTACAAATCACCAAACTATTTTCATAAAATTAGACGTTTATCTACCCTGCAGATTGTTTAATTTCCGATGCCAATTTTCATTCACGCGTTTCCACTATGAACACTTTTACAAAGCTTCTGATATTCTTCTTTATCCTGATACTCGGTTTTGCGGGCTTGGCTATTTATTGGACCTTCTATAAGCCACTTCCGGATTATGATGCTTCTATCACCTTGAACGGGATCTCTGAAAGTGTGGATATCCATTGGGATGAATTCGGAGTTCCTCATATCTATGCCGGCAATGAACAGGATCTGTATTATGCATTAGGATATGTACATGCGCAGGATCGGCTTTGGCAAATGACACTCACTCAAATTGCTGCTGAAGGTCGTTTTGCTGAATTTTTTGGGAATGATGAAGAACTGATCAGTCTTGATAAATACCAGCGGACTCTGGGTTTTTGGAAGACCGCTCAACAGCTGGTGGACACCCTTGGTCAAGATGAAAGAAGAGTATTGGCTGCTTATTCAAACGGGGTGAATGCTTTTATTGATAATAACTCGAACCGGCTTCCGGTTGAATTCTCCTTAGCTGAAATTGAACCGATCCGATGGAGTTCAGCCCGCTCCCTTGCCATAAGCCGACTCATGGCATGGGAATTGAATATGAGCTGGTGGAGTGAGATCACTTATAATTATCTCAAAGAAAGTCTTCCTGAAGATCAATTTGAAGCCCTGCAGCTACGCTATTCTAATAACGCTCCTGCTTTACTCAGTGATTCGGTGTCGTCGGGACTTGGGACTT
>NZ_DASSWP010000209.1:0-5518 GCF_035704785.1 Gracilimonas sp. | reverse complement strand
TGATTTGGGTATCTTGACCGAAGTTGCCACTATGGAGTATTCTTTTTGCGGTCCCTTGACCATATCAGGATCTTCACCGGCGTCTTCTGCATAATGCTTTGCCTGATCTTCTGTAAGTTCCTTAACATTAAATACGCCTATAAGTTTTACAGTTTTTCCTTTAGAATCTGTAGGGATAAAGAATCCATAATCTTTAAAGGTGATCCTGGCTGAAAAAGCACCGTCGTTAGCTACAAAAAAGCATCCCTTCTTTTCACAAACCTGAGCAATTTCGGTCTCAATGGTAAGTTCTTTTCCTGATAATTCATCTGCTTTCTCAATAACAGACATAAGAGATCTTGGCTCAGCCCATTCGTTAACTTCCGATCCGAAAACCTCGTGTGTTTGAGTCACCTGCACAGGGTCTGATAATCTTATCACTTCACTTTCCTGTGCATAAGAAAAGGTCGAAATTAACAGTGCAAAAATAGGTATAAGTAATGATCTCATTATGAATGTATTTGTATTTATGAGGTAGTCAAACATACAAAAGTTTAGGGGCAATTTTACACCATCAGATCCAAAATTATGAAATATTCTTTTGTTCGGTTTCACAATAATAAACCTTGCGGCCACCGGTTTCAATTACCTTGATCTCTTTACCACATTTGTAGCATGGATTACCGGTTCTCCCATATACATAATGCCGGTATTGTTTCCTTGTAGCTCCCTCCTCTTTCAATGCCTTCACCAGCTCATAAGGTGTTGTGTTCCCACCTGTCTCATATGACCTCCGTGACAATTCAAGAGAATTCTTAGCCAGATCACGAATTTGTTTATCGCTACAGTCTTTAGGTCGAAATTCCGGGTCAACGCCTGCACAAAATAAGATCTCACTCCTCAGGTAGTTACCCACCCCACTCAAAAAACCCTGATCCAGTAAAAGAGTAGATAATTTCCTATTCCTGAAGGCATCACTTTGATAGCGTTCCAATACCTCTTCATAGGTAGTTTTGGGATGGACTACATCCGGACCAAGTTTTTTGATATACGGATGGTTTTCAACCTCCTCATCCTTAAGCATTTCAATTTCAGAAGCCGAATACAATAATGCGGATCTGTCTTTAGTATGGATAGCGGCACGAAGCGTTCTGTTAGTATCAGGGAGTTCACCCCGATCTTTGATCATCCATTTGCCATATAGCTGATTATGTGAATACAAATTCAGATCGTTCTCAAACGCAGTGATGATAGCCTTTCCTCTTGGTGTTACCGATTGCACTTTTAAGCCAACCAAAAGAGATTCAAACTCTTTCAACTCTTCAAAAGCAAAAAACAGCTCTTGAATTTCTTTATGTGCAATAGCTTCTCCAATTTGATCAGCAGCTCTCCAAATTTCCGGTCCTTCGGGCATAGTATTTCGTTATTCGTTACTCGTTATTTGTTATTCTTGGCCACTTGCCACTTGCCACTTGTCACTTGTCACTTGCCACTTGCCACTTGCCACTTGTCACTTGTCACTTGCCACTTGCCACTTGCCCCTTGTACTAAAATATTTGGTTAATCATTGGGAAGTCATTACAATCCCAACCAAAAATCCGTTCAATGAAACAAACACTCGCATTAATATCCGGTTTTTTAGGTCTTTTATTTTTTGAAGGCTTTGCCAGACTTATAATCACCTTCTATCATCGTATTGAATTTCATTTCTATGGAATTTCCCACTTCCCCTCTGATGTATGGATATATGTGATCTTCGTCTCCGTAATAACGAGCACATGGCTTACCTCAATGTTAATACTCACCGTTCTAAAAACTAACAGTAAACGGTATGCGCTCCTTTTTGCCGGGATGATCATCCTGTGGCGCGGCGTTGAAATAGCGAACTCTTACCAATCAGAACCCATCTACTATTTTGTAGGAGTGAATGGATTACATCTGTTGGGCGTATACCTGGCATATGTGGCTTATTCGAGACA
Organism: Gracilimonas sp.; assembly: GCF_035704785.1. GTDB lineage: Bacteria > Bacteroidota > Rhodothermia > Balneolales > Balneolaceae > Gracilimonas. The sequence continues at coordinate 3,560 of NZ_DASSWP010000209.1, read as the reverse complement.
GAAAGGCATTAATTGACAATCAGGAAAAGACCTATTCGTTTGTCAACTTAATTGACTAAAAACAATAGCGTCCTAAACGTTTTAAAAACATCAATTCAAGATAAAAGAGATCCTTCCTCATTCATTCCGCTACGCTGCATTTACTCGTCAGGATGACATCTGAGACGGGAGGTCACCATAAGGCGCCAAAGGCGCCTCTGACCCCTAACCCAACCCCTTGTCATCTTGAACGAAATGTAGCGTAGCGGAATGTAGTGAAAGATCTCCCTAATTAGGCTTAGAGTAGGTTTTAAAGCACATACTTAATAATGTAAACAACTTATAGAAAGATATATTCATCAAGTTTGAGAAACGTTTAGGATGCTATTGGACTAAAAACTACTTTTTACTTTCTCAATCACTATATCTCCTTGCTTAAACATGTGCTACGAATCTTTTTTAAAAAACTTATCCCAGTGTTCATCCTCAGAAGATTCCCAAATATCATCTATCGAAGCTTCAGATAAGCTCTCAATCTCTTTGCCTTTTGGCAATTTATACTCAATAGCTTCTTCATTTATTATTGCCTTTATTTCTCTTTGAATCTCGAATGGCATTGTTTTGTATAAATCAACTATGGCCTGAGCCTGCCTTTTTACTGATTCTGATTCATTAAATTTAACCTGTTTTTTTTGTTTGATGTATTCATAACATTCGTCTGCTTGCTATTTTATGAATAATGTAATAATTGATCTGGTAATCTACTAACAGATGAATCTCTGCAAAATTATGATAATTCGATTGGTCCTGTGCAAGCAGACATTCGTTGATGTTACTGATTTTAATTTCGCTTACATTCTAAATCAAAATAATCTGCAATACTCCAAATGAAGTTCAAATATATTCCTATCCTGTTTTTATTAGTGTTGCTCGCCGGTTGTAACCACAGTCCAAATTCACAATTTAAAGAAATCACCTCCCCTGCTGGCGATAACAGCATGTACCCTCGTTTGTTTACGGATAACACCGGTGCAGTTTTCTTAAGTTGGGTTGAAGAAAATGGAAATTTAGCTGAATTAAAGTATGCTACTTTTGATAATGACTCCTGGTCTTCAGCTACTACCCTTTCCTCAGATTCTACCTGGTTCTTAAACTGGGCAGATTATCCTTCTTTAATTGCCCATGATGGCAAGCCATTAGCCACACACTGGTTGAATAAAGTTAAAGGTGGTACCTATGCATATCATATAAATATGGCCACTTATAATAATGGTTGGTCCGAAGCTTTTACACCTCATAAAGATGATACACCAACAGAACATGGTTTTGTAAGTATGACCCCCGCTACAGATTCTACCTTTCTTGCTGTTTGGCTCGATGGCAGGAATACAGACGGCAGAGGCCATGATGAGTACATGGATATGAATATGGCAATGAGTTTAAGGGGAGCAATTATTGGCAATGATTCTGAAATAAAAGACAAATTTTTGCTCGATGATTCTGTTTGTGATTGTTGTAATACCTCCGTTATAAAGACTGATAAAGGATTTATAGCTGCTTATAGAAATAGAACGGATGAAGAGATCAGAGATATTTATGTCACCTCATTTGCAAATGGTAGCTGGACAGATCCAAAACCCGTTCACAACGACAACTGGAACATAGCGGCATGTCCTGTCAATGGACCGGCGATTGATGCCTATGACAATAATATAGCCGTTGCATGGTTCACCGGCGCTAATGGAGAAGCTAAGGTGAAATTGGCCGTTTCTAAAGATTACGGGGAAACATTTGGGCCTCCTGTAACTTTGGATGATGGAAACCCCTACGGGCGTGTAGACCTTAATATGAGTGAGAATAAAATATGGGTAAGCTGGCTTACTTCTGCTGAAAACGATGCCGAATTACAAATTCGCTCCTTCACCTTTGATGGGGTTGAAATAGCTTCTTATAGTTTACCGGGACTTTCCAACAGCCGAAACAGTGGGTTTCCTCACATTTCTGTATGGAATGAAGGCCTTCTGATCGCTTATACAGATGTTTCAGGAGAATCTCCACATGTCAGAACACTGTTACTTGAATAAAGCTTAGTTCTCTGTATCCCAATCAATGTTATTTGGGGTAACCTCAGCGGTAAGCTGGTCAGCTTCCTCACAGCCCCCGGTTCCTTCGACATATCCATTACAGGTTGCCGGATGCCCGGTGATAATAAAAGAAGAAGAGGCCGCGGTATTGATCTGATAGGTACCATTAGCATTCCAGGCAATATCCGCATCTTCATTCACCCCTTCAGTTGGGAAACTAAACGTCTTAAAGGTCATTCCGGTATAGGAATCATCTCCTCCACCCATAGCAGCCGGCTTTACATACCAGCTTTGTGAAGCAGAAGCAATGGTAAGCATATCCTTCCTTACGGCATCAATATTAGCCCTTTCAGCACTTCCTGCTAATACATTTAGTGCTATTATAGTCGCTATACCGGCTATAATAGTCACCAATACTAAGATCAATAGTTGTTGTTGCCCCATAACACCCTGTCTGTTAGATAATGGTCAGCTAAATCTAATTCTACGATCAGACAAATAAAAATATGTTAAGACAGTTTAATAAAGATGTTTGTTTAGTAAATATCTCAAAAATAGAAAAAGCCCCAAAACGGAGCCTTTTCAAAAGCCAAGTTTAAAATAATGGGCTTTAGCTGCCCCAGTTAATGTCATTTTGTGAAACGGTAGCTTCCAAAGGGGCGGCACAACCTCCCGTCCCCTCTGTATAACCGTCACAGCTGGCCGGATGGCCGGTAATCGTATATGAAGTTCCCACAGATGTATCAATGATATAAGTACCATTCATATTCCAGGCCACATCGCCGGCTTCATTGATCCCTTCTGCAGGAAAGTTGAAATCATTGAAGTCCATATCAGTAAATGTATTTGCTCCGCCCCCCATCATTGCAGGTTTAATGAAATAACCTTGTGATGCCGAACTGATCACCAGCATATCCTGGCGAACCATATCCTCATTGGCACTCTTCGCACTGGTGCCAAAAACATTGATGGCTACTACAGTTGCGATCCCCACAATAATGGTCACTAAAATAACGAGTAAAAGTTGTTGCTGTCCCATGATGTTTAATCTTTAATGTTGAAATTGTTGATTAATTTTCAACAAATTTATGGCAACACTAAAGTAAAACAAAGCAGATTAAAACAGTTTAATTCTTAAAGAAAGGCATTGAAAGATTGTTATTTTATAATAAACAGGTTAATTCTGTAAAAGATGCTTTATTGAACTTAAAAAAGGCTATTAAAAATAAATCAATCAATAATATTTGATTAAATTGTTTTAATCATTTACTGATTATTAAAAATATTTATAGTTAACTTTCTTCTATTTCTTCCACATCATGCATATGAACATTCACTAAGGTACCATACTGATTCCATTCTTTAAGCATTCCAACCATTTCCCCATGTTCATATTCTGCCTCAAGGCGCTGTTGGCCGTTTGGATAATATATTTTAAGCATGCCATGTTCTACCCCCTCTTTAAAATTAACTTCACTGGCTTTCACTCCATTTTCA
>NZ_DASSWP010000234.1:0-4951 GCF_035704785.1 Gracilimonas sp. | reverse complement strand
TCGGTCAGACGGACTTAGAGCCGGCAGACCGAGAGCCTTTAGGTCAGTTCAAATTCACATCAGATTGCGCGGATCTAAAAGCTACGTCTTCATCAAACTTCTGATCTCCGAATGACTCTTCCATTTCGGCACGGAGTTTTTGGATTGTCAATCCACTGGTAAGGGCTCCATTTCGGGCAATGGAGATTCGCCCTGTTTCTTCAGATACCACGATCACAAACACATTATTGGATTCACTTATACCTACCGCCGCACGGTGGCGGGTTCCAAATGAAGTGGAAATATTCGGGTTCTGAGAAATAGGCAGATAACAACTGGCAGCTACAATTCTGTTTCCACGTATTACCACTGCTCCATCATGAAGTGGGGTATCTTTTTGAAAGATCGTTACTAAAAGCTCACTTCGTATTTCAGCATCAATATTAACTCCGGCATCTACCAGATCCTGTAGAGATGATGTTCGGGCAAACACGATCAAAGCACCGATTTTATTTTTAGCCATTTGCTTAACAGCTTGAATTACCTCATCAATAGTCTTATCAGAATTAGAGGTCGAAAAAAAGCGATCGAGACTCGTATTTGTTCCTAACCTGTAAAGTAATTTTCGGATCTCCGGCTGAAAAAGAATGATAAGTGCAATGATCCCCACGTCAAGTATTTGGCTTAGGATGGAGTTTATAGTTGTAAAACCAAGCAGCCCAATAACTACATTTATTATTACAACAAACAAGATTCCCAACGCGGCCTGAATGGCAAATGTACCTCTTACCCATCGGTACAGGTATACCAAGACGAGCGCAATAATGAGCGTCTCGACGAAATCCTTAACACCGAATTCGAGAAAACCAATGGGGAACAAGGCCGTCTTATTTTATTATTGTTGGGATTGAATTGCGTTGAATATACGAATTGAATCGGAAGCTTCCTTCACATCATGAACTCGCAGTATTTTCGCACCTTTCGTAAGTGCATGATAGTGAATTGCTACCGTTCCGATAACACGACCGTCTGTAGGGCGGCCATCTAATATTTTGCCGATCATTGACTTACGGGAAGCGCCAATCAATATAGGTAAATCAAATTTTTGAAACTTGTCAAGGTGAGCGATCAATTTAAGATTGTGCTCCAGGGTTTTTCCAAAGCAAATTCCGGGATCAAGAATGACCTTCCGAACTCCTTTTTTTCCCAATTCTATTAATTTTTGCTCGAAAAACACTGTTACATCCTGTACCACATTATCATACTCGGGATTTTTTTGCATGGTTTTGGGATCACCCTGTGTATGCATAAGAACGTAGGTTGCATCGTATTCTGCACACAGATCAGCGAACCTCGTCTCCTTACTGAGCCCACTCACATCATTGACAATTTGTGCTCCTGACTCTAAAGCATTTTTTGCCACATCAAACTTGGTTGTATCTATTGAAAAGATCACTTCATCAAAAACCGGAATGGCTTCTTCCAAGATCGGCATTACACGATCCATCTCTTGTTGAACAGAAACCGGATCTGCACCTGGCCGTGTAGACTCCCCTCCTATATCAATAATTTCCGCACCATTTCTAAGCATCAAATGGATACGGTCCATGGCCCTGTTTACATCAATATACTTACCCCCATCACTAAATGAATCGGGCGTAGCATTCAAGATCCCCATTATCTTTGGAGAAAAAGAGGTGCTAAAAAGTGAGTCTTTTAAAGACAATGGTTCCGGGATTAGATGATGATTAGATCACCCCGAATTCCCAACATAAATAGGAACTTGAGAAAAATCAGTTTATAGTCAGAAATTTTTTACCAGGCTTCAACAAGCTCATCACGCTTGTCTTCTTTTGTAGCCCAATCATCGGCATCAGGCAGTGCATCTTGAGTTTCATTAATAATGCGATCATCCCACTCTTCGGCGAGGCGTTCATTCAGGTCGATATAATCTTCCCATTTTTCCGGCACTTCATCATCCGGATAAATAGCTTCAACGGGACATTCAGAAACGCATGCATCACAGTCAATACATTCCATCGGATCGATCACCAAAAAGTTTGGTCCTTCCCGAAAAGCATCAACCGGACATACCGCCGCACAGTTAGTATATTTACATTGAATACAAGGTTCAGTTACAACGTAAGCCATGGTTATAAGTCAGTTTAAATAATATAATGGGGTGAATTTTAGCAGATTGGAATATCCCCTCACTTTGGGACAGATGCAATCTATATAGCAGCAGAGAAATGATTTTTTTGAATTAAAGTTCCGTGTTTCATTTCAGCATTACAGATACACTGTCAATAGTTCCATCGGTTGGGGCCGGAGTAATATTCATTAAGTCAGCCATAAGTTCATACAAGTGTACATTCTCGAAAGCTTTCATTCTATATCCTGATCTGAAGGCAGGCCCACTACCTATAAAAATAGCGTGCATTTCTTTTTCCCGGTTATCGAAACCATGGGCAGCACCGGAAGGGTAATCTTCTCTCGCATCAAAAAATTCCTGCGTATTAATAGTATATCCTATGTCTGCTACCATTAACAAATCCGGAACCCGGGGGTGGTTTTTGAGGTGGTAACGTTCAGGAATATTCTCTTTTAAATAGACTTTGAAATTTTCTTCCTTTTCTTTCAGGGCATTATAGATCGCAGCAGGATCTCCGTTTTTTACATTTGCCATAAGTGACGGACTGTATTCGATGATCTCAATATCATTGGGGTCTATCATATCATCTAAGACCACGATTCTTTCTCTGGAAACATTTGCCATTCCATGATCAGAAACGACCAACAAATTGGTATGATCAATGAGTCCATGTTCTTCCATGCGCTGTATCAAGTATCCCATCAAATCGTCTGCACGCTCTATCGCTTCTACTACCTCAGGTGAGTCGGTACCATACCGATGCCCCTGGCTATCTACAAAGTGAAAATAAAGGGTGGCAAAATCTACTTGCTTAGGATCATCATAACTCATCCACTTAACCACAGTATCAATTCGGGCGGAATCTCCCATAGACTGATCATACACTTTCCAGTGTGTTGGGTGCATATCCTGGATGGGGGCTTCAGAACCAACCCAAAACATAGTTCCGGCTTTTTTACCCTGTTTTTCTACCGTATTCCAAATGGGTTCGCCCTGATACCAGTCAGGGTTTTCAACGGCTTCACGATCACGCATGCTAAAAATTGCATCCATTTCAGGATCGTACATGCTATTCGAAATGAACCCATTATTTTCGGGGTATAAACCGGTGGCTATGGCGTAATGATTTGGAAATGTTTTTGAAGGGAAGATGGGAATTAGTCCTTTACTGATCACACCAGTTTCCACAAGTTTATCAAAATTCGGGGTGTCTGTTTTAGAGAGATAGTCGTATCTGAATCCATCAAAGGATATCAGCAGTACTTTCTCTCCAATGGGTTGATTAGAGGATGGTTCGTTTGAACAACCTACAGCTGTTACTAAAATAATGAGTGTAAAGATCAGGTTTTTCATAATGTTTGAAAATAAAAAAGCAGCCTGTCAGAAACAGGCTGCTTTTAAAAGTTTACTTAGTTTTTACTTTGGAATGTAAGCTTAGAAGTTATACTTCAAACTCGCGTTCCATGTTCTTCCAAACCCAAACCAAACAGAGTTTCTATTATCAACACCATTCCAAGTCTGAGAATTAGTTGTTGTATGAATATTTGTATTAGACTCTGCTATATACAAAGTATTGAATACGTTATTTACGTTAACCCTCAATGAGGCACTATTACCGAGTAAGTCAAAATTAAATGTTGTGCCTAAATCAAACAATCCGAATGAAGGAAGTTTTAATGCTCCTTTATTATCAGGATTAGTAAAAGCGTCATCTGTAATTGAGTAGTCTGCATAAAGGTTATCTACATATCTGTAAGATCCATCAACAATAAATTTACCAATACGATATTCGGCTCCTAAGTTTGACGTGAACTGAGCAGCATCACCAACCTTAACATCTTTTGTGTAAAGTACACCTGTACCGATTTCGTTATTATTGTCATCAAATAGAGTTGCTTCGAAGTTTTTTGTGTATCTCCAATTACCTGCTGACAACATACCGGTAAATTTTAAAGCGTTGTTAACACGATAGTCGGCTTCAACTTCAATACCTTGATGTAATACATCCACATCTTTAAACTGGGCTGTTCCAAAGCCTCCACCAGAAATTGGAAAACTTTGTGTTACAAACCGATTTCCCCAAGTTGTAGAATAAGCGTTAATCTTAACATCTAAATCACTTCCGATGTATCCATAACCAATTTCGAAAGAAACGATTTTTTCGTTTTGTAGGTCAGGATTTACTTCGTTAGCAAAGTTGGGGAATACGGCATCAAATAAAGGTTGGCGAGAAATAAATCCTGTGTTAAAGAACACATTCATTGTTTCTGACAAGTTGTAGTTAGCACCACCTTTGATGTAACCACCTAGTTGATTTACCTTTTCAGATAAAGGATTATTTGGTTGGTCAAATGTATCTTCTCTTTGGAAACCCTGATTTGAAACACCACCTTGAATAACGGCAGTTAGGCTATTATTGTCAGTACTGTATTCTACTAAACCATTAACACCTTGCCAATCAACATAACCGATGTTGTAGTAGTCAATCTTAGGTCCTGCTAATCCCGTATTACGGAAAGGAGATGCGGCGATTTTAGTTTGAATAATTCTACCTGCTGAATTTTGATTACCTGCCATATAATAAGCATCTAAGCCCATCAAGTTATTAAGGGCTCTATAGTGATACCCTGTATATTTTCGAAGATCTATTCCAATAGATGTTTTTAAATTCTCACCCTCATACTCCAAATTCGAAATAGCACCGAACCAGTTATGAGAATTCATTGAAGCTCTTCTGATAAGAACAGCATTATTTACTCCATCAGAAAAGAAATCATCAGAACCAATTAGTAGACCGTCATAATTTCCACCACCAATACC
>NZ_DASSWP010000127.1:0-43202 GCF_035704785.1 Gracilimonas sp. | reverse complement strand
TTCCAGATCTCCATTACGCGGGGATCGTCCATATTCACCAGATCTCGGCCGGGTTTCTTTTTACGTTCTTCATCTGAACGGAGATCGATGTGTACTTCCGAGCAAGGTCCGCATGGACCGGTTTCGCCCATCTCCCAGAAGTTGTCTTTTTTACTGCACTTCAGAATGTGGTCATGATCAATACTCGTCTCGCTTTTCCAAAGCTCGATGGCTTCGTCATCCACGGGTAATCCGTCAGCTTCATCTCCTTCAAAAACGGTGGCGTAGAGTCGGTCGGGATCGAGACCCCATTTTTCAACCAACAGCTCCCAAGCCCAACCGATGGCTTCCTTTTTGAAATAATCGCCAAAGGACCAGTTGCCCAGCATCTCAAACAACGTGTGGTGGTAGGTATCATGACCCACTTCTTCCAGGTCGTTGTGCTTGCCGCTTACGCGAATACATTTTTGGGTATCGGCTGCACGTTTCCAGGTTTTCCCATCATGCTTAAGGGCATCCTCTTCCCCAAGAAAAATAGATTTGAACTGATTCATCCCTGCGTTGGTGAATAGCAGGGTTGGATCGTTTTTGGGGACTACGGGGGCACTGTCAACAATGGCGTGATCTTTTTCAGCAAAGAAATCAAAAAATTCCTGGCGGATCTGAGCAGAAGTCTTGTGCGACATTAAATTTGATGTGTGAATGTTGAATTTTACAGAGCCTTAAAGATAGGAAAAATATGGTTTGAACTCATGTGTGGTTCGAAATTCGTTAATCGTTAATTGATTAATCGCAGAACAGGTAATCATAGTTCATCAATTATTTTGTAATTAATCATATTAAAATTTATCTAAGTACATATTATGCTAACCATAAATTAAACGGGAGGCGGGGAAAAATGACATCATTAAAAGGAAAAAAAGTACTTGTAACTGGGGCTACGGGATTTTTGGGCTCACGTTTAGCAGAACTTTTAGCGGATAAAGAAAAGTCTGTGGTAACCGGTATCGGACGTAATCTTGAACGGGTTGCTCATCTTAGAGAAAAAGGAATCGACCTTAAAAAAGTGGACATCCTTAATACGGAAGATATCGAGAAGGTTGTTACCGGTCAGGATTATGTATTTCATTCCGCAGCTATCATCGATGGTGATCATGATGCTGGACAAAAGGTAAATGTTGATGCAACAAAAGCATTGGTTGAGACCTCCGGGAAAAAAGGTGTTTCCCGTTTCATCCATGTTAGCACCCTGGCGGTTTATGATATGCCACAAACCGGCGAGATTGGGGAATCAACACCGCTGGCTCTAAATCACTCAGCGATGTACAACCGAACCAAATCTCAAGCGGAAAAAGTTGCAAGAGAGATGGCTGAAAAGACAAATCTGGAATTGTCAATAATTCGACCTTCCATGATATATGGTCCTGGTTATGGTATCTGGAGTGAAGGAATGTTCAATCTTATTCTGAATGATAAACCCGTGTATATAGGAGATGGCTCTACAAATTTCTACCCGGTATATGTAGATGATGTGGTTCAGGCTTTAATACTTTGTGCTAAATCTCCCAATGCAGTAGGTGAAGCCTATAACATCGTGCATGAAGTAACTGACTGGAAGACTTTTATGGATCACTATGCAAAGATCGTCAATAAGGAAACCAAAGGAATACCTTTATTTATTGCTCGCATGATGGCTTGGGGAAATAAAATTCCCGGTATAAAAACTCCTATCGATCAGGGCTTTATAGAAATGGCAAATTCTTACAACACTTTTCCAACTCAAAAAGCAAAAAACCAGCTCGGATGGAAACCAGAAACATCGCTCAGGGAAGGCCTTCAAAATACCACAGAGTGGCTCAAACAAGAAATTTATAAGGGTTAAAGTTATCAAAATTATACTACTAGTGAGTCAGTGATAAAGAAATTAGAATCCGATTTGAAGAAACAAAATTATCCTTGGCGACATTTACCCTCCTCTTGTTATCCTCCCGGGAGGAGAAACTCTTTGGCTAGCACGTAAGTAAATATCAACCTTTGAATAGTAGCAATCCGCGGAATCCCCTAATCCGCCAAATCTGCGGTTCAAACTATATGGTAGCCAAAACATGAAAAGCAGAACTTCAACAGAAGTAAAAGAGTAACACACTCAATGAAATCATCTTTAGACTTTCTTTGTTAAGTAATTACAATAGGATCAGTTAATTAGAGTATCTAATTAATCCTAACATACTATGTTTGTAACTTATGATGAATTCAAAGATGCGTTAAAAAATTTTCACCCCGAAAAAATTGGTTATACCTACTGTACATTAAATCATGGTTGGATTGATGATGAAAATTCTCCTACCTATAAGTTCACAGAAGGTGATGGTACATGGATGTTATGGTTAGTAAAAGAAAAACCAGAATCCCATGTAGAGAGTGTAACTCAAAATGAGCCTTTACAAACTCGCAACCTATTACATAGGTTAGATATAATTGCTCTTGAAGATTATTGGCAAGAATTACACGATGATCATGATTTAGATTATCCTTAAGACTAAACCTCAAGCAACCTCTGAAAAAGAGCTCCACGGGTGCTCTATAGATAGTATCCACAAACACGAAGAACAGAATCTCCAATAGGAACGATACGTAGCATAGGTGGGGATCATATTAATCTCGTTCCCAATGCCCGTTTAGAATGCTATCTTCATCCGCATGCAGCTAAACCATGGTCACTATTCAATATTCATTCCCACGGAGCCGGGAAGCCAGTAATTAGAATCGAGCTTATTAAAACAGGCTAATCCGTGGCGGTATTTACCCTCCTCTTGTGCTCCTCTTGTGCTCCTCCCAGGCGAAGAAACTCTTTGGCTAGCATTGGAGTAAATATTCGTCACAACATCGTAGAGATCAGCGGAATCCCCTCATCCGCCAAATCCGCGCTTCAAACTATCAGACTTCCACCTCCACAGATATGATCCCAAAAAACTTCTGCGTTGGATGTTGGATGTTCCTTGTTCGATGTTGAAATCCCCTCTTGAACTTTCCATTTTTAAAATTGAGTGAATTATTGAATATTCCGAACAATAAACACAACAAACCAACTGATCGCTATTTTGTTTATGGTGTTCAAAAAACCGCCTTTCAGCTATGAAGAATGACAAAAAAAAATCCACTTCTATCTCACGAAAATCATTTATTAAGAAAAGCGCTCTTGCCTCTTCCTTCTTCTTTGTACCGAGGCATGTACTTGGCGGAATCGGTTATACCGCTCCCAGCGATCAGTTGAATATTGCCGCTATTGGGTCAGGTGGAAAGGGATTCAGTGATATTCGAAATGCTTCGGTAAACGGAAGAGAGCGGGTAGCGGCCCTGTGTGATGTGGATTTTTCCGGATCTGCACAGCGGGCTGTGGAAGCATTTCCGAATGCAAAAAAATACAGTGATTATCGTGTAATGCTGGATGAAGAGCCTGACTTAGATGCTGTAACTATTTCCACTCCGGACCATAACCACGGCCCTGCTGCCAAAAATGCAATGGAGCGTGGAATCCATGTGTATGTCCAAAAACCGATGACCCACAATATCAGAGAAGCACGACTTTTGACGGAAATGGCACGTGAACAAAAAATAGTGACCCAAATGGGAAATCAAGGAGCTTCTAACCCCTTGCTCAACATGGTACAGGATTGGATCGATTCCGGAGTTTTGGGTCGCATATCCGAAGTAAAAGTTTGGACAAACCGTCCCGTTTGGCCTCAGGGATTTGCCATGCCCGAACCGGATCCAAGTCAGAAACCTGACGCCTTAGACTGGGATTTGTGGCTGGGGCCTGCCGAATACAGGCCGTACACCCCAAATTTACATCCTTTTAACTGGAGAGGCTGGTGGGACTTTGGAACCGGGGCTTTGGGAGATGTAGGCTGCCACCTGATCGATATTCCATACAGAACACTGGGCCTCACCTATCCTACCGATGCGGAATGCAGTGTAGGTACTATTTACACACAAATGTGGACTCCAGATTATCATCCCGAGGGCTGCCCTGCTTCTTCGTTCATTACCATGCACTATGAAGCTACTGATAAAACAAAATCACGGGTCAAAATGACCTGGAGTGATGGTGGAATCAAGCCATCTCGTCCTGAGATCATCCCTCCGGACCATGATATGGGAGGGCCTGAGAGTGCAAACGGTGTTTTGATCATCGGAGAAAATGGTGTGATATCAACCAATATCAATGACAGCTCACCCATTATGCCTAAACTGTATCTGAATGATGGAACTACCGAATTTGGCCCGGAAACGGAAGAAAACGAAGAGCCGGAATACGGGCACCACAGGAAATGGATCGATGCCTGTAAAGCAGGTTTTGACAGTGCCGAACACCGGGCTCTAACCTCATCATTTGACTATGCCGGTCCTATGACAGAAACCGTGCTGATGGGAAATCTTGCCATCCGCAGCTACTTGTTGAGAAGAGAGAATAGCGAGGGACAACTGGAATACTACGGCCGTAAAAAACTACTCTGGGATGGTGAAAACATGGAGATCACAAATCTCCAAGAAGCCAATCAGTTTGTCGGGCGCACCTATCGCGATGGCTGGGTAGTCTGATCTTCTAGACCTTTGTAACATACAAAATCACTTAAATTGAATGGTAGTGTTCTCTGTTCAATGTTCCATCGGCCTTAGAAAAGAGAGCGTTAAGAAGATGATGGAATGGAGCGTTAAGAAATAAATCATACCGCTAAGAACCAATGAAACAAATAATTCCCGTGATGGAGCATTGATTTATTTTAGCGGAATGGAATCAGCTTTAGCTCTTTTTTTCGCTGCCGGGAGTTTTTGGTTCTTTTGTCGGCACAAAAGAACAAGGAAATTGAATCAGGCATTAATTCATTACAAAGCACCGGAAGGTCACCTTCGTAACCAGAGCTAAGATTCCTGCCTCCGCAGGAATGCCCCCTAAATACTTCTTCCTTCGATGTTGAATGTTCGATATTCTAAAAATTTTCACTTTCCCTATTGCAAAACAAAAAATTCATACTTACTTTGAAATAAAAAGTACTTTGCATGAAAGAAGAACAAGATTACATTAAGGATATCGCAGAGATACGTTCCATGATGGAGCGATCTTCTAAATTTTTATCGCTCTCGGGATGGGCAGGAATACTGGCAGGTGTTTATGCCCTCTCCGGTGCATGGATCGCTTACAGCGTTCTTGAGTTTCATCCAAATGAGGCCTTCTATTCCTATCCGGATCTGACCAACATCATATTAACAGCAACCGGAGTTCTCTTCCTTTCACTGATAAGCGCCCTTCTGGATTCCCGAAGAAAAGCCCGTAAAAATGATAAGAAAGCCTGGAATGCAACTTCCCGCAGACTATTGACAAGTATGGCCATTCCACTCTTCACCGGAGGAATTTTGATCGCGCTTCTGATCTCCAAAGGTCTTCTAGGATTGATCGCTCCACTCACCCTCCTGTTCTATGGACTCGCTCTTTACAACGCAGGATCTTACACCATCAAAGAAGTGCGGGTAATGGGTTTTACGCAGATGATCCTGGGATTATTGAATGTGGCTTTTATCAGCTATGGACTCCTTTTTTGGGCTATCGGGTTCGGTGTAGTTCACATCGTGTACGGTATTTATATGTACTTCAGGTTTGAGAGGTGATAGCAAGTGAATGTATCATTCGACGATTTGCATAAAGCATTTGAGAACCGGGTAAGACTGGGGATCATGTCGGCCCTGGCCGTCAACGATTCTCTGGATTTTACCTCTCTGAAGGAGTTTCTGGAAGTGACCGACGGAAACCTGGCCACACATATAAAAAAGCTGGAACAGGAAGGATTTGTGGAAGTAGAAAAATCCTTCATTGATAATAAACCAAACACCAGTTACTCCATGACACCGAAAGGAAAAAAAGCGTTTGACGAACACCTCAAAGTCCTCGAAACCATCATTAGATCACAAAAATAACTATGGAAACAGATCACTCAAAAAAACTAAAAATGCACAAGCGGCTTTCACTCTTGACCATCTTCATCGGCCTCCTTTTGGTGACCTTCATGATCGTAGTTGAAAGTGAACCGGGTGCACTTCCACTCGCGCTGATCTTAATCGGAACCGGATGGTATTTCATTACCCGATCCAAACTTCGTTCTCAGCAGATTTAACTAAACTCAAAAAAATTTAACCAATCACTTTGTAATACAAAGTTCTTTCAATCTGAAATTCTAACTCCATAATAATCATGACCACACTTCAAAAGTCTGCCGATAAAAATGCTTTTACCGAAGCCTTAGTTGCTTTCTCCCTCGCGATTGCAGCAGCTATACTCGTTAAGTTACCTTCACTATTTGGCCTCGACCTGGATCAGAACGAGAGTTTCTATATCCGAAACATAAGTCTCTTCGTGTTGCCACTCCTAACCGGCTATTTTGTGTGGAAACGGAAGATTGAGTCCCACACTCTTATCCTGCTGGTTTCTGCTTTTAGTCTGGCATTGCTCTTCGCCAATAGCTATCCCTTTGAACAAGGAGGTGATACCGAGGCTCTTTTTGCCTTGCATTTGCCGATCGCACTGTGGCTGATCGTTGGGGTCGCATTTTCAGGTGGAAAGTGGAGTGAGGTTAGCAGCCGCATGGATTTCATCCGGTTTTCCGGTGAGATGTTCATCTATTACGTATTGATCGCTCTCGGTGGCGTGGTTCTTGTCGGGTTCATGGCCCTAATATTCGGAACCATCGGCATTGATATTGAACCGGTATTTGAATCCTGGGTTCTTTCTTGTGTAGCCGGAGCCGTTATTATTGCAGCATGGCTTGCTGAGATTAGAAATGAATTGGCCGGGAATTTTGCTCCGGTCCTGGCTAAACTGTTCTCCCCTCTTTTTGCCATCGTGATCATCGCCTTCCTGGGAACTCTCCTATTTACAGGAAATGAGTTGATCATGGATCGCGACGTGCTCATCGCTTTTGATCTGCTGTTGGTCATGGTTCTATGCCTTCTTATCTACTCCATTTCTGCACGAGATCCTGAAGCTACCCCTGGTGGATTTGATGTGATCCAGGTTATACTTGTGATCAGCGCCCTACTAGCGGATGGCGTCGCACTTTGGGGTATCTCGGAACGAATTGCAGAGTTTGGTTTTACCCCCAACAGAGTGGCCGCTCTTGGTATGAATTTGATTCTTTTGGTAAATCTGACTTGGTCGGCAGTACTGTACATACGTTTTCTGCGTGGGCGTTCATCATTTCAGGCTCTCGAAAAATGGCAAACCGATTATTTACCAGTCTTTGTCGTTTGGGCAGCGGCCGTTGTGATCATTTTCCCTCTCGTATTTGGCTTTCAATAACACTTAGTAATCTTTTTATAAATTCATTTTAAACAACAAACATAACATAGGTAACACCATGAATTCAGAACATAATATAAAGCAAGCAATCACCTACCCTGCAATCGCTACAGCCGCTCTTTTAATGATACCCTTGATCGCCATGCAGTTTTCAAATGATGTCGTATGGACACTTTCCGATTTTATCTTTGCCGGTATAATGATCTTCGGAACCGGATTCACCTATAAACTGGTCACCGGAAAATCAGGAAATGTGGCCTATCGAGTCGCTGTTGGATTTGCCCTTTTTACCGGTTTCTTTCTTATATGGAGCAATCTTGCCGTAGGCCTAATCGGCTCCGAAAATAACGAGTTCAACCTGTTATACTTTCTAGTGATCGGTGTAGGAGTAATGGGCGCTTTTATCGCAAGATTCAAAGCTATTGGCCTGATGATTACCTTATTATCTATGGCCGCGACTCAGGCTATAATTGCCATAGCCGCGCTTTTCTCGGGTATGGCCGAAGTACCGGAAAGTTCCGCATATGAGATTCTGGCTGTAAACGGATTCTTCGTCACCCTATTTGTTGTAGCAGCTATGTTGTTTCGTTATGCAGCAGAGGAACAAGCATCGGAAAACGAATAGAATCCATCAAAAATTGGTTGATCTATAATAGTTAATCGGTTTTCTCAGATCAATTACACAAAGGCACTGAAGGCTCAAGTTTGCAGGAACATGTTCTGAAGAATTATCTTCGGAACTCGTTCTAATCTCGAAGCTTAGAAAGGGTATTCACATCTTTTACGTTTAAATAGTAGATTCAGATAAAATCAAAATCATCTGTGCTACTATGAAAACCATCCTGAATTATTTCTTCCGCGGAATGCTGATCATTCTGCCTCTCTTTGTAACCGGTTATGTTGTGTATGCCACAATGATCTGGATGAATGATCTGTTCAATAACCTGCTGTTCAGTTGGTTTAAATACGAAGTTCCGGGACTTGGGATCATTACAGGTTTTCTGCTTATCACCTGCTTTGGTTTTATTATGACCCAAACGTTCACCAAGCCTATTCTATATCTCTTTGAAAAACTGATCACAAAGACACCGCTGATAAACATTGTGTATTCTTCATTCAAGGATCTGACTGAAGCTTTTGTAGGCGATAAAAAGAAATTCAAGAAACCGGTTTATGTGGAGTTCAGTGAGCCGGCAGGCATGAAGCGATTCGGGTTCATCACAGAAGAATCGCTGGAGCATTTTGGCCTGGAAGATGAGGTAGCCGTTTATTGCCCGCATTCTTATAACTTTTCAGGGAATTTATACATCGTCCCAAGAGATAAGATCACCCCGATCAAAACTGATTCTACCGATTTTATGCGTTTTGTGGTTTCAGGAGGAGTTACGAAAATTCATTCTTAGAAATATCATTCCACCAACCAGTAGGGGCGCGTATTGCAATACGCCCCTACTGGTTGGCTATTTCAAACATTTGGTCTAATACACTTCCTCGAAACAACGGGAACCGGGTTTTACATTTCGGCGCATTTCTTCCCAGTCCCACTCGTCAGGATTCATATCCACATAATCTCCTTTAAGGAGTAAGTATTCAGAGTGTCCTTTTTTAGCCAGACTTTTATAGATCCCGGCCTCCATTCCTTTTATCCCACAAATATAGATAAGTGTATTCTCTTGGCTTAAGATCGGGTCGAGGATATCTTCTTCATCTTCAATGGCTGTTTGCACATAATATTTTGACCCGTCCGGTCGCCGGTCTTCCCTTGAAATTTTGGCTATGTATCTAAAATTTTCATGTTTCTTTTCCATCTCCATGAAATAATCGGGATAGATAAGATCGGTACGATAGGCTGCTCCAAACACCAAGGCGATTTTTCCTTTATAGTCCGATTCCAGCAGCTCCATTATCATTCCCCTAAAAGGAGCAATCCCTGTTCCCGTAGCAAAAAATACATAATTGAAGTCTTTTGGATTTTCCGGGAGTAAGAACCTCTTGCCACTCGGGCCGGTTGCTTTCACTTTATCACCGGGTTTCAGATCAGCTAAATAATTGGAACAAACTCCTGTGTATAGTTTTCCATCCAGTTCTTCTATCGTTCTTTTTACCGTTGTGGAAATCAGGTTAGACTTACCTTCTTCACCTTTAGTGGGAGAAGAAACAGAATAGAGTCTAAGTTTGTGCGGTTTCCCTCTTTCATCTTCTCCGGGGGGAAGAATCCCGATGGACTGGCCAATTTGTACTCTGCCTTCCAGATCGGTTCCTGAAACATCAAAAGTTACATGTCGCACAAAATTAGGACTGCTTTCTTTAGTGCAAACATAATTTTCGACTACTGTGATTTCTGTCGGGTCTTTCGGTGAATAAATATTGAGCTCAACTTCAGGAAGCGTTATTTCCGCCATTATACTTTTCGGTAAATTAAATTCATAAAAAAATCCCGCATCGGTTTTGATGCGGGATTATAAAAGTAAGGCTTTTTCAGCTTAGAAATAAAATGTGAGTCCGGCCGATATTACATTTCCGCTATATTCTTTTTCAGTGATGTCATCATTCCCGTTAAGAAATAAGTAGCGATAATCAATATTGAAGGCAGCAGATTCAGATAGAGCTACATCAGCACCAAAACCTAGATGGTAACCCACATTAACATCGGTATCATCACCGGGATTAAGAAATCCACCTTCATAATCGTAGATAGTATAATATGCTCCTAAACCGGCCAATCCATACGGCGAAAAATTTTGAGCAAGAGGAGCAAACAACAAGAGTGATCCCGTCAAAGGAATTTGCCGGACTGTTAATTCACCGTTTGTCGTATTGTATCTTTGCTCACCTCTGTATTCAATAGAAAACTCAGCACCCAGATATTTAGCTTTTGTTCTGGACTGAAGTCCAATGAACATGGTGCCATCTTCAGCATCGGGAGCTTTATAAAAGCCGAATTTAGGCCCTATTCCGGATGCATTTTCGATCAAATATTGTTGTGCATTAGCCTGAGAAAACATGGCTGTAATAGCGATTACGGATATAAAAGTAACTAACTTTTTCATTTTAGTATTGTTTAATTTGTATTCACTACTTGAACTGAATTAAAGCAGATATTGTTCCAAATAATAATCCTACTGATTACTTATTCGGTTCCGTATTAGTTCATCAACGGTTGGCCGTTCACCTTTTTCATTAATGAGCTGTTCAGCCTGCTGATGAGTCACCCCAATATTCCTCATTCTGATAAGATTCTCCTTGGTCAGCTCTTCCATTGTGTAACCTAGATCAAGCATGTTACTAGTAAAATATGCCGTTACATCTCCCGCTTCGAGATCCAGTAAATCCTGAACCGTAAGTTCGTAACCCAATTCACTCATCATCCGGGTGAATGTAGCACTAACCCCTGCATTTTCTAACTCTATGATTTGATCAAGGGTGATTTCGGAATAACCGGCATCCTGAATTTCAGTGATATACGATGCACTAACCCCTGCATTTCCTAATTCAATCATTTCCTCGAGGGTGACATTCGTAAAACCAGCCTCTCTGACTTGAGAAGTAAACGTTGCAGTTACCCCTTCATTTCGTAAATTTATTAGCTCCTCGTGTGTAAAGGTGCCGTATCCCATCTCTTCCATTGAGGCTCCCATTTGGTTCAGGAGATCTTCACTGGGTTGATTGAGTCCCTGAACAAAATTTTCGATAGGATTTAACTGAATCCCCGAAAAATTAAGCTTTGATCCTGCATAAAATGTCAGAGTAGCTATAAAAGCAAAAAGCAGAATATAATTTGCTAGTTTAGAAGTTGATCTTCCTGACGACGTTGATGAGCTTCCATCAATTTCAAACTGCCCTTCATGTTCCAGGTCTTCCAGATCATTCTTTAGATTTCTAAATTTTGTACTCATAGTATTTGCCCATTTTTTTATAGGTACTAATGTACGTTAGAGTCCTAAAAAAGATTCAAAAAAATGCTTAGGAAATTAAGTCGAGCGATCTGGTCAATTCACCTATAGTAAAAGGTTTTGAGATCAGGTCAATACACCCTGAATCTTTAGCCCGATCATAGTTTGCCTTATCTGAATTCCCGGTCAAATAAATAACAGATGTTTCGATATGTTTTTTTATTTCGGTGACCGCTTCAATGCCATCCATATCACCTTTTAACCTGATGTCCATTAAGATAATATCGGGTTTATGCTCCATTGCTAACTCAATTGCTTCATTCCCGGAAGCCGCCTTACCAACTAAATCATGTCCTAATTTTTTGATCATGTTTTCAACAACTAACGAAATGATCATATCGTCTTCTACTACAAGTATCTTTTTTACTGATTCTGCCAAAGTACTTCCTTTTCAGCTTGTGATTAATGTTTTACTTACCCTAACTGTTAAGAGTATTCAAACGGAGAAATGTTACAGTTTTAAATAAACTTTTTAATTTTTTTGCTGGAACTCTACTTGTTTTGAGACCAAGTCTACCAAAAAACCTTCCTCAATATCTATATAGGCTATCCAGCCGGGGAAATTTAAGTTCACTGTATTTATTGAAACAGCCCAGCATGTCCTGACCTCTAATTCATTTCCGCTATCGCTCTTTATGGGTAAATAAACCTTTTGTGGAATTTCTGTTAAGTCTCCCTCCTGAACGGTATAAATAAATTCTTCTCCATAATACTCGGTCATATCAATTTCCCAACCAACCATTCCCTCTTGTACTTCCAGATAACCAAAATTCACAAAATCCGGAACTTCAAGGTCCGGGTACCAGTTACCCCAGATTCTGTTAACTCCTTTAGCATCAATAAAGACTGTGATCTCTGTATCCATTACTTCCGTTGAGTCAATCAATTGATTCTCAAAAGTAAGCTTCCACTCAATATCAGCACTGTACTCATCAGGTCGCCCACAATTAATACAACCCGGCTGTGGGAGCATTTCTTCCAATACCAGCTCTGAGGAATCGTTTACGCCCGTATATTTGCTATTTTGTACGATCACCCGCTTAGCGGCAGCAAGTAATGTGTCTGTATTGTCTATTCCGATTCGCACAACATCACGATTAACTCTTTCACAAGGATTTTTGCCGTCTTCAAAAAGAACTTCACTGAAACCAGTAAAACCATATTCATTTAAAGTGGAGCACAAACGACCATTATTTTCCTTTTTGTACTCTGCATTCAAGGCCACTAGTTCAGCCATATCAAGGCTGGGATATTTGGTCGGATACGCCTGTTCTTCAAGACTAACGGTAAGTAAATCACAGGAATATGTACCTAGCAGAAGAGTTAATACTATTGCAAGAAAAGTTAGTTTTTTCACGTATTTAAAACCTGTATGGTGAATAGTAAAAGTACCAAAATTAGTCACTTGAAACAACATCAATAAACTTTGAACAAACAGTTTATTTGAATTTCAAAGCTACTATATTTTAACATGATAAAGAAAAAAACAGTATGCATTATCGGCTCCGGGGTAAGTGGTCTATCTTGTGCATTCATATTGTTGAGACAAGGCTGGCAAGTAACTATCATTTCAAAAGACGATCCAAGGTCAACAAGTCCAGACCCGGATTTTGCAAGTAAATTTCCGGCCGCTTCAATTATTCCCCACTCAGTATACTCTGATAATTTGGAAGAGATCTTCCTCAAGAGTAAAAGCTATTTTCAGCATTTATATGATCAACAATTTCCGGGTATAGATATTCATGAACATTTTGAACTTTTTGCAAATGAACACGCGGTTGAGGATTATTTGCTGCTGATGGATAATGTCCGTGGGTTTAATGATTTTAAAAGCGAATTTTATCCCAAACATCCTGATATCCAGGTTCAGACCGGTTGGCAGTTTAAATGCTTTTTTGCTGATTGGAATTTGTATTGGCCTGCTTTGGTCAAAGAAGTAGTGAACAAAGGCGCAGATATTCAGCTAAAAAAGTTAATCAAAAGCGATATAGACAAACTTCCCTTCGACTATATCATTAATTGTTCCGAACTGGGATCCGTCCGGCTTTTTGAAGATCAAAATGATCTTATTTACCGGGGGCATATCATACATATATTTGATGCACCTAAATTACTGGACAGTAAGGGAAAAGTGGTTTCTTATAATTTTTCGCCCGGACCCGATATTTATATGACAGAATCAGGTGTTTCTCAGGATGTATACTGTTATTCCCGAAGTGACGGGTGGGTCTTAGGCGGGAGCAGGCAACAAGGTAAAATAGATAAGTCCGGAGAATGGAAAGGTGAAAAGAATATTGCTCCCATTCTTAATTTTGACGGGTTAGAAGTACCTGCACAAATTATTGACCTGCACTCTAAGATCATTAAAAATACTTTTGACATAAACTTAAGTGAGTTTAAAAAGACAAGATCCAAGCTTGGATACCGCTATATCCGCAGTAAAGAAAAGGGGCTGCGGCTTGAACCTGAGATAAAGGGTAATAAGTTGATCATACATAACTACGGTCATGGTGGAGCCGGTGTAACCCTAAGCTGGGGGTGTGCCCTAAAAGCAGCTGAACTCTTAGAAAAAAACCTATCGGCTTAGTACTGATTGGGACTGACGAACCTCTTTATTTCATAATTGCGTTTCTTATGGTGTTTGGTCTTTCGTCCTGAAACCCGCTTTCTCCACATCTTGAAGCTGGAAGACTTCATTTCTGATCGCATGAACTCAATAGTTTCTTCCTCAGTGAGTCCGAATTGAAATTCGATGGCATCAAATGGTGTACGGTCTTCCCACGCCATTTCTATGATCCTGTTTTTATCAGCCATTGAGAGTTTCTTTGATTTATCCATAATCTTCTTTTTCCCGGAAATACAAAGATTATGAGAATTTCAGTCCGATAAAATTACAGGGGATTACAAATATGCCCTTTACAATCAACTTATTTACGCTGCCCGAAGATCCTCAACAGCATAATAAAAAGGTTGATGAAATCCAGATAAAGGGTTAACGCGCCCATAATGGCACCTTTGCTTCCCTCTTCAGAATCCACATCCAGTTCCAGGCTCATCTTTTTGATCTTCTGCGTGTCGTAAGCCGTAAGCCCCACAAAGACCAAAACCCCGATATAAGTAATTCCCCAATACAACATCTCACTTTGGAAAAAGAAATTAACTACGCTTGCAATAATGATCCCTATCAAGCCCATAAAAAGAATATTCCCCCAGCTGGTGAGATCTTTTTTGGTGAAATAACCATAGGCACTCATCACTCCGAACGTACCGGCAGTAATGAAAAAAGTTGAGGCTATAGAGCCTGAGGTATACATCAGAAAGAGTATCGAAAATGTGAGTCCGTTTAATGCAGAGTAGAGTAAGAATAATGAAATTGCCTTAGTCGCATTCATACTCTCAATTCTACTTGAAAGCCAGATTACAAGTCCCAGTTCAGCAATAATGATCCCAAAGAACAATATCTGATTACCTGCTAGTACATCGACCAATCCGGAATTAGCTGTACGTAATGCTACAAATCCTGTAATAGCAAGCGCCAAAGCCATCCATCCATATACTTTATTGATAAAACTAACCTGAATCGACTTAACCTGTTCTGCTGTTAAATGCTGTGTATTCATTTCTTCTTTTTGATAAATAGTTAATTAAAATTCTTGCTGTAGTAACAAGTTCACAAAACCTTCAAAGATAATGTTTATTGTGGGGTGAAAATACTAAAACTAATTATCGTTTGTATACTTTGTGTACTGATCATTACAGGTTTGGCATTTGTTTTTGAACGAATTTTCTAACCAAAAATGAGATCATTATGAAAAATAATATGGGTTCTTCCGACAAGATTATTCGCTTTATATTGGCTGCCATTTTTGTGGCATTATATTTCACAGGCACTGTTACCGGAACCTGGGGAATTGTATTGCTGGCACTGGCCTGTCTATTTGTGCTAACCAGCCTGATCAGTTTTTGTCCGCTTTATGCTCCTTTTTGGTTAAGCAGTTGCAAGACAAGTGTAGAATAGTCTTGTAAAAAGTAAGGGCGCAACTAAGTGCGCCCTTTTTTACTGCAAAATAATATTGAGCCGGTCGGAAAGCCCTTGATCAAGCTACATGATCATCAGTTACCAAACCAGTAACTCAGCTTTACTAAGAATACATTTGTGGGTTTGGCTCTGAATAATCCATCCAGATCGCGACCAAGATCGAAATTTCCCATTCCTACGAAATCGCTGCGTTGTTGCTGCCATACAAAGTAAAGGGTTGACCCGGGCATGTACTCCCATCGGAATACGGCATTCCCTTGTACCGAGCGGAAGTTGAAATCAGGATCTGAGAAAGTAATTTCAGGTGAACTTCCGGCACCATCGGGATCAATGGTATATGTTCCGTTGGATTTTGAAATACTTCCTTTATCCTCCCCATACACATCAAAATTAAAGGTTCGCGGTTCAGCAAATTCTTTGTAATTCGTATAGGCTCCTGTTGAGACAAATGGCCGGAAGTAGGTTTGTAAACTCATGGTTGTAGAAAACGTCCAGTTTAACCGAATGCTTGTCATTAAAGTATGCTGTTTGATATCGGCAAAAACATAGCGGTTGCCATAGGTCTGAGTAGCATTTAGATCAGTGGCTGTGGTTATATACTGGTCGGTATCCTTCTGATAACTGTACTCGGGAGAAACTGATATCTGCAGATAAGGAGCAGGATTCAAATTCAATCCGATCCAAATATTATTATCAAATTCTCCGGACACATCTTGTCTTTGATGGGTTCCCGCATTGAAAGACACCTTTTTACTGGGATTTGAATTTATGTTCAGATTCATACTCAAATCATTTGGGCGCTTCATCACCGGGCCTCCCCTGGTGATATTATCCATATACTGGTGTAGATTCCACTGAAGTTCGTAATTGATATTCCAAAGGTTTTCAAACCGTAGAAACCCTCCAGTTACAATCCAATTGCTTATTAAATCTCCATCATAATTCCAGGCAGTTCCTTTAAACATAAAATTCTCAAAATATTGTATGTTTTTTGGATCGATCTCCCTGTAGATCAAACCGCCATTTAGTGAACGGTAATTCGCCCGGTTTTGGAATCCCAGGTCATTGGCTTCATAACCGGGACTTACTTCCGAATATGTGAGCGAGGTCATCCAGTTATCATCTCCCCCGCGCTTTTGAATGCTTACTTCCGTTGCAAATCCGGAAAGATTGGTCTTTTCGGGATCAACCGATAATACATCCGAATCCACACGATTGTAATATCTGACCGGAGATCGCTGGGCTAATTCAATGGCTTCAGGGCTTCCATTTATGCTGCTGAATGAAAGTGCTCCGCTGGTAACCCAGTTTCTGTTATTAAAACTATGTTCGAAATCCACACCACCCAAATATGCCGAAGAACGCAGAAAATCTTCGAAATAACTTCCGTTGATATTCCGGTTCACTGCACTGGCAAATCCGCCAAAATAAGTGTTACCCGAGTTGAAGTCTTTCTTGGTTCTGGCCACCATATAATTAGTTGCAGGCTCTACAGTAAATGCATTTTCATCGCCTGAAGGAGTTACATAATTTGCGTCTTCATTCAGGGTGTA
Source organism: Gracilimonas sp. (assembly GCF_035704785.1). Classification (GTDB taxonomy): domain Bacteria; phylum Bacteroidota; class Rhodothermia; order Balneolales; family Balneolaceae; genus Gracilimonas. Next base: position 26,327 of record NZ_DASSWP010000127.1, on the reverse strand, counting down.
AGCATCAAGAAATCCTATTGACCAACCACTTTTGGTCTTACCACTCAGCTTAGCTGCTGTCGCGATGGTCGTAAAATCAGGGCGATCCACATATTCTGCATTCACTCCTGCCCGGCTTGTACTACCCTGCGGAGAGCGACCAATCCTTCTTGAATAAAAAGTAACCGGATTACCCATTCGGCTGAAGGTCTTTGTATTCCCAAATTGGAAAATATCGCTTCCCTCTAAAAAGAAAGGGCGGCGTTCTGAGAAAAAGTTTTCATTTGCTGTCAGATTTATAACCGCCGGATCAGCTTCAACCTGACCAAAATCGGGGTTAATGGTAGCTGTGAGAGTCAAGTCTGAGGTAATACCGTACTTAATATCTCCTCCAACATTTCCGCCAAATTGATTTCGACTGTAATAGGGATTGTCCGTAGAAATTTCAGGAACACGGGTTACCTTGCCGGAAACATAAGGGCTTATTTCTAGTCGATTAGGCTTTTTCAGATTTGCAATACCGTGCAATCTTCCAAATCTGGATACCATTGCGTTATCATTTTGTGAGACCGGTGCCCAAAAAGAGATCTCACCATTTCTGGATATTCGTCGCTGAAAGTTGACTCCCCATTCCTGCACTTTATTACTGGAGCTGTAACGAAGCTGAGAAAGTGGGATCTTCATCTCAGCCGTCCAGCCATAATCTGTAATATTTGTCTTAGCCTCCCAAACGGCATCCCATAAAATATCTTCGCCGGTATCATCAAAATAAAGGACATCTTTTTGTACTCCTTTTGGGTTGACAGCAAAAGTGAATGCGGTTCGCCGGTCGTTGTAGCTGTCAAAACTTACATACACCCAATCACTTGATTGTTCTCCATCCCTCCGGAAAAGTGGGGCTTTAATGGAATCAGGATTAGACTCAAAAGCAGTTATCCCTACGTAAATATGCGTATTAGTATACAGCAGTCGAACTTCTGTTCTTTGAGAAGGACGCTCGCCGTCACTTGGAAAGCGCTGGGTGAACTGTGAGGCAGCAGGGGCATTCATCCATTCAGATTCAGATAATTGTCCATCTAAATCAATCACCTCTCCGGAAGAAATCCTGATCGCCTCCATAGTTGGATTTTCAGCCAAACCCGATCTCAGATCTCCTTCACTTACTTTTATGGTATCGCCTTGTTTCTGATAGGAATTTTGAGCTGAAGCACTCGTTACAAGACATAGATATAGCACGGGTAGTAATAGTAGTTTTCTCATAGTTTTTTCTTTTTGGAAGGAGTCCTATCCCTGTAAACACTTACGAGGCCATGTGTTACAGCTCCTTGTTTATATTTAAATCTTACACGAAAAGCAAAAGAGAAAGTTACTCTTTAATTTATTTTTTTCGGATTGAAATATCTCCGTGCAGCGTCTTGAATAAAAACTCAGGTCCGCCACCATTTACTTTTCCAAAGATCCATCTGTTTACTGCAACCTTAAAGGTACCGTCCTCAGAATCTGATTGGTTGCTGGTTCCTTCCCTTTCGATATCCATATCGAAATTAGTGTATACATCACCCCATTCGGTCTTCATTTTTGCAGTGAATTTAGCGTCTGAGGGGAAGGCAACTTCTATATCTCCATTTACGCCGGTAAATGACATGGGTGAATTTTGGGGAATACGATTAAAGTCGATATTCATATCTCCATTCACACTGTTTACCAATACGGTTCCTGAAATATCAGAAAGTTCAATGTCTCCATTTACCGCACTTATTTCCATCTCACCGGAAAGTCCTGATACACTCACATCCCCCTGAACAGTATTAAGCTTCAGAGAAAAATTACGGGGTACCAGCACCACCATCTCAAAATCACCTGTGGGCATAGGTCCGGTGGTTATACGGACTTCATTATTTTCTTCTGTGACCTCAAGGCCAAGTCCGCCCCCGGAAATACGTCGCATTCCGTTTTTCATGGCATCTTCTTCCTCTTCCCTAACATTATCGCCATCGTAATTCACAATTACGTTATTTTGATTATGCGTACGGATCTCGATCTCATCCGAGAACATGGCACTGATAATCAGCTTCCCGGGCTGATCCGGATTTGTCAGAGGCACTTCGATGTTATTTTGTGCAAGCGCCGGGATAGTAAAAACGCTAATTAGGATTCCTAAAATTAACTGCTTAGTTCGTCTTTTCATGATATTAATTTATGATTGTCTATGATTTTCTTTGTTTGATGTAGGCGTTTCCATTTAATAGTTGTAAACGCATTTCGGGACCGCCTTCGCCAAATTGTATCGGTGAAGATCGTTCGATCTTCAATCGGTGATTCCCATCCGAATTTCTTTTCACCCGATTTTGCAGATACTCGATCTGTTCGAAGTCGGTATATAGTTCACCGTGCAAACTCTTAAAGGTTACAACTGCAGATAAGTCTTTTGGCGCTATCACTTCAATTGTTCCATTCACAGTGTGAAAGTCAGCTGTGCCGGAAGGAGTTTCTTCATACTCTACCCTGATATTCCCATTCACGGTCTGGGCTTTAACCGGGCCGGCTACATTATTCACGAAGACGCTTCCATTTATATTCGCTGCATTTATTCCATTAGACATGCCCTCAACCACTACTTCTCCCCCATTGATAGTTGAAATATGAGACATCAGGTAATGAGGGATCTTAAGCTGAAGGTTGAATTCAAATTCCAGGGAATTCTCATTCCAGCTTCTTTTATTTTTTCGGTTTGATGTATAGTGAAGCTCATCTCCCCTCACCTCCACCTCGACACCGGGATGTTGAACAAACACGAAAATACTGTTAGTTCCCCTGAGCCGGTCAAGATATATCTCTTCCGGATTGAAGTTGTCCCTGGTTGCGGGATTACCGGTCACGATCTTAGTTCCGGTGATAAGAATTTCATCCCCGTCATATCCCACAGCATTAAGATCTCCATTTATATTTTTAAGATGAAAAATGGTTTCATCATTAAATTCCGAAGCAGGAATCCGCATTTCAACGTTTTCGTTGGTTCGCTGTGACACCACCGGCGTTTGGGCTTCCACAGAATGACCAAGCACCCAAATTATAATTAATAACATCCACTTCATTGTAACCTCACAGTATTGCAGCGATGCTGCTTTGCAGTTTTTGTTGTACGGTATAGTCAAGTTCTCGTTCACGGAGCAGCTGCTTAAATTCCTGAGCTCCGTTTTCAAGTTCAAGTTCTATCATGGCATCGGCCAGTTCAATGATCACTATAGGGGATTCTTGTTGTGCAATAGCTCTTACCAATCCTTCCCTCACAACCTCATTTTCTCCCCAACGCTTTAATGCTTCTATCGTTTGAACGCGCACATTCACGCTGGGATCATTATTCAAAGTAAACAGCAGCGCATGGATGGCTTCTGAATCTGCCCTTGGCAGCTCCGTGCTGATATTCACTGCTTTGAGGCGGTCTGCCGCCGAAGCTCCTTCCAGCATATTCACCATCATCATTTCTTTCATGGTTTGCATTTCCTGACTCAACTGCTCGATCTCGGATTGGCTTCCATTTATCTGTGAACCTATGAATCCGCCGAGCACCAGTAAAACTATCGCATAAGCCACTCGTAGCATAGTGAGTTCTGCCAATGCTACTTTGAATCTCATAAATAAAAATTCGGTCCAACTTTCTCGTTGATTTTGCTTTTCCTCTTCCAGCATCGCATAAAAGCGGCTGCTCATTTCCTTGCCGGGTTTTGGTGTGGTGATAGAGCCTAGGTCTTCGTGCATTTTCTCAAGCTCACGGAATTCCATAAAGTCGATATCGCCTGCAGCGATCAGTTCCTCGACTTTGCTTTTGTCCTCGGCACCTAAATCTCCGGATAAATAATCAGCGATCAGTTGTTCATGTTTTTCATTCATAGCTGCATTCCTCACTTAAAGTGGTTACCAGATCTTTTAACTCTTTCATTGCCCTAAACATCTTTACTTTTATCGCGCCTTCCGTAGTATTCAGGATATCGGCGATCTCCTTGTATTTCAATCCTTCGTAGCGACTCAGGATCACGATCTCTCTTTTTTCTTCATCCAGACGCTCGAGCGCCATTTCCAGCAAACTCTTCTTTTGTTCTTTTTGATCAATGATGGCGGTTTCATCCTCTTCAACTTCCAAACGCTCTTCATCAATTTCAACCGGGATTGCACGTCGCTTCACTTTTCTATAATGATCAATATGTGCATTTCTTGCGATACTGAACATCCAGGTAGTAAAGGTGCCGCTGCCGGTATAGCTTTCCCGATATTTCAGCATGCGCTCAAATACGGATTGCACCAGGTCTTCGCTGGTATCGGAATCTTTGCACATCCGGTAGAAAAAACTGAACAACGGACGGTTATACCGTTCAAAAAGAAGCCCCAGTTTATCCAGGTCCCCTTTTTTCACTTTCATCATTAAAGCCTTATCCGAAGTTGAATCCACCTATTTATCCCGGGTTTTGTGTTTTCACCCTTATACACTGATGAAATAGGAAAAGGTTACACTTTTTTTCGTTACCGGTTATTCGTTATTAGAAAATCGTTATCAGTTATTAGCAAATATTGCCAACCAATAACTATTAACGATTTAACGAATAACCAAAATTATATTCAACATTTCCCCATTCCCTTCTTATTTTCAGTATCTAAATTTTGAAATTAATATCATCAATGAGCGATACCAAGATCTTTAGTTTTTTAGCATCTCAACTTAATTTTTCAGGTAAACAGATCAGCACCGTAGCCAAGTTTTTGGATGAAGGTGCTACGGTTCCTTTCCTGGCCCGATATCGAAAAGAAGCCACCGACGGGCTGGACGAAGAACAGATCCGTGCAATCCGCGACGGACTCGAAACACAGCGTACCCTGGAAGCCCGCAAGGAAACCATTCTGAAATCTATCAAAGAACAGGATAAACTGACGCCGGAGCTGGAAGAGCAGATCAAAGCCTGCACCGACCTTAAGACGCTGGAGGATATCTATCTCCCCTATAAACAAAAGCGCAAAACACGTGGAGATAAAGCCAAGGAAAAAGGCTTGGAGCCGCTTGCAAAATTGATCTGGGAACAGGAGATCACTTCAGGTGATCCTATGAAATACGCCAAGGAGTATATCGATCCGGAAAAAGAAGTAGAAACCGTGGAAGAAGCATTTGACGGAGCCACTGATATTGTAGCCGAATGGATAAACGAAAACCTGGAGGTTCGAGAAATGCTTCGGAAGGTATTTTCGGAGCACTCGAACATCGTCACCAAGAAGAATCCAACAGTAAAAGATCGAACCAATTTTGAGGATTATTACGAGTTTTCAGCGAAAGTCAGCAAACTGAAGCCCTATCAAATTTTGGCCATCAATCGCGGGGAAAGAGAGAATATTCTATTTGTGAATGTGGATATTTGGGAAGAACGAACGCTCGAAAATATTGATGATATTGTTATCAGCAACGACCGGAGCATCTTCACCGAATACCTTCAAGATTCTGTGGAGGATGCCTACAAACGACTCCTCTTCCCCTCCCTGGAACGTGAACTCCGCAGCGAACTCACCGACAAAGCCGATGCCCATGCCATTGAGACTTTTGCTACCAACCTCGGTAACCTGCTCATGCAACCACCCTTAGATAAGAAAGTTGTTATGGGTATTGACCCTGCATTCCGAAGTGGGTGTAAAGTAGCAGTTGTGGATCAACATGGAAAGTATCTGGAAGGTACAACAACCTATCCTACTCCTCCGCAAAAGAAAGTAGCTGAAGCAGAAGTTGTATTCGAGCAATTTATCGACAAATATGGGGTGGAGTTGATCGCCATTGGTAACGGAACAGCGAGTCGAGAGACAGAACAAATCGTAGCCGAGTTCATCCAAAAGCGAAAAGAGAAGCATCCCAATGAAGAACTTCACTATATGATCGTTAACGAAGCCGGTGCTTCGGTCTATTCTGCTTCAACTATTGCCCGCGAGGAATTCCCGGAACTGGATGCCGCTCAGCGTGGCAATATCTCTATCGCCAGAAGAGTTCAGGATCCTTTGGCTGAGCTTGTAAAGATCGATCCGAAATCCATTGGTGTAGGGTTATATCAACATGATGTAAACCAAAATCAGCTTTCCTCAAAACTAGACGACGTCGTGGAGAGCTGTGTGAATGAGGTTGGCGTTAATTTGAATACTGCCAGCGCGCCACTTCTTGCTCATATTTCAGGACTGAGCAAAAAAGTTGCTCAAAACATTGTGAAGCAGCGAGAAGAAAAAGGCATTTTCATCGACCGCGAGCAAATCAAGAATATAGACGGCGTGGGCGATTTCCGTTTTCAGCAGGCGGCCGGTTTCATGCGTATCCCCGAATCCAAGAATCCGCTGGATAACACTGCCATTCACCCCGAGAGTTATGAAGCGGCTGAGAAACTGTGTAATCTCTTTGGCATAAATCTGGACAACCTCTCTCAAGAAAAAGACAAGATCGCAGGCAAGTTCAAGAACGTGAATTTGAAGGAAACGGCAGAGCAGGTCGGTGTGGGTGTTCCAACGCTCGAGCTCATTATCGAAAATCTTCAGAAACCCGGTCGTGATCCGCGGGAATCCCTGCCCAAACCATTACTCCGCACGGATGTCATGAAGATGGAAGATCTAAAGGAAGGTCAAAAGCTGGAAGGCACAGTTCGCAACGTAGTTGATTTTGGCGCTTTTGTGGATATCGGTGTAAAACAGGATGGATTGCTTCACATCTCCAATATGGCAGAAAACAGAAAGATCGAAGATCCTCACGATGTTGTAAGTGTGGGGGATATTATCAGTATTGAAATTCTTACTTTGGATTTAGAACGAGGACGAATCGGACTCAAATTGGTTGGTAGCTAGTTTGGTATTAAAAACCAAAGGTTCAGCAGGCGTTCCCAACCCGCGGTTGGGAACGAGAGCTACTGTGAGAACTATACTCAACAATTATTTGATTTCTTGAATCAACTTTTGAGTTGCATTCTTCATGAATAATTCCAGTTCAGATTTTGATATATACTGAAATGGATCATCGTTAGGTTCTTCCTCTTCTCTCTCAACTATTGCGTATGCTTCATATGTTGTTGTATTTATTTTGATTGGACAACCTAACTCACATGGTGCATATGTGAAAGAATAACTTCCTGCAAATTCGTTATCCTTTAATAGTACAACCCTAAATTCAGCGTTTGCACCATAATATGTAATTGAATTATTACCTCTAAAAGTTTCTTTTTTTTCGTCACTAAAGTAGGCATTAGTTGTGAAAGGAACTTCTGTATCAAAATCTACTAACTCTAAAATCAAATCAGTATCAGTTTGTTCACTTAATTTAGAATAGGACGTTTGACTACCAGATTCGCTTATTCTATTAAAAACTGCTCTATCACGAACAACAAAATCAGCTTTTAGCAATTCTTTTTCTATTGTATTAAAGATTGGACTCAAAGTACCATCTTCTGTAAGACTTTCAGATTCATAAGCTGTTCTCAAAACTATTTTAATCTCATCCTTATCTGATAGAAATGTATTTAATTTATTTGTAGTTATAAGCTCAGGTTCTGGCTCATCAAACTTAACTTGGTAAGTTGGAGAGCAGTTTGATATACAAAGCGAAGTCTCATAAAGTTAAGCTCTTATAAATCCTAGTCATTCATCAAGGTTTTTTATCTTTTCTGAACTCGTTCCGAACGTCTCGTTCGGAATGCATGCTGGAACCTCTGATTCAATTGAGGAATCCAAATCCTGTCTTATTTTGTTATATTGTCGGATATAACATCAAAGCCTTTAGCTCATGACAACTTCTCAATTAGAAAAAGAGTTAATTAAGTACACCAAAGGACTTCCTAAAGAAGCTCTAAAGGAGATTTTAGAGTTTGCGCAATTTGTTCGTCAAAAGAGAATCAAGAAATCTGCGGACAGTATCTCTGGAGAGTTATCATCACTAAGCGATTCACAAACAGCTCATCTCGAAGAAGAGTTTAACGACTATAAAAAGCTCTATCCAAGTGAATAAGTATGTTGCAGATACAATGGCATTGATTCTCTGGCTGGAGAAAAGAAAAATGCCCGCCAATGTTAAGAAGACATTTCAACAAGTTGACCGGGAACAAGCTGAAGTTATTATACCAGCTATGGTTTTTGCAGAGTTGGCTTACTTATCAGAGAAAAGCCGAATCGATACAACCATTGATGAAGCACAACACTTAATCAAGAATAACTCTAGTGTCTTCGAACATCCTATCTCTTTAGAAACCGTAACGCATGCATTCGAAATTGATGATATTCCTGAATTACATGACCGGTTAATCGCCACTTCGGGTAAAGAGTTAGGCCTTCCTATTCTAACCAATGATCCTGATATCCAAAACTCAACATTTGTGAAGACTATTTGGGATTAGAAAATAATTCAAATTAACGCTCTTGGCTAACAACTAACCAATACACTCTTACACCAATAATCACATGGACAAAGCACAGCAGCTTGAAAAACAATATCACTTCCAGGTGTATAATCGCCTGCCGGTAACACTTTCACATGGCAAAGGTGCACTGGTTTGGGATACCGAAGGCAACGAGTACCTAGATGCCTTTGGCGGGTTGGCGGTGAATAATCTTGGCCATTGTCATCCAAAAATTGTTGTGGCCATCAAGGAGCAGTCGGAGAAGCTGCTGCATGCCTCTAATTTCTTTTATAATGAACCACAGAGTTTGCTTGCTGAGAAACTGGCTAAAGTATCAGGATTGGATCGGGTGTTCTTTTGCAACAGCGGCGTGGAGGCGATGGAAGCTTGTGTAAAACTGGCTCGCAAATGGGGTAAAAAACATGGGAAGTCCGGAAATTTCATTACGCTGAATGAAGGTTTTCATGGGCGTTCGCTGGCTACCATCGCAATGGGAATGCCAAGTTACACCGAAGGTTTCGATCCCATGCCGGAAGGATTTGAGCAACTACCTTTTAACGATTTTGAAGCACTTAAAGCCGCAGCAAATGAAGACACGATCGCTATTGCCTTTGAGACCATTCAGGGCTCCGGCGGGGTGAATGTGATCGATGCAGAATTCATAAAGAAAACCAGGCAGCTTTGCGATGATTTAAACATCCTGATGATCATTGATGAAGTGCAGTGTGGTGTGGGAAGATCCGGGAAATTTTATGCCTATCAACACTTTGATGTAATGCCTGATATCGTGGCTTCAGCCAAAGCACTGGCCGGAGGAGTTCCCATTGGTGCCATCATGGCAAAAGAAGAAGTGGCCTCGGCTTTTGGTTTCGGAGATCACGGTACCACCTTTGGAGGTAATCCCTTTGCCACACATGTAGCCAACGCCGCGCTGGATGCCATCGAGGAAGAACACCTTGTGGAACAAGCCCAAGAAAAAGGGGCTTTTATGATGAACCTGCTGAAAGAAAAATTATCCAAAAATCCATCTGTAAAAGACATCCGCGGACTTGGACTCATGATCGGCGTTGAACTGGATCGCCCCGCCCGACCCGTTGTCGATAAAATGTTTGAGCATAAGGTGCTTGGAAATGCCGCCCATGGAACGGTTGTGAGATTCTTACCTCCCCTTGTCATCACTATAGAACAAATTGAACGGGTGGTTGAGGTACTTGTTTTGGCTCTGGAGCAAACACCTTAATTGAGCATAAATGGCACTGATATTGTATTAATCATTCAAACTAAAATGAATGGCTAGTGAATTTCATCCATCATTTTTGTACTATTATTTTAGACAAATTAGAGTGAATCCCATGGATGCAATTCAAATAAATCCGAAAATTTTAGGTGGCACCCCTGTTTTTAAGGGAACTCGTGTCCCGGTAGAAACCTTATTTGACTACCTTGAAGAAGGTGCCTCTATTGATACTTTTCTTAAAGATTATCCCACAGTAAAAAAAGAACAAGCCGTAGCCGTTTTAGAAGTGGCCGGGAAAGTAGTTTCTTCCAAAGATTTCAAATCAAAATATGAAGCTACTTCTTGATGAAAATATTCCAAATCCCTTAAAAAAGGAACTTTCTGATTTTGATGTGTTTACAGTTCAGGATCAAGACTGGCAGGGAAAAGAAAATGGTGAGTTACTTAAGTTGATGTTTGAGAATAATTTTGACGCATTAATTACAGCCGATAAGAACCTCCAAAGTCAACAAAACTTTAAAACCTATCCCATTCCTGTTTCGGTTTTAAATGTGCCTCGACTAACCTATAAGCATATTCTTGAGCTGATTCCTAAACTAAAGGAAATTTTAAATACAGATCTGAAACCCGGCTCAGTTGTTATTAAAAATAATTAACGATTCATTTTCCAAACTTGAATCTTGAATTTCCTACCCAGGCAAACTTATCTTCCCCAAATGCACTTTCTCTTCCGTTACTCCCGGAATCGAGAATCCCTCTCCTGCCACTAATTCGTTACCGAAAAAGGCCATCATGGCGGCTTCTTTGGCATCAGCCGGAATACCTAATTCTTCAAAGGATCGAAAATCAGCTTGAGGTATTCTTTTTCGCAGATCATCCATCAGGGTTTTGTTATGGATTCCTCCGCCGCTTACAAAGCATACAAATTTCTGATCTCCGGCAACTTCATCTACCGCTCTGCTAATACTTTGGGAAGTTATGGCCATCAGAGATGCCACCACATCTTCCGGCAATAACTCAATTTGATGCCCCTCCATTAACTCTTCAATGTATGTCAGTCGGAAATCTTCCTGTCCTGTTGTTTTTGGAAAGGGTTTACGGAAATAGGGCTCAAGCAGGACATATCGGACCAATTCCGAGTGGACCATTCCTTTGGCTGCGACTTTACCATCTTCATCATAAGGTTGCTGAAAATACTTTTGCATGGCTTCGTTGATGAGTGTGTTGGCCGGACCGGTATCACTTGTAATGACCTTTTCTCCACTTTCAATCGTCGGCAGCCAGGTGAAATTTGCAATACCTCCCAAATTCAACAGCATTCGGCTTTGGGATTCCGATCGAAACAGGACTTCATCAAATATTCCTGCCAGTGGAGCACCTTCTCCCCCAACCGCCGTATGTTTTTGTCGAAAATCTGATATGGTGATGATGCCTGTCTTTTGACCAATATGATCTCCATCCACCATTTGAAAAGTCGCGTTCAGGTTGTTTTCGGTTTCGGCGGGGGCGTGATAAACGGTCTGTCCGTGGCTGGCGATCAGGTCAATATCTTCAGTTTTGATTCCCCACTCACCTAAAACACTCAATATCCAATCTCCATAAAAATCCCCTAATTCTGAATGAAGATAGGTGAGTGACCGGGTATCGATCTTATCTTTAGATTGTATGGCTGCTAATTTACCCCTCGATTCCGAATCATACTCAATGGTCGTGAACCTAATTACTTCGATACTAGAAGACCGGCCTGTACCCGATATTTTACAGAGAGCAATATCAAGTCCGTCAAGTGAAGTTCCGGACATCAGACCAATAATTAGTCGTTCCGGTTTTTCAGAAATTTCCCGGAGTTTTGCTATGTATTTATTCATAGTTTCAGGCTTAACATTTAAGTAAGAACCTACACAAAATGAGCGAACCTACCGAAGACGAAATTAAAGCATTTATCGAAGATGTGGAATTTCTGATCAATACGCTGAAGGATATCTTTGAATCTGATGATGCTCAGTTTTTCATTGATGAACAAAATGAGATCCTGTATGTGAAACTGGAAGGACTTAATGATTACACTGAGGATGAAATTGAAGAAATTGCCTCTCCTGTTCTTTCTGAATTAGATCTCGATTTCGAGGAGATCATTCTTCTTCCATTGTAATCAGATAAGCTGAAAAAGCGCTTTTTTCTTAATTTTTTGATACCTTCAGGTTCATAAAATCTGAGCGAATACCAACTTATTTCCTAATGAAAGCAACAAATTCCGGATATACAATGAGCTGCATCATGTGCGGCCGGGAAAATAACGAAAGAGAGACGAGTACGTACTGTACCTATTGCGGAGGTGTGTTAGAAATAGAGTACAAGGAGTCTGCAAAGAATATTCAATATCCGCTCAAAGAAATTCTACCTGATCCGCTCAAAAATAATTATACAGCTTTGAAGAGACTCAACCGGCTCTCAGAAAAGTACGGAGCTGATTTATACGGTAAGCTTGAATTTGAACACCCTACCGGTTGCTTTAAAGATCGCGGAAGCTATATTGAAGTTCAGAAAGCCTTAGAGCTTGGCGCCGATGCCATTTGCCTGGCCTCAACAGGTAATATGGCCGCATCTGTGGCTGCTTATGCCTGCTACTTCAAGATCCCATGTTTTGTGTTCGTACCGGAAAAAACCCCGGAAGTGAAGCTTGCTCAGGCCACGATATACGATGCCAACATAATTAAGATCAAAGGCGATTTCATGATTTGTGAAAAGCTCTGTCGTGAATTTGCCAAGTCAGGTAATTACTATTTGGCCGGTGATTATGTTTTCAGACAGGAAGGGCAAAAATCATTCTCGTATGAACTGCATGATCAGGGAATGACAGACTTTGACTACATTTTTGTGCCCATTGGGGCCGGAACTAATTTCGCTGCGATATATAAAGGATATAAGGAACTAAAAGCAGCCGGACAGATCGATAAGATCCCGAAATTTGTAGCGGTTCAACCCGAACAAAGTTCACCGGTTGTAGAAGGAATTTTCAAGAAAGACAAGATCGTAAAGGATCAGGTGAACACGATGGCTGATGCTGTGGCAGTTGCTGATCCTCTGGATTTCTACAAAGTATTTCGTGGTATTGAAGAAACCGATGGGCTTGCTTTCACGGCTACCGAAAATGAACTCCTGGATTCCATGAAGGAAATGACGGTAGAAGAAGGATATTTCACGGAGCCGGCCTGTGCTATTCCATTGGCTACATTCAAAAATAACCTGGATACTTTTAAAGATAAAAAGTGCCTTTTTGTACTCACGGGAACCGGACTCAAGAGTTCGCATATTGTAGCCAAATATTCTCTCTCATCCCCTGTACTTCCCCCAAACACCGAACGAATTCAACAGTATATCGAATCCGGTTTTATTGATATGCAAAAAAACAGCTGGGGACAGACCCGTAATACCGGTTTTGAAAATGTGAATATGGATGAGGGACACACCAAGCTTTACGATGAATATGTTCACAACATCAATCGTAAAGGAAAAACTTTAAAAGAAGAAGAGATAAAGGTTCTGCGCTCGCTGGTTTATAATGAAGATACCGACCTGAAATATCCTGTTGAGGTGGTAGATTATAAGATCACTATGCGAAAGCACGGATTGGTTAGTGCTGCTGTAAAACTGAAGATCGAGGACAAAGATGAGGTTATTTCATTGGATCAGGGTGTTGGCCCGATCGATGCCATCCTCACGGCCATAAAAGCAGAAACCGATGGATTTCTACCGCTCGAGGTTATCAATCACGAAGTGGAGATTTTAAGTCCTGATACAGATTCATTGGTGGTTGTTACCCTCACTCTCGAAAAAGAAGGACATAAATTTACCTCAAAAGGAGCCTCCCCTGATACGTTGGAAGCCGTTATTCAAGCCTTTGTGAAGGGACTTGCCGTAGCTAATAAGGCGCTGGCAGTATAATTCAAAGTGTTACGGTGTGAAAGTGTTAAGGTGTTACCGTTTTATAAGGAAACAACCTTAACACGGTAACACCTTCGCGCAGTAACACTATCTAAGCGCATTTTCTAATTCAAGAGAGGCGTTGCTTCCTTCATCTCTGTACTTCACAATAATAGGGCACGCCATGCTGAGGCCTTTTTCTTTGGCCCAGTCGTTATTTACGGGACGGGTTCCGGGAATTACAACCGCATTTTCAGGAATGTCAGCACCGCGATCCAGCATTTTTTCATTCACAATGTCATACACTGGAACAGCTTTGGAAAGCGTAACACCGGGAGCTATTACCGCTCCTTTCTTCACTAAAATTCCCTCTACAATCACCGCGCCGGCACCGATAAAGCAATCATCTTCAATGATCACCGGATTCATTCCAACAGGCTCTAATACCCCACCGATCTGAACACCGGCAGACAAGTGTACATTTTTTCCAATTTGGGCACATGACCCAACCAATGCGTGACTATCAACCATAGAACCTTCGTCCACATAAGCTCCAACATTGATGTAAGCCGGAGGCATGATGATCACTCCTTCAGAAACAAAAGCTCCTCTTCGAACAGAAGAACCGCCAGGCACTAATCGCACTCCGTCTTCGGGTGCAAAAAATCGAGGCGGGAGATTGTGCTTATCTACAAACCCCTCATATATGCCCTCATAAGATGTATTTTCGCCATCTTTGAAGGAAGCAAGGATCGCTTCCTTCACTTCAACATTTGCTTCCCAGCCGTTTTCCGTCTTATTCGCGGCACGTAAGGTTCCTTCTTCTAATTGATCTAAAACTTCTTCGTAATTCATTCTGTGTTTTTGATTATTGAATTCATTTCTTGAGTCATCCTGATCCCGGTTTATCGGGACGAAGGATCTGCACATATCAAATTTGTGAAGGTTCTTCGCTTTTGCTCAGAATGACTTTATAGTATCATTACTGTTTTTCCAGCCAGCTGCTGATCTCTTTATCCGCTTTGAGAAGCTCCTGCTCTACTTCTTCGGAAATATCTCCCAATGATAGTGGCAACCGGACGGTATCATTTGTAATCCATCCTTTTCGGTTCAACAACACTTTGGCAGGAACCGGATTGGGAGCCTTGAACAAAGCATCCGTTGCATTTTTCCAAAGGGGAAACAGATTATCTGTATTTCCTTCTATACACATTTCCGTATATCTGTGAGTTGCTTTTGGCCATACATTTGAGGCTACGGAAACCAATCCGACCGCGCCCTCTTTGGCAAATGCAGGAGTTAATCCATCATCACCACTGTAGAATTTCACATCCGGAGCTTCTCTTCTGAATGCCTTGAATTCTTCCACACTTCCGCTGGCTTCCTTCACTCCCATCAGGTGATCAAATTCCTTGCTTAATCGCGCAGGAATGGAAGGATGCATTTTAACCCCCGTTCTGGATGGTACATTGTATAGCATACATGGAATTTCAGTCTCACCCATCAGCTCACTGAACCATTCAAACTGACCCTCGGCACCGGGTTTGGCATATAACGGAGTCACTAAAAGCAAGGCATCCGGTTTGATCTCATTACAAAAATGGATGAAATCGGCTTGAGCCGGAAGGTCAAATCCTCCAACACCAACCATCATTGGCACGACCAAATCCAAGCCATTGGTGAACTCAACTACTTCTCGTTTTTCTTCTTCATTTAAATTCAGTCCCTCACCGGTACTTCCCAACACCAACACGCCATTTCCGGCTTCTTCTTGTTTTCTAAGTAGCATCTCAAAACTTTTGTAATCAACGCTTCCGTCCGTATTCATTGGGGTTACTATTGCTGTCCAAAGTGGAAATTGTTCCATTATTTTTGTTCCTCTATTACTTGATCAAATAACTGTCCAAAGGTACGAATTCCTGCTTCCATCTTCGAATTGTTGACCAACTGTTTGGCAGCCCAAATTGCGCCTTCGGCAAATAAAGCCCGGTCCAGGGCTTTGTGTCTCAAGGTGATCTCTTCTGTTCCGGTTTTCATAGTCAATTCGTGAATTCCTTTCACATCACCTTCGCGGGCTGAAGTTACTTCAGCTTCTTTATCCAGCCATTCTTTCCATGAAAGAGCTGTTCCACTTGGAGCATCTTTTTTGTGAATATGATGTACTTCGTGAATGTGAAATTCCGGATCCTTCAGAATAGTTGATCCTGCTGAAATAGCTTCAATGCTTTTTCGGATGACGTTCATCCCCAAACTAAAGTTGGAAGCCAGCACCCATTTGGCATTTTTAGCTTTAATTCTTTCTTCAAGATCATCCGGCCAATCGTAACCTGTACTTCCCCAAGCTGCAGGGATTCCTGATTCAATCACATCATCAATAACACCCGAGACTGCATCGCCGGGTACAAAAATTATTACGGCATCTGCCTGTTTCAGTTTTTCTGCGGTAGGTTTGTTGCTTGCATCAAAAGCTTCTGAAAGCTCATCACCAAGCAATTCGACTACTTTCCCACCGGTTTTTCCTGTTCCTATAACTGCAATTTTCATATTCTCTTTGTTCTATTCCTTTATAAATTTCTCGTGAAGCGTACGTACAACATCTTCGGCCTGATCATGATCTATCAAAAAGCATAAGTTATTGGGACTTGCACCGTGACAAATAAGCCGCACGTTGTATTTCTCCAAAGCAGTAAATAATGGTCCGCCAAGTCCGGATGTCTTCTGCATATTATTTCCGATCAGGGCTATAAGCGCAAGACCTTCCTCAACCACCACTTCTGCAAAGCGACCCAGTTCTTCCAGCACTCTATCTGTCAGTTCAACTTTATTGGCCGCATTAACAGCAGTATCCAGTGTCAAAGCCACACTTACCTCACTTGTACTTACCAAGTCAACTGAGATCTTATGCTCTGCCAATACTTTGAACAAATGCGCCAAAAATCCATGTTGGTGAAGCATTTCCAGGCTATTAACAGTAAGCAAAGTCTGATCTCTTCTTAAAGAAATGGCCCGGATCGGGGGTTTTTTATCTGCTTCTTTCACGATAAAAGTGCCCGGATTATCCGGATCAGAACTTGATGCCACCCGAACATTTACTCCCCCACGAATGGCCGGTTTTAATGTTGCGGGATGAAGAACCTTTCCTCCAAAAACAGAAAGCTCGGCAGCTTCATCAAAAGAGATCTCATGTATTGGGAATGCACCCGGAACAATTCTTGGGTCGGTCGTGTAAACTCCGGCAACATCCGTCCAGATCTCAAGGGTATCAGCACCAACTGCTTCAGCAAATAAGGATGCCGAAAAATCACTCCCTCCCCGCCCCAGTGTAGTCGTATTTCCAAAAACATCAGAACCGATAAATCCCTGAGTCAAATAGGTCTTTCCCTGTTGAATATATTTTTTAGCCTTCTTCTGTATGGATTCCCAGATCGGCTCGGCATTTCCAAAGGTGGAATCGGTTTTCATAACCTCACGCGCATCAAGCCATTCGGCATTAACACCGTTCTCTTTCAGCACTTCCACAAATATCTTTGTGGACATCAATTCCCCAAAAGAATACAGCCGGTCTTTCCAGCGCTTATCGCGACCTACAAAATCCAGGTGTTCACGAAGTTCTGAGAATTGGGTATAAAATCCTTCCCGGAGTTTCTCTTCCTCCTTGCACTGTTCAATAATTTCAAGATGCCTTTTTTCAATATTTCCGAGCAGTTCTTCCCGCATGGTGGAATCAATATTAGCGGCAGAAAGAGCTACAAGATCATTGGTAGTACCTGAAGTTGCACTTATCACAATAAGTCGGCGGTTTTCATCAGCCGCCACTATGTTGGCACTGCGCTGCATGGCTTCAAACGTGCCTACGCTGGTGCCTCCGAATTTAGATACGATCATTCTTTATTAAATAGTTGATTTGATAAAATGAGTAGCATCAAAAATAAAGACAAATCGACCCAATACCTTATTTAAATAGTTTATCAGAATGATTTTCATATACTTTAATAAGTGATCCACACTATGCCAGGTAGTAATCACGCTTCTGATTTCTGGGCACAAAATCAAAACTGTCACATTCCTCAGAATTTTGTATTCTCACACAAATTTATAATCTGAAAATAATCTACTTCATGGACTCAGCACTGATCACCAGCGATGCGGTTACCTTTGGACTGTTGATGGCAATTTTAGCCGGAATCTTTATCACCTCGCATAGTGATAATCCCAAATGGCAGAAATTTTATAAGTTCATTCCTTCTTTGTTGCTTTGCTATTTCCTGCCCTCGCTCTTAACAACTTTCGGGATCATATCCGAAGCGGATTCCAATCTATATTATGTAGCTTCCCGTTATCTGCTGCCTGCGAGTTTGGTTTTGTTAACCCTCAGTATTGATTTTAAAGGTATTCTCAATCTTGGTCCTAAAGCGGTGATCATGTTTCTTGCCGGTACTTTCAGCATTATGCTGGGTGGCCCCATTGCCATTTTAATAGTAGGCACTATAAATCCGGAGATCATTGGCGGAACCGGACCTGATGAAGTTTGGCGCGGACTTGCAACGGTTGCCGGAAGCTGGATCGGTGGCGGTGCAAACCAAACCGCCATGCTGGAGATCTATGAACCGAGTGCCGATCTGTTTGGAGCCATGGTTACGGTAGATATTATAGTAGCTAACATCTGGATGGCCTTCCTTTTATATGGAGCCGGAATTTCGGATAAAGTAGACAGGTGGTTTAAAGCAGACTCCTCTGCCATTGAAGAACTAAAACACAAGATCGCAGACTATCAGGCTGAAATTGCAAAAGTTCCAACCCTGGTTGATTTTACTAAGATCATAGCGGTGGCATTTAGTCTGGTCGCCCTTGGACATCTTGCCGGAGACTCCATTGCTCCATGGATCACTGAAAATGCTCCAAATTTATCCCGCCTTAGTTTGAATTCCTCCTTTTTCTGGATCATTGTAGTAGCCACTACAGGCGGTCTTATATTATCCTTTACAAAAGCACGTAACCTCGAAGGTGCCGGAGCTTCCAAGATCGGGAGTCTTTTCCTCTACATTTTGGTCATGACCATAGGAATGAAAATGAACATTGCTTCTATGTTGGATGCTCCCGGCTATTTCGTTATCGGTGCGGTATGGATCCTGATTCACGTTATCATTTTATTGATCGTTGGAAAATTCATTAAGGCACCGTTCTTTTTTGTGGCGGTTGGAAGTCAAGCCAACGTAGGCGGTGCAGCGTCTGCCCCCATTGTAGCATCAGCATTTCATCCGGCTTTAGCACCTGTAGGTGTTCTGCTCGCTGTTCTTGGTTATGCACTCGGGACCTACGGAGCGTGGATCAGCGCTGAGATGATGCGCATTGTGTCCGGTTTCTGATCATAGCTAATTGTTACTCGTGGATAAGGTTAATTCCGAATTCACGAATAACAATTATCTGTTACAAACTCAGGATAAGCTCTTTTCTTCTTTGTATCTTTAGGCTGAAATTATAATCCTGTTTAAAATCTCATTTCTTGAAGAGAGCTCTAAAATTTTTATTCATCTTTCTGTTCGTTGCGGCTGCTGTTTTTGCGATGGTTATAGGCCTCAATTATTCCGGTTTTAAAACCCTTTTTGAAAATAAAGCCGGAATGGCGGAAGGCAGTCAATACATCGAAAACACCTATTCACTAGAAGGGCTTGCCCAATTTGTAGGTGAACATCCTGAGTGGGTTTCCATCACTTCCTATAATGTGAATGATCCTGATTCCGGGATCTTTTATCAGGAAAATATTCCCAGAGCTTTGGGTGCTACCTCAAATATTTTCTTATTGATGGAATATGAACGTCAGGTTGCGGAAGGGATAATTGATCCTGCCGAAATAGTGACTCTTGAAGAGATCAAAAAGTTTGCCCTGCCGGAGATCAGCGAAAATAATCATCAAAAATTGGTAGAGAAATTCGAGGGCAGAAGTGCCACACTTGATGATATAGTAAAAGCGATGCTGCAAAACAGTGACCTAGTTGTTGCTGACTATTTGTGGTTTAAACTTGGTGAACAAAATATCCGTGCCTTGATGGACACACTTAATATGCCTGAAACTTCACTCCCCCTTCCTTTTTCAGGGATGTACATGAGGATCAACCCAAGTCTTAATGACACCGCCGGTTTGGATTCTGTGAGTTACAGCGAATTTGCGGAACAGGCTATCGAGTCTGCCCGAAACCTAAAAGACGATTCAATCTTCAACATGGAAGTAAAAGCACAATTTGAAGATGACCGGCTTTCCCTGAGCTTTATGCAAGAACGAGATGCACTTGCCTATTTTCCGCAGGCTACGACCAGAGAATTGGCAGACATGATGGCCCTTTTACTCTCTGATGAAATATTATCGAAAGAGATCTCTCAGCAAATAAAACAAAAATTGAGGTGGCCCATGGGATCAGAACCAATTGCCCGGAGCTTTTCAGATTATGGTGCTATCTATGACAACCGGATGGGACTTTTAGGCGGTATCGATTTCGGTACTTCTATTTATGACGGACATACTTCTGTACAGGCTGTATTTTTCGATCAGCTTCCGGTTGGGTTTTGGGTGCATATGTCGGCCAACCACATGCAAGAAGATTACCAACAGCGACTGATATGGGATCCGGCTTTGTATGAAACTACCATCAAAGAAATTGCCAAGAACAATGAATAAATACCGGCTTTTAAATCTCTATTGGGTTGTGCCTGCTTATCTTCTCTTTTTGGTGTTCCAACAAGGAATGGTTTACAAAGGAGCCATTGATACCTACGAAAATGGAGAAACCTATCTTGCTGAAGTTACCGATTTCGATATCAAGCAAATTGCAGCTCAAAGTAATGGATACGTTGATCTCCGGTTTGAGGCAAATGGCGATGTGATAGAACGAAGAATGTCGCTATCCATACAAATGGCACAGGAACTGATGGAAAGCTCCAATATTCCCATTCGCTACCAACCGGATTCATTCCAGGAGATCGTACTCTATCCAACTTATCAAATACAGAAAAGTACCTCTCTTGTTAATATGGGTGTGGCTTTCATTGGATTGGTTGTTACTGTGATAGCCGGCTTTTTTGTAAACCGATACATCCGCCGAAAAGTGGCTGATGAAAATGACGAGAAATTTGAAATTGAAATGGTTTATTAATGGCTGGTACTTTATACCTCATACCAACTACTCTTGGTAATACACCTGAAAATAACACCATACCGGAATACACGCTAAGTATCCTAAGGGAGCTTGATGTTTTGATGGTTGAAAATATTCGCAGTGCTTCTTCATTTCTTCAGTGGGTTGGCAATACTGTTCCTGAGTATGAAATAGAATTTTATCATCTCAATAAGAACACTCCCGATCAGGAGATCCACTCCTTTCTTAAACCTGTTAAACAAGGAAGAAATGCGGGTGTTCTTTCAGAAGCCGGAGCTCCGGCCGTAGCTGATCCCGGTGCAAAACTGGTGAAAATGGCCCATCAAAGTGGGATCCGGGTAGTTCCATTAGTTGGACCCTCTTCTATTCTTTTGGCTTTGATGGCATCAGGATTCAATGGACAAAATTTCGCCTTTCATGGATACTTACCTATGGATCAAAACAAGCGAAGGTCTATGATCACTCAGTTAGAAGGGGAATCTCGCCGGCATGACCGCACACAGATTTTTATGGAAGCTCCCTATCGTAATAACGAAATTTTGAAGGATATACTCTCAACTTGTTCTGAAGCTACTCACCTTTGCACGGCAACAGATATAACACTTCCCACCGAAGAGATCACTTCTCAATATATCTCTGATTGGAAATCAGCTAAACTTCCGAACCTCAATAAACGCCCTACTATTTTTATTATTTACGGGAAGTGATCTTTGGTTAACCCCTCCTAAAATCTTACTCAGCATTTTATCAGATATCAATTATATTAGAGCACGGCTTTTTGACCTAACGACTGTTGTCCATGCAATTATGGATCAAGCACAAATAATTCAGGCTTAGTTCTTTGCGCTGAGTCCCATAAGTTTTGATATTCATAAAGCCGTTCTGTGGATTATAACTCTCACTAAAACGAATTCTCTATGAAACTCAGCTACCGTAAAACAGCATTCTTTTCTTATGCAGTTCTCATCTTTGTCATCCTCTTCAGTTTTAGTTCATCAAACTCAGCTAATGCTCAGGTTTTTGGACACGGCGAGGACATTAGTAACCCTGACTACGAACAAACATTATTTCAGGAATTAGAATACAGGAATATTGGGCCATTCCGTGGCGGACGTTCTGTAGCCGTTTCAGGACATGCCGATCAGCCTCATACCTATTATACGGGATTTACCGGGGGTGGAGTTTACAAAACCACTGATGGTGGAATTAACTGGTATAATGTGTCAGACGGATATTTTAAAACCGGTTCGGTTGGTGCAATTTCTGTTGCTCCATCCAATGCAAATGTGATCTATGCAGGAATGGGCGAGACTTGTATTCGCGGAAACATGTCGGCCGGAGACGGAATGTACCGTTCTGTGGATGGCGGTAAAACCTGGGAACATATCGGTTTGGGAGATTCTCATTTCATTGGTGAGATCGTCGTACATCCGGACAATGAAGATGTTGTTTGGGTAGCCGTATTAGGTCATGCTTTTGGAAACGAAGGTAATTCAGAACGCGGTGTTTTTAAAACCACTGATGGTGGCGAAAATTGGAAACGTGTACTCTATCACAATGAAAAAACGGGTGCCGTTGATGTTGAGATAGATCCAAATAACCCCCGAATTTTATATGCCTCTTTATGGGAAGCTTATCGTAACGCATGGGAAATGTCGAGTGGCGGCGAAGGCAGCGGTCTTTACAAAAGTACAGATGGCGGTGAAAACTGGGAGAATATATCCCAGCGCCCAGGACTTCCTAAAGGAATTTCGGGAAAGATAGGTGTTGCAATCTCACCATTGAATTCAGAACGAATCTGGACAATCATCGAAAATGAGAACGGTGGACTTTTCCGTTCTGATGATGGAGGTGAAACCTGGAATCGAACTACAGCTGACCGCAATCTTCGTCAGCGTGCATGGTATTACACACACGTTGTAGCAGGAACCAACCACGAAGATGAAGTTTATGTATTGAATGTTGGATTCCATAAATCTACCGATGGAGGAAACAGCTTTGAACGCATCGGAACACCTCACGGCGATCATCACGATCTTTGGATCTCTCCTACAGATGGTAACCGCATGGTTATTGCCGATGATGGCGGTGGACAGGTGAGTTACAACGGTGGTGAAAGCTGGTCATCTTATTACACATCCGCTACGGCACAGTTTTATCAGGTGATCACTGACAATCAATTCCCATACAGAATATACGGTGCCCAGCAGGATAATAGTACCGTTGGAATTTTGAGTCGTACTGCCGGCAGTGGAATTACTGAAAGAGACTGGGCCCCTGTTGCAGGTGGTGAAAGCGGATATATAGCACCCGATCCGGATAATCCAAATGTTACTTATGGAGGAAGTTATGGTGGTTACTTCAACAAGTTTAATGACTTCACCAACCAAAGTGATCGTATCGATGTTTGGCCTGATAATCCAATGGGAGCCGGAGCTGAGGATCTGAAATATCGATTTCAATGGACCTTTCCTATCTACATCTCTCCTCATGATTCTGATATTCTGTATGCTACATCACAGTACGTACACCGATCGGATGATGAAGGAATGAGCTGGGAAACCATTAGTGGTGATCTGACTCGCAATGATAAGTCGAAACAAGGCGAATCCGGCGGCCCAATCACCAAAGATGATACAAGTGTTGAATACTATAATACAGTCTTTACCTTTGCAGAATCTACCGTTCAGCCCGGAGTATTATGGACCGGAGCTGATGATGGCCTCATTCATGTAAGCCGGGATAATGGGGAAACATGGACCGAAGTAACACCCGAGGGAATGCCGGAAGCCATGGCAAGTATCATAGATCCTTCTCCACACGATGCGGGTACCGCTTACTTGGCCGCTACCAGATATAAGTTCGATGACTTCTCTCCTATGTTGTACAAGACCACTAATTATGGTCGCAGCTGGACCGAGATCACCAATGGGATTCCTGAAGGAGATTTTACACGGGTGATTCGCGAAGATCCTAACAAAAAAGGTTTGCTATATGCCGGAACCGAAACCGGAGTCTATGTCTCATTTAATGACGGTGACAAATGGCAGCCTCTTCAATTGAATTTACCTGCTGTGCCTATTACAGATCTAACCATCCACAAAAGAGATAAAGATTTGATTATAGCGACTCAAGGGCGTTCTTTCTGGATCCTGGATGATCTTTCAGTGTTACACCAGCTTAGTGACGAAGTGAGAAATTCAGAGTATTATTTGTTCAAGCCCGAAACAACCTATTTATTTGGACGACACAGTGAACCTTCACCCGGGGAAACCTTAGGAGAAAATCCTAAAGACGGCGTGGTGGTTTATTATAACCTTAATAATGTTCCTGATAGTGAAGTTAAACTTCGGTTTCTCGAACCTGATGGATCAGTTATCAGAACTTTTTCCAGCAAAGAAACATTAGAAGGTGACCCCGTGGAAGAATCTGATGAATTCTATGAAGAATCCCACAATGTTCCATCAGATGTGGTTTCAACTAAACAAGGAAACAATATCTTTGAATGGAATATGCGCTATCCTGGGGCAACAAACCTGGATGGTATCCAGATCTTATGGTCCGGAAATACTAATGGTCCCAGAGCTATACCCGGAACCTATCAGGTTCAACTTCTCGTAGATGACGAAGTAGTTGGAACTCAAAGTTTTGAGTTAACTAAAGACCCTCGTATTGAAACTACACAGCAAGATTTCCAGGCTCAGTTTGATCTTCATCAAACCATCGTTGCTAAACTTGATACCACCCACAAAATGATCAACCGAATCAGGGAAGTGCGTTCGCAGATCAATGAGGTGAAATCCGATTATTCCGATAATACTGAGATCCAGAAACGTGCCGACGCCATGCTAAAAGTTCTTGAAGAAGTAGAGGGTGAGTTAGTACAAACCAAAGCCGAGTCTTATCAGGATGTGTTGAACTTCCCTATAAAGCTGAACAACAAATTAGCTTCTCTTGCAAATACCGTGGCTACCGGAGACGGACGCCCAACCCAGCAGCAATATGAGGTCTATGTTGACCTTGAAAACCGAATTGAAGAACAATTTGAACGAATTGCTCCAATATTTGAAGGTGAATTACCTAATTTAATTCAGGAGATAGAACAACGAACTATTCCTATCGATAGTTAACCAAGTCATGGAAAACAAAAAAGCAGTGATAGTTTCTATCACTGCTTTTTTTTATGAATAATATTTTTAGTTACTAACTATTAGTGTGCCCCTGCAGCATTTAATAATTCAACTACATTATTGTGATGATGGGTTATAGCTTGATCTTTAGCTGACCATCCTCTGTCGTCATAAACATCAACATCTCCACTATGTTCAATCAGATACTGAACTATGGAATGATGGCCATTGCAAGATGCCCAGTATAAAGCCGATGTCCCTCTATTATCACGAATATCTACTTCAGCCCCATGTTGTACCAAAAACTCAACAATATCCTTATGTCCATGCTTGGCTGCTTTTAACAATGCAGTTCGGTCATGATTGTCTTTGGTGTTAACGTCGATCCCATCATTAGCTAATCCCACGATGGTTTCCAGATCGCCGGTCTCTGCGGCTTCGAGAAATGATTCTTCATTCATAACGTATCCTCCTCAACTATGTATTTTAGATTGGCACTTGTATTGTAATTTGTGGATGGTCAAATGTCAAATTAGAAATACCACCCTATTTTGAAGATTGAATGAATTCAGAAAAAGGAAAGGCATAAAAAAACCCGATATCCATTTTCGAGGTTAAGAGTGAAAAGCTACTTTCTATTTATTCTCTTACAGATATCGGGCCTAAAAAGCTACATACATAAAGACGAAAGCCAACGTAAATAGTTTCTTTCTTTGTGTAAAAAAGTATAAACCTTTAAAAAAGATTTAGTTGTGCCCCTTTAATGCGGATAAAATGGTCTGTCGTCAAATGTCTTTTAGTTTCGTTCAAACCCAATCTTTTAGTATGGACTTTAAAAAGATCTGAGATCTGCTTTGCAAAGTTTCCTTCCCCTTTCATCCTTGTGCCCCATTCCGAATTATTCAATTTTCCATCTCTAATATCCAGGATCTTCCGTAATACTTTCTTCTTACGTTCAGGGTAATGCTGTTCCAGCCAATCAATAAATATGTCTTTAACTTTATAGGGCAGACGCACTATCGTGTAACCTGCAAAAGAAGCACCTGCCAAAGATGCTTTTTCCAGGATCTTAACAACCTCGTGATCCGTAAGTCCGGGTATGATCGGGGCTACATTGACTCCAACCGGAATCCCGGCATCAGATAATTTACGAATGGCTTCCAATCTTCTATTCGGTCTTGATGTTCTGGGTTCCATTACGGCTGTTAAGTCGTTATCAAGGGTTGTAACCGAAACAGTCACACTTACGCATTGAAAATCGTTCAGTTCACAAAGCAGGTCGATATCCCGGGTTATAAGATGATTCTTGGTTATGAGTCCTACAGGATTTCGAAATTCCGCAAGTACTTCAAGGCAACCACGGGTAAGCTTTAATTTCTTTTCTATGGGTTGATAGATATCGGTCACCCCACTCATAGCAATTACTTGGGGTTTCCACTTGGGGGAACTCAACTCTTTCCTGAGTAACCCCGGAGCATCATATTTCACCACGATCTTTGATTCAAAATCG
>NZ_DASSWP010000121.1:0-5921 GCF_035704785.1 Gracilimonas sp. | reverse complement strand
GGCAAAAATCAAAAGTTCGAATTTCATCCTCAGATATGGTTTATACAGGGTTAATTAATAAAGTTACCCGAGAGTTGGTTCTCAAAGATGTAGAACAGGTAGATATCAATATGATGAGCCCGGATGCTTTCAAGCAATTCGAAAACGATTTAATAATAGATATCCTGAGTAACGGAAAAATAATGCTTGATGGAGCTTTACTTTATCCTGCAGATCTATCTGTTGCACTTAAAAATAACAGCGAACTTATAAATGATACTAAAGTGAGGCTTTATGTAAATGATATGGCTTCTATGGGTACGGTAACAGATGTACAGAAAACACTTGTAAATAATAATCTGTCCCAGATTTCATATCCAACCGATAAATCTTGAGCATATTTGAATTCATTATGGGACATACTATGTCTGTAAGTATTAATTCTATTTTCTGTATCACTTTACTTGTTTTGTTTTTCAGCTCCTGCTCGCCGGATGAAAGCGATCATGTAAATTCCCGCTCTGTTTCTTTAACTAAAGTAGATTCGGTGGTTTTAAGTAATTCCGAACCTTTATTTGGTAAACTTGTAGAACAATTTCGGATTAATGATTCGGGAGATATTTGGATATTTGCCGAACGGAATCAAAATAGAATCTTCGCATTTGATAGTCTGGGCCAATTTATAAATGTAGTGGGTGAAAGAGGTAAAGGCCCAAAAGGTATTATGCATGTCAGTGGGTTTGAAATTAATAGCGAAAATCAGGTAATAATTAATGATGCAGCTCAAAGAATGCTTAAAATTTTTGATCTGAGCGGCGAACTCATTCAATCGAATACAATTTTTTCTGAGGGTGAATTGTGGGCTCATCCTTACGCTTTGTATAATTTTAAAGACCGACTTTTAATTCCTGTTACGGAAAGCGAATTTATCCGTGAACCGCATAAATCAAAATTGTTAGCTATAGTGGATTATGAGGGCACGGTTGATACTGTTTTTGGAAAGCATGATACGTTTACGCAGGAAGACAATTCCTATAGCGCAGAAAATACTGTTCTAATTAGTTCAAATACAATATTTACTAGTTCAGTTGGCTCGCCTTATATACAAGCTTACAATAGCGACTCCTATCAACAAACAGATTATTTTGGAGGGAATTCAGCAAATTTTTCCATACCAAGCAAAGAAATCCACGCCAACCTCCCCATATCCGAAATTAATAAGAGAGCAGACGGTAGTTCTGTAATGGCAGGTCTTTATGGTACAGATCATTTTATAGTTTCACACATGCAAATCCTTACCGAAGAGTTTTTTGAGACTGTAGACTTCAGCAAGAAAGAAAATGTGCTAATCCTTTATGATAAAGAGACAAAGGAATTCATTAAAGAAATACCGGTTCCTCATACGTTGGCAGCAGTTCACAATAATAAACTCTATTTCATCGAAGATTTTAATGCGGATAATTACACCATAGGTGTTTATGAAATTGTCACCGATCAAAAATAACTTGGTTTAAGTAAGTTTAATTTCGGTAAGTCGCTCTATACAGGAATGCAAAATGAGAGCTCAGATTTCAGCTGCAAATGGTGCAGCTTGGAGGTAACAGCATTATAATTTTTGGAGTTGCCGTATTTCTCCTCATTCCGCCGCTCCGCTCCGGAATGTCTTATTGAGGCTCCGCCTCATACTCCTAAGTTAACAATCAAAAACCTCCGCCCTGAATATTTTAGAGTATTGATGGTTATCGGAGGTTGGGCAACCGGTATTTTCACAAGAAGATGAGGATATGAAATAATAATAATTACTGCTATAGAGGTAATTATAGGGGCTATTATAATTTTATGCTAAGGTCAGGTGTTTATAATCAGGTAAATACTGTTTAAGCAGTAATTTATTTTATTCTGTGCAGATTTTTGCAAGTATTTTTTGTATAATATTAAAAAATGTTGCTTCAACAGTAAAAAGATGCTTTATGAATTATTTTGGAAAAATTATTCGCTGTCACAGAAAAAAAAGTAATCTGACTCAAATTCAACTTGCAGATCTGTCCGGGGTCGGAAAAACAGCGGTATTTGATATAGAGCACGGAAAGGATACCGTTCAATTTGATACGTTTCAAAAAGTATGTGAGGCTTTAAATATTTCCATCGAACTGGAAAGTCCCATTATGGAAACCTGCAAAAAAGAGATAGCCCATGCGAAAAGCTGAAGTGTATATGCACAAAGATCTAGCCGGCTTCCTGATTGAAGAGGAGATAAATAAGAATTATCGGTTCAGATATGAGAGGGATTACCATGGAGCTCCCGTTTCCGTAACTATGCCGGTTGAGCAAAAAGAATTTGAGTTCGATGAATTCCCTCCTTTTTTCGAAGGGCTACTGCCCGAAGGTATAAACCTGGAGTCCCTGTTAAGAACAAAAAAAATTGACAGAAACGACCGGTTCTCACAATTGATAGCGGTGGGTGAAGATACCGTGGGGGCTGTTTCGGTAAGGGAGGTTCAGGAATGAAGCGCTGCCCCATTACATACGAGCCGATTTCAGATGGCAGATATAGCAAAACGGGATTGCATAAATTAAATCCGGCCTTGAATGAGTTAAAGCCTCTGCCCTTTGACCAAAAAGAACAAATTCAGGAAGCACAAAGGCGCATGACAAAAATGTCGATAGCCGGGGTTCAGCCAAAATTAAGTGCACAATTAAGCATAAAGGATAGCACCTTTAAAATTGTGGATAAGCACGGCAGCTTTATACTGAAACCGCCATTGCCAAATTATGATCAGGTTCCTGAAAATGAAGACCTGACCATGCGGATGGCAAAATCAGTTGGAATAGAGGTTCCTTTGCATGGATTGATGTATGCGAAAGATGATTCAATGTTGTATTTCATCAAACGATTTGACCGAAAAGGCAGGTCCGGAAAAATTCATGTAGAAGATTTTGCCCAAGTTGCAGGGATGAGTCGTGATACCAAGTACAATTACTCTTTGGAGAAAGTAGTTGCACTGATAGATGAATACTGCACCTTTCCCATGGTTGAAAAAATGAAGCTCTTCAAAAGAACTTTGTTCAGCTGGCTGACGGGGAATGAGGATATGCATCTTAAAAACTTTTCATTCATTTACCGGGATCAGAAAATTGAATTGTCACCCGCCTACGATCTTTTAAATACCACTATTGTGTTATCAACTCCGGTGGAAGAGATGGCGCTGCCTCTGAAAGGCAAGAAATCGAATTTTACCTGGTCTATTTTCTTTCAATACTTCGGAAAGGAGAGGTTGGGTCTTAACGAAAAAGTGCTTTCGAATATTGATGAGCAAATAAAAGAAGGATTGCCTGAATGGGAAAGATTGATAGAGATCAGCTTTTTGAGTGATGACAGAAAAGAAGCCTACCTCGAAATATTGAAGAAACGGTTTGAGGCATTGGGTTAAGCCATGACCTAATATTCTGCTCGTTCCACCTGCTCCGTTTTTGAACGAATTTTGAATCCCGTTAGGGATGGCCAAGCATAGCCACGGGTTTCAACCCGTGGTTGACAAACACAATCAAAAAAACCTCCGTCCGGAATTTTTTTGAGCATGGATGATTATCGGAGGTTGGGCAACTAAATTGCTATGTGAAGCAAGGCTAGAGAAGGAGGAACGAGATCGTGTCCCGGAAATAAACAAGCAAAGGCCTGCAGGCCTGCTTACTTGCCTGCAAAAATTCCCCCTTGCCCAATCCTTTTGTAATAGCTACCATTGGCTAACTCAAGAACCAACCTTTTATCTATGCGATCTTTGTTGCTGCTACTTTTCATGCCCGGCTTACTGCTCGGTGCCTGCCAACCCAAAGAAACTCAATCCCCGCCATCTGAGGATGCTGTAAATGCAGTGCTCGATGACTGGCACGCTGCTGCAGCCGAGGGGGACTTCGAACGCTACTTTGATCACTTTGAAAACGACTCCTCCATTTTTATGGGAACGGATGCTACCGAGCGGTGGACTGTTGCCGAGTTCAAACCATGGTCTAAACCCTATTTTGAAGATGATGGGGTTGCATGGACCTTCACACCAACCTTCCGAAAAGTATATTTTTCAGAGAATGGGGAAACCGCCTGGTTTGATGAAGAACTGGATACGCCTAACCTTGGACCGAGCCGGGGAACCGGGGTTTTGGTAAAAAATGAAAATGGGTGGAAAATTGCCCATTACAACCTTACTATCCCTATCCCGAATTCTATCGTAGATGATGTGGTACAACAAATTGAAGAAGAACTTACAAATCAGCCTAACAATGATTAAAAAAATAACTTTATTACTGCTTTTTGCGACATTTTTGTCAACACATATTCAGGCTCAGTTACAATCGCCCGAAGAATTTCTTGGGTATGAACTTGGTGACCAATGGACTCCGCATTACAAAGTGCTGAACTATTTTCAGCATGTAGCGGATGAATCTGAGCTGGTTACGCTCACCCAATACGGCACCACCAACGAAGGAAGGGAGCTGGTTTATGCAGTAGTTACTTCAACGGGAAATCATGCAAACCTCGAGGAGATCCGACTCAATAATTTAAAACTGACGGGGCTTGAATCCGGGCAGCCTACCGATAACAAAAAGGCCATTGTCTGGTTGAGTTATAATGTGCACGGTAATGAGACCTCATCAAGTGAAGCAGCCTTAAAGTCGGTTTATGAACTTGTAACAGAGCGAAGTGCCTGGCTGGAAAACACGGTTGTAATTATGGATCCCATGGTCAATCCGGATGGCCGGGATCGGTACGTGAACTGGTACAGAACCGTTGTGGGTGAACAGTTCAATCCGAATCACGATGCAAGGGAGCACCATGAGCCATGGCCGGGTGGAAGAACTAATCACTACTATTTTGACCTGAACCGGGATTGGGCCTGGCAAACACAGGTTGAAAGCAAGCAGCGTATCAAAGTGTATCAGGAGTGGATGCCCCATGTACATGTAGATTTTCACGAACAAAGCTATAGCTCGCCCTATTATTTTGCACCTGCAGCCGAACCATTTCACGAGGCAATAACTGAATGGCAGCGTGAATTTCAGACTATGATCGGTAAAAATCACACCAAATATTTTGATGAGGAAAACTGGCTGTACTTTACCCGTGAAGTTTTTGACCTGTTCTACCCAAGCTATGGTGATACATGGCCTACATTTAATGGTGCAATCGGGATGACCTATGAGCAGGCAGGTGGAGGTTTTGCAGGTTTGGGAGTGTATAAACCGGAAGGCGATACCCTGACCCTGAAAGATCGTTTACTTCATCACCATACTTCAGGGATCTCTACTGTGGAGATCACAGCACAAAATCATGAACGGGTTGTGAATGAATTTGCTTCCTATTTCGAAGAAACCCGGGAAAATGGTTCAGGTCAGTACAAGACTTTTATTGTTAAAAAGAGCAGTAATCCTGATAAAACCTCGAAATTGCTGCGCTATTTAGAGAAGCAGAAAATTGAATTTGGTGTAGCTTCAGGTTCATCCAATCCAAACGGATATGATTTTGCTACCGGAGAAACAGGCCGGGTTTCCATTGAAGAGGGAGATTATGTGATCAGCACGTACCAACCAAAAGGAACATTGGTTAGGGTATTATTTGAGCCAAACCCTGAGTTGGTGGATTCCCTGACGTACGATATCACTGCATGGGAAACTCATTATGCTTACGGATTAGATGGATACGCGATAACGGGCACGGTAAATACTCGCCAGGCTACGATGACGGCCGAGAATGAATCAACACCTGCCATCAATAAGCCTTACGCATATTTGGCTAAATGGAATTCAATGGAAGATCTGAAATATCTTGCACGTTTACTGGATGAAGGAGTACAGGTTCGGTATGCAGAAGAAGCATTCACTTTGAATGACGATCAATATGCTCCCGGTACGCTCATTATCACCAGAAATGGAAATGAATCACTGGGTGA
>NZ_DASSWP010000083.1:0-20076 GCF_035704785.1 Gracilimonas sp. | reverse complement strand
ATAAAAAGGCAAAGTCCTGGCTTCGTGAGTGGGTAGATGCTATCGTTTTTGCATTTATAGCCGCTGCTATCCTTCGGGCATTCCTGTTTGGTTCATACAAGATACCAACACCATCAATGGAAAAAACTCTGATGACGGGAGACCTTCTTATTGTTTCAAATATAACCTATGGCCCAAGAACCCCCATGGCTATATGTGTTCCCTTTTTACAAGGTTGGTGTCTGCCCGGTGTTCAGCTGCCATGGACTCGCTTACCCGGCTTCAGAGATGTAGAACGTAATGATATATTTGTATTTAATGTGCCCTGGGAAGTGAAACCTATTTCTCAAAAAACCAATTATATAAAGCGTGCAGTTGCTGTTCCAGGAGATACAATTTCTATTCAGGATAAAGTGCTTTATATAAATGGAGAGGAGGAAGTTGAACATGAAGGGGTTCAGCATCACTACATAGTTCGAATGGCTGATCACGTACGTTTAAGCAGTGCAAAGATGGAATCTGTTGGAGGGGAGTTAATTGCTTACAACAATCAGGATACCTATATCCTAAATATGACTGATGATGTGGCAGAAACGGTCAACAGTTGGGCTGAAGTGGATACCATGTATCTAAATGTGAAGCCAGAGGGCAGCGTTGACCGCAATTATGTTCAAAGTCAGGGTGATTTTTCCAGAGCTTTCAACAACTCAGATCAAATGCGGGAGATCGTAGTGCCTTTTGAGGGACAAGAGATCGAGATCACAAATGATAACTGGTACGTTTATAAAGACATTATTGAAAGGTATGAACGGAATGACCTGAGAAGAGAGGGTGATGCGATCTTTATCAATGGTGAAGAGACCAATTCTTACACCATAAAACAGGACTATTATTTTGGAATGGGAGACAACCGTGACAATAGTCAGGATTCCCGTTTTTGGGGATTTGTTCCTGAAGATCACATAATTGGAAAAGCTTCTATAGTATGGTTCTCAACGGATAATTTTGTGCCCCGTTTCGATCGTGTCTTTACAGTGATTAAGTAATGTGATCAGAACTCAGAATTCAGTAATCCTCATCCTGTTGCAAGCGTCTCGCTTGTAACATATGTGGGTGATGATTGTTTTATGTGTTGTTGTATGAAATGCATAGTCCAAGCGAGACGCTTGAACTAGTAATTGTGCGAGGTTAAGACAGAAGTTGAATTTAGAACACAGTAAAACTGAATTCTGAGTTCTGAATCCTGACTACCTTAATTTTTCGCCATTGTTTTGCCTTTGGGAGCTCCTTCCCGAATAGCTAATTGGCCACATCCCGCGTCAATATCATCACCTCTGCTTCGGCGGACAGTAGCACGGACATCATTCTTTATCAGTTCCCGCATGAAGTTATCTAAACGTTCTTCCCGGGCACGCTTCAGCTCCACACCGGCTACGTTATTGTACATAATGATATTCACCTTACTCGGAGCCCACTTCACAATTTTAGCCAAATCACGAGCATCCTGTGGACTATCATTGAAATTATCAAAAAGCAGATATTCGTAGGTAAGGGATTTTTCAGTGACCCGGTGATAATGTCTAACCGCATCTTCAAGGCTCTCCAGGTTCATTGAACTATTGATAGGCATGATCTTGTCACGCTTCTCGTCGGTAGGGGCGTGAAGGGAAATAGCCAGGTTAAATTCTTCCTGATCATCCGCCAGCTTTTTGATCTGTTTGGTGAGGCCAACGGTAGAAACCGTAATTCGTTTCGGGGAAAGTTCAATGCTTAGCGGGTCTGAAACGATGTGGGCTGAATTTACGATCGCCTTATAATTGTGAAGTGGTTCACCCATCCCCATGTACACAATGTTGGTGATCTTCTTGCCGTATTTTTCTTCAGCAATATCATT
Source organism: Gracilimonas sp. (assembly GCF_035704785.1). GTDB lineage: Bacteria > Bacteroidota > Rhodothermia > Balneolales > Balneolaceae > Gracilimonas. The sequence goes on along the minus strand of NZ_DASSWP010000083.1, from coordinate 18,203 downwards.
GATGTATTGTACCTGATCCACAATTTCACCGTGAGTCAGATTCCGGAACAAACCCATTTTACCGGTGGCGCAAAAGGCACATCCGAACACGCAGCCAACCTGTGAAGAAACACAAACGGTCAATCGCCGGGCGGCTCCGTCAGCAAAGAAATCAGGAATGAGGACGGCTTCTACCTTATACTCTTCTTCCGGATCATTCAATTGAAACAAAAATTTTATAGTGCCGTCTTTACTCTCTTGTTGCTGTACCGGTTTGATCCGGTTTACCGAAGCTATCTCGCGCAACCTTTCACGCAGATCTTTGGAAAGATTGGTCATGTCCTCAAAGTCTGACACTCCCTTTTGGTACATCCACTGGAAGATCTGGTCGGCACGAAAACTCTGCAACCCCAATTCTGAACAAAATTGAGTTAATTCGTCTTTGGTAAGTGCTTTGAGATCGGTTTTTTGGGTGGTTTCAGTAGTATCCATAGGCGTTAAAGATACGCAATTATCGCCCTAACATCGAACGGACAAATACAACATGATACCGAAAACCTACCGGCTTAATATCAGCTGAAACCTTATCTATCCTATGTGATCTATTACCGCTGTCCTTTGCGAGAATTTCTATCGGATTCTTTTCGGTCTTTGAAGAAGTTATTGAGCATCAATTCTTCGAACTTATCAAGCTGGTCATCATTTAAAATATCTTTGACCTCGGTCATGTGGCTGTAAAGCAATCCTTCGATATTTTCATATTGTTCGGTTAGCAGAGCCAGAAGGGAATCCCTTTTTGCCTGGTCATCAGCTTCCGGACTCATTACAAATTCAAAATAAGTTCTTCGGTTTTGATCCAGGCTATCTCTGAAAGAACGTATTTCGCGATAATGTCCCCTGCGGAGGCCGGTGATCTCCTCAGCCTGTTCATCTGTTAATCCGAGCTGATTTTTCATGTATTCCTGAATGGAGCCACGTTCGTGTCGGGAATTTCGATGGCTTCTCCAGTCTTTACCATCAGGATGATATAGCCAGATACTTATCAAAGTGGCAGCATTGATCAGGATCATGATGATCAATCCCGTAAGCGCCCAACGGTATTTTTTTTGTACTTCCATATTATTCTTCTTCATCAAAGGTTTCATAATAACTCAGGTCAAAAACCTGATATTCATAAGCTATTTCATCAATAAATCCCTTTTCGGGTACTTCTTCTTCAGCAAACTGATTTCCATAAAATGTAAGTGAAACCACATTTAGCGATAGAAATAGAATGACAGCTGCCACTGAAAAGGCAAAGCCAAAGCTGAAAGACTCGGCTTGTTCAGGCTGATTCCTGTTCTCGAGTTTTGCGGTCAGGCGGCTGTAAAAGAATGAGTCGGTTTTTGCAGGCTCCAATCCTTCCAGTGCGTTCATGGTTTTATCCACTTCCCGATCTATGTTCTTTTTTCTATTCATGGCTAATCCAGTTCGTTTTGTTGATAATAAGAGTAAAGTTGCTTTTTTAGGTTCTCCTTAGCGCGATGGATAAGTGATTCTATTGCAGGAACACTCAGTTCCATTACTTCTGCCACTTCCTGATAACTCAATCCATCAACTTTTTGTAAAGTGAAGGCTACACGCTGCTTTTCCGTAAGCTTGTCAATTTTTTCAAATAAAATTCTTGCACGTTCTTTGTTTTCCAGCTGAATGCCGGGGTGCATAAATTCTGAGTGGTCAGGTTCATCATCCGGTTCATTAAAAAGAGAACTTAGCGCTTCAAAAAAACCTGATCTCTTTTTTCGCTTTCGATATCGTATCAACTCCAGCGATTTGGTAACTGAGATCCGATAGATCCAGGTTGAAAGCGCTGCATCTTCGCGGAAATCACCGATAGAGTCATAAACCTGTATAAAAACTTCCTGTGAAACATCTTCGGCATCGTGTGGGTTTCGCAAAAATCCCAGACAGGTATTATAAACCTGATCTTTATGATCGTTAACCAAATTCCGGAAAGCGGATTCACTTCCCTGAATGAGCTGTTCTATAAGAGCCGATTCTTCGATTCTTTCAGTGACTTTAAAAATTGTGCTTAATTTTGTTACAGACATTATAAGAACCGGATAACATTAATGAAATGCAGGGAGATAAATCCCTGCATCTCAGTTAAATGATCAGAATGATTACCCTTTTCTGTTTTTGTGATTCATTCGAGAGCCTTGTTGTTTTGCTCCAAGGAACTGAATCATAGTATCAAATTTGATGCGCTGTCCTTCATCTAAAACTTCTCGCACCTCCTGTTGGCGTGCTGTTCTCATGGTCATCATTGCGGTTCTGAGTTCTCCGATCTCTTCAATAAGTGCATTTACTGCGGCCTCATCATAGTCATAAGACATTTTGAGCGTACGCAACTGTGCATTTTTTTCCTGCATGTTATTTCTGAGCGGGATCATTCCTTTTTGTCCATTAAGCCGGATCTCTCCAATCTTTTCTTTTTGTTCATTAGTCAGGTTTAACTGAGTCATCATATGCCGGTGATTTTGACCTTGCCTGTCAGCGCGGTTCATCATTTGACCCTGCTGATCACCTTTAGCTTTGTCCTGCATTCTGTTTACCTGTTGTGCTGAAACATCGACAGTCAGACCAATTAATAAAACTGTTAAAACGGAAACTTTGATATTGTTTTTCATGGATGTGCTCCGCATCAAATTTGTGTTCATTTAATTAGATGCCGGAAGTCAAATAAACCTTCGGTCAAATGTTAGCAGTCAGATATAGAAGATCTGCCGTTCAGTTCATCTTTAAGTGATCTCCATCCCGGCAAGAATTGACTCATAAAATTATAAAAGCGTTTGTTGTGGAGTCTCTCCAGGAGATGTACCATCTCATGAACTACAACATACTCCAAAAGCTCCGGCCTTTTTTTAGCCAGCTCAAGATTCAGCCAAATCCTTTGATCTCTGATATTACAAGTACCCCAGCGGGTTTTCATTAGTTTCACTCCGAATTCCTGAACCGAAACCCCCATAGGTTTCTCCCATTTTTCAATTAGAAGTGGAATCTCCCTCTTTAACTCCGACCGATACCATTCCTTTAAAACCGAAGATCTTTTTGGAATATCTGAATCGGGGCGAACCTGTAGTACTAAATATTTTTCAGCGTCAATAAACACATGAGGAGCTTTATTTTTTTCAACAACCCTTAACTTCAATTCTTTTCCGCTATACAAATGTTTTTCACCTGTTTTATACTTTAGAGGCTCCTTTTGTGGTCTTTTCCTGTAATTTGAGATGTGCTTTTTGATCCAGGGAAGTTTTTCCTCAATAAATTGTATAACTGCTTCTTCGGAAATACGGCGGGGTACTGATATTCGTACTCTTTCTTCTGCCGGATAGACCCTGAGATTTAGGTTCTTCACATTCTTTCTTAGAATATCTATCTCCAATCCGGCTAACTGAACGCGAGTTTTACTGAAGGTTTTTTTACGAGCCATCACATATCGGATTATTCTTCATAATAAGCACGGGCAGCGGCTATCAAAACATCACCGTTTATGCGTTCTCTATAATTGGGGTTCACGTAATTGAATTTCACTACTCCTTCTGTGTTCAATATATAAACGGCAGGGGCAGGCAGTAGGTGATGGTCGTAACCGGAATCACTCTCCAGATCAAGGCCTAGCTTCAGGTACTGATCAATAGTTTCTTGTTCTACCTTAAAGGCGATGCCGAATGCTTTAGAAACATTCATGGGGCTGTCTGACAGCAAGGTATAACCCAGTTCATTGTTTTGAAGAGTAGATTTGAGCTTTTCAGGCCGGTCGGGACTAATAGCCAATATTTGATATCCGATGTCGTATAGCTCGTCTTCGATCTTTTTGAGGTCCGCAAGATGCCGGTTGCAGTAAGGGCACCATCCACCCCGATAAAAGACCAAAATAGTGGGCTTTTGTGAGACCAGCTCCTTTAACCGAATGGATTCCCCATCAATATTCTTTAATTCAACATCCGGGATCTCTGAACTGATAAGCAAAGGGGTGACTCCTTCAGCCGATTGGGCATAATCCTGGGCAAAGACCGGGCTGAAAGACCATAGAGCAATTAAAACTCCGGCAAAGAAAAGAGAAAAAGGTCGAAGCATCTGAAGTAGGTAATTAATTAATAATTGGTTAGTGAGCTTTTTTATGGAACTAAATATTAAGACTCCTCCTTTATAACAGTAAAATTTCAACTGAAATAAGATACTACTATCTATGGAGACCGAAAACATTTATGAATTGATCACCGGAAAACTGGAAGGCTGGCTGACATCCGCTATTGAAATGCTGCCTAATTTGGTTTTAGCCTTGTTAATTGTAGTTGCATTTTATGTGCTGGCCAAAGTGATCAGGAAATTTGTAGGTAATATGCTATCTCGGATTACCGATAATAAAACGGTAACGGGATTAGCCGAAACTTTACTGGCAGTACTTGTAATGGGTGTTGGATTTTTCTTTGCCTTGAGCATCCTGAATCTTGACGGTACGGTTACAAGTCTGCTTGCAGGTGCAGGTATCATTGGATTGGCTTTGGGTTTTGCATTTCAGGATATCGCAGCAAACTTTATTGCCGGAGTACTGCTTTCCATCCGACATCCATTCGGGATCGGAGATATCATTGAGACCAATGGATTATTTGGTACCGTAGAAAAACTGAATTTAAGAAATACGATACTCCGAACACCCCAGGGACAATTCATTTATGTGCCAAATAAAGAAGTTTATGAAAACCCGTTTACTAATTATACTAGAACGGGGAAACGAAGAATCGATCTGGCTTGTGGCGTCTCTTACGGCGATGACCTTGAGAAAGCCAGAAAGGTCGCTGTAGAAACCCTCTCGTCGCTGGATATGCGTGATGAATCAAAAGAGGTGGAATTCTATTATAACGAATTTGGCGACAGCTCCATCAATTTCTCTATCCGGTTTTGGATCGATTTTGACCGGCTTCCCGACTTTCTGGGAGCTCAAAGTGAAGCTATTATGGCCCTGAAAAAAGCTTACGATAAAAACGATATTATGATCCCATTCCCAATTCGTACCTTAGACTTCGGTATCAGGGGAGGAGAGAAACTTAACAGAGTGATGGAGGCTTCATCCAATAATTGATCAGAACCTTGGGTTCACTACACTGCTGTATATAGAACCAAAGTTAAATTGCAATCCGAAAGACCCGCCGTAGTTGTAGGAAGTTGCCTGCTGTTTTAGATTCAGCAGGCGCTCTTCTTCGGTGAGGTCGCCGGCCGGTAAGCTGATCTGGTCATTGATCAGGGAATACCGTCCGTCAAAGAAAATGGATATGCCTCTAAGGACTCGCATATTGACCCGGAAACCCATATTTACACGATTTTTGCTGAGATCGTGCAAGTAAGCACCTGCATCTAACCAACCGTAAACACCGCCCCAGGGCTGGGTGAAGTCTGCACGGAAGGTGAGCTCATTTCTCCATAGAAACTCGCTGTCTTTATTTAATATAGTTGTTTCGGTGTATTCGTATTGGGAAGCAAGCAGCCCGTATCTGAGGGTGACTTCCCTTTTATTAAATTCTTCATATGGAAATAAACTGAATTCAATGGAGGGAGTTGCCCCAATACTCAGATCAATATTATTTTGAGTGGATGAACGGATCCGGGAATACCCACCCACGGTCCAATGGTCACCTAAACTTTTTGCTATTAGCGAAGTGAAATTTTGATTTTCAGTGATGAAGATATCCTCTGTGGTACTTCCGTCATCTTCCTCAGTTCTGAATACCCGGCGATTATAGCTTCGGTCATATTCAAACTCCATTTTCCATTCATCGGTAATTCTGGTCGCATCAAAATTTCCTCTAAAGTTGGTACTTCCTCTTGACTGTTCCCCGCTAAAACTGGTACTTGCTCCAATTTCAAAGACCCAGCTATTCCAGGGGTCGGTGTTTTCAGTTTCTTCTGTACCTTCATCTAAAGTACCGAAAAAGTTGACATTCAGATCAGATAGTACAGCCCTGTCGGTAAGAAAATAGATAAGCCCCAGCTTTACATGCCTGACCAGCTTTTGGCGCATCAGATCATTTGTGTCCGAACTTGGGCTAACGAACGTTATGGTATGAGACTTATTCGAGATATAACCCAAGCCCATAAAATTCAGGGTGTGTTCCCATCCGCCACTTCCTGTCCGCTGGAGGGTAACAAGCAGGTGCACTTCTGCATCATTCTGATCTCTTACAAAATTAATAAAGTCCACCTCAGAACGAACGTAACTTCCATTACAACCGCGACAATCCAGGAATACATTAATGGTTTGTTTGTCGTCTGATTGTGCGAGAGCTAAAGAGGGGAAAAAGAATAAAAACAGAAGTGATAGCTTTTTGATGTCCAATTTACTGCAAGTGGATTTAATATTAAATTTTCTTAATGTACGAAAGGCAATGATCAAGCTTTGAAAAAAAGCTTAAAAAATTTGAAAAGATATCAAGATGCCTACGCCCTAAAGACTCTTTAAAATATAAAAGTTTTAGGATACATGACTTGCTGTTTAGGTGTAAAAGAATGTAGAATCGGCCGGGGAAATTTAAGAGTTCTTCAGTAGCCTCAACCCGTTCAAGACAACTAACAGAGTACTTCCTTCATGCCCGATCACCCCCAGGGTCATGGGCAATTCAAAAAGAAAAACCGAGCTTACCAGCATAGCGATCACGGCAAGGCTGAAAATGATATTTTGCCATACCACAGTTTTTGCACGGCGGGCCAGCCGGATCATATATGGAAGTTTGGTGAGGTCGTCAGACATCAAAACCACGTCGGCAGTTTCCAGAGCTACATCGGTTCCTGCTGCTCCCATAGCTATTCCCAAATGGCTTGCTGCGAGTGCCGGTGCATCATTAACTCCATCACCGACCATAGCAACTGCTTTTCTTTGGGATAGTTTTTCGATAAGCTCAACCTTTTGATCCGGGAGCAGGCCGGCATGATAGTTTGAAATATTAAGTTGTTCCGCCACATTTTGAGCTACATTGAGTGAATCTCCGGTAAGTATGGTGATGTCAACAATTCCCAGATCCGCAAGTTCAAGAATGGTAGATGCAGCCTGCTCTCGGATCTCATCAGCTAAAGCGATCGCTCCGATTATTGTATCATTCTTTGCCACATATATCACCGTATTTCCCTGATCCCTGAATTTTTCCAATGTACGGTCAAAGTCTTCCGGCAGATCTTTAAGGGTATCTTCAAATAAATACCGGTTCCCTATTTTCAGCTCTGCGCCGTTCACATTGGCAGAAATTCCTTTTCCGATGATGGCTTGCACATCTTCAGCTCTTGTAAGATCAATTGCTCTCTTTCGGGCCTCATTCACGATAGCTTCGGCAAGATGATGTTCGGAATGTTCTTCAGCTGATGCGGCAAGGCGAAGTAACTCGTTTTCAGTTCCTGAAATTGAAATTATCTTAGTTACAGCCGGTTTTCCTTTTGTCAGGGTTCCGGTTTTGTCGAATGCAATAGCCTGAATCCCGGCGGCTTGTTCCAGGTATGCTCCCCCCTTGAAAAGAATACCGGAGCGTGCGGCATTAGCTATGGCAGAAAGAATACTGGCCGGGGTGGAAATGATCAAAGCACAGGGGGAGGCAACCACCAGGATGGTCATGGCCCGGTAAAAAACGGGATCAAAAGGTTGATCCAGTATATAATAGGGAATCAGGATCAGAGAGATGGTGGAAAGGATAACACTGATGGCATATTTGGATTCAAACTTATCAAGGAATCTTTGTGTTTCTGCTTTTTTGTTTTGTGCCTGCTCCACCATTTTAATGATCTTGGCGAGTGTAGTGTTGCCAGCGAGTCGGGTTACTTTGATCTCCAGGATACCATTTTCATTGAATGTAGCTGCAAAGACCTCAGCTCCCTCTGATTTAAATACTGGGGCACTTTCGCCTGTAATAGCAGATTGATCAACAGTTCCTTTTCCGGATCTTATGGTTCCGTCGATGGGGATTCGTTCGCCGGGTTTTACTACAATGATGTCTCCGAGCTCTAATTCTTCGACCGGTACTTTTTGTTCTGAGCCATCGGCACTCCTTACCAACGCCTCCGATGGCCTTAATTCCATCAAAGCGCGGATCGCATTCCGGCTGCGCCCCATGGCAAAGTGCTGCAAGGTATTACTGAGTGAAAACAAGAAAAGCAGTATGGCACCCTCCAGCCAATAATCGATAACAGCAGCTCCGGCTGCAGCCAATATCATCAGCACATCCACATTGAACTTGCCTTTTATTAAAAATTGTACGCTTTCTATCAATCCAAAATATCCGCCGGACAAGTAGGAGGCTATATAAAAATACCGTGCAGTTTCTTCAGAGATCAGCTCAAACAAAGAGCCAAAAAAGCCAATGCCTAGACTTAGCGTACAGATCAGGGTCAGCAAAACTTCAGCCCGGTGTTCTCCTGACATTCCTTTTAAATTGTTGCTTATGGATTGATAAGTCATGTTAAAGGATAAAGAGTTCGGGAAAATATATAGGCTCTTTCATTGATCCCCTAACTTTATTAATAATTTAGAAGGGAATTAAATAAGGATAAAAGACCCTTAAAGCATGACTGATTAAGGGTGATACATTTTGCTTCACACAACATTCATATAACTATGATATTTAGACGGGCTTTTAAGGTTGAACTAAATCATCAAAGAAATAAAAAAGGATTATGAAGATCATTAGATACGGAATTTTAGGATTTATACTGACCCTGACCGGCGCATTTTCCTCTGAAGTTTCAGCTCAGGACAGTACAGAGACGGAAAGAATAGAAGCTTTAAGGGATATGGTGAAGAGCGAATCATTTAACGTGAGCGGGCTGATCCACGCAAGAGGGATCTTTAACTTTGATGAAAATGGCGATCGTTTTTTCCAGGTACCTCATGCCCGAATAAAAGTTAGCGGCAAACTGGACGGAGGTTTCAGCTACAATGTTCACTTCGATGCAGCTGCAAGTTCAAAAGTGGTGGATGCTTTTATAGGTTATAAAATGTCAGACAACGCAAATGTAACTATAGGTATCCAAAAGCCCGGGGTGAGTTACGAATTTTTAACACCACCGCATAAGATCGATTTTGTAACCCGAAGTACGGTGGTTTCAACGCTTACGACCCATCGTGATATTGGAGTGAAATTCCATGGCGGTTTGGCCGACGATTTCAACTATACCTTCGGGATCTACAACGGGAACGGATATGGAGCGAACGACAATAATAAATTCTTTTATATCGGCCGCTTAGATTATAATTCTTCCCGGGAAGACGGTTCCTTGATCGTAGGGGTGAACGCATCCTACGGTGAGCATGCAAACAGAGATCTGTCTTCAAACCTGCTTACTATTGACGATGACAGGATCACCTACGGTGCTGATTTCAGATATGAGAACAGCAGCATAATTTTAGCATCTGAAATGTTGGGTGCCGAGCTTGAATATGCCGGTTTCACAGAAGCGGATAATGTTTTTGGATTTCATGTAACCGGGGGATATAAAGTGTCCGATAAAGATCAGTTGCTGCTTCGATATGACAGTTTTGAGTCTGACTTGTTGCCGGCTGCTGATGAGGAAAAGATCGTGATCGGTTATACCAGATTCCCAACAACCAATACAGCGTTCAGAATTAATTATTTACTCCCTGTTGATGATACCGCATTCAGCAACCATGGCTTAGCGCTGAATTACCATATCTCCTTTTAAAAAAGTGAATGAGCAAACAAGCTAAGTAGCATAGCATTGATTAATTTAAGCTCCGATTTTTAAGTCGGAGCTTTTTTATGTCCAAAATGGTTTCATGATATATCTATGAGAGGAAGTATTGCTTTATTACGTGATACAGCCGGAAAATTATCAGCAAGCGTATTATTTATGCTGCTGACCTCAATAACTGTTTATGCCCAAGCTCCTGAAGAAGATGGCCCATTCAAGCTAAGCGTAAGCTACATCGGGGATGTCTTCATGAATACAACCGGAGGTGCTAATACCGGCATCGTTTATCTGGATAACATTGATGTAAACCTCGAAGCAAACTTCGAAACACTGCCCTTTGGCCTTTCAGGTACTACTTTTTATGTGTATGGATTGGGGAATCAAGGCAACAGTATTTCTTCATTAGCAGGAGATGTACAGGGAGTCAGCAATATTGAAGCGGAAAACTCATGGAGATTTTTTGAGTTTTGGGTGCAAAAAAAATTCTTCCTTGCTAATAGCTCCCTTTTGGTTGGCCTTTATGATATAAACTCAGAATTCAATGCCCTCAATAGCAGTCTCTTGTTTCTGAACAGCTCAAGTGGGCTGGACCCTACGATAGCTTTGAGCGGGGAAATGGGGCCTTCAACATTTCCACATACCTCACTTGGGGTCCGCTTAAAAGTGAATATGTATAAAGGAATCGTGTTTCAGGGTGCGGTGCTAGACGGCGTTCCTTCCAATCCGGAAAATTCAGGAGGAACAAAGGTGTTTCTGAGAGAAGAAGACGGGTTGTTCTTTATAGGTGAATTGGCGCTTCATTCCCTGAGAGATCAAAATTTGCAGATGAGAAACAGAACAGCTCGTTTACAGGAGATCTTAAGTCCCGGAAATGGTTCAGATAACAATATCGGGATCGGAGGCTGGTATTACTCCAGGAAAACGGAAACCTGGGACGGAAGCGGACCTGAACAGGAATATGGAATCTATGCATTGGGTGAGTATGAACTGTTGAAGCGGGAAGGTGCATCGCCAAAAAGTATAAAAGTATTTGCACGGGCGGGGTGGACAAATTCAAAAACTAATATGCTTGACAGTTTTTACGGTGGGGGAATGGTATTTAAGGGTTTACTGCCCTCAAGATCCGCCGATGAAACCGGAATCGCCGCAGCACATGCAAGAGGGGGAACCGGATATCTTAATAATATCATGCTAAGCTCAGGCCGGACAGAAAAAGCGGAAACCAATATTGAACTTACCCACCAATTTGTGCTGAATGATTATGCCAAGATCCGGCCAAATGTGCAGTATGTCATCAATCCCGGCTTTAACGAAACACTCGATAACGCATTGGTAACCGGGATTCGATTAAATATCGGGTTTTAGGAATCTGCCGTTTTTAGATTGGTTCCTTTCTCGTTCCAGTTCACCATCTTGATGACAATATAGAGCCCGATCAACACCATCGGTATACTCAGTATCTGTCCCATATTTAAGGCCCAATCGCTGGCAAAGTCAGCCTGGGGGACCTTGGTGTATTCGAGGAAGAATCGTCCTGAGAACAGTAAGATCAAAAAGGTTCCAAATAAAGATCCGCTGGGTGGATTTGCCTCATATTTTTTGTAGATGGTCCATAGAACAGCAAAAACAAGGAGGCACAAAATAGCTTCATAGAGCATGGTCGGGTGACGGGGGATCATTCCCGCTGCACCCGGAAGGTTTGAAAAGATAACGCCCCATGGAGCGTCCGTTTCATGCCCGTATATTTCAGAATTCGTGAAATTTCCGAAACGGATAAATGCACCGCCAATAGCCGTTGGAATTACCACGCGGTCAGCCAGCCACCAAAAGTTCATCTTTGGGGTTTTCTTAGCCAGGTAATATATGGTGATTATAATAGCTATAGCCGCACCATGACTTGCCAAACCTCCATTCCAAACAGCAAGCACCTGATCTAAATTTCTGAGATAATAAGATGGGTCATAAAAGATAACATGCCCAAGGCGTGCGCCGATAACGGTACCAACCAGGATCCAGGTGAGAATATTCTCCATCTCCTCAACCTTGCGTCCGGCATCTTTCCACATCTTCACGCCGAATAAATATCCGGCAACAAATGCCCCGGCAAATAAAATACCGTACCAACGTGGTGCCAGGGGGCCCAATTCAAAAATTACGGGGTCAATACCCCATGTCAGATTATCAAACAGTGCTAAAATCATAAGATCGATTGATTGGAAAGTTCAGGCAGAAAATAAGAAGCTGTGTACGATAAAAAAATCCAATTAAAGAAAGCGGGCTTTTTTAAGAGATCGTGTAAAATTATCACCTCATTTTTTGAACCAAATGCCTATACTTGTTAAACAGACCAAAAGATAGATAAACGAAAATACTTTGCAACAAGATCGCAGATTTGTTCGGCCCAGAAAGCAATTAGTAGAGCTTTTGAAAGAAAAAGGCATAGAAGACCGGCGCGTACTGACTGCCATTGGGAAAATCCCGCGTCACAAGCTGATCGATACAGCCCTTCACACCAAGGCCTACAATGATACAGCCTTACCGATCGGAATGGGGCAAACCATCTCGCAGCCCTTTACAGTAGCGGCACAAACCGAATTGCTGGCCATTGAGCCCGGAGATAAGATACTGGAGATTGGAACCGGCTCAGGGTATCAGTGTATGATATTGTGTGAACTTGGGGCCGATGTGTATAGCGTAGAGCGCCACAGTGAATTGTATCACCGGGCAAAAGAAGCCCTTAAAGAATTTGGCTATAAGGCTATGCTGAAAGTGGGAGACGGCACACTCGGGTGGTCAACTTATGCGCCTTACGACGGTATTGTGGTAACCGCCGGCGCGCCCGTTGTGCCGGATGATCTGGTGCAGCAACTGAATATCGGTGGGCGATTGGTGATCCCTGTGGGAGACGATGAAAAACAGATGATGCTGCGAATTACAAGGGTCTCAGAAAAGGAATATGAGCGGGAAGAGCTGGCTGATTTCAAATTCGTACCGTTGATCGGCGAAAAAGGTTGGGGAGAAAATAGTGGCTGACGAAAGTAAAACTTCCCCCAAAGACACCACCACATTTAAAGAAGCTCCATTCCTTGCCTTAAAAGGCTTTTTAATGGGATCTGCCGATATTGTACCCGGCGTAAGCGGGGGCACCATGGCATTGATCGTTGGTATTTATGAGCGTTTGCTGAATGCCATCAAAAGTGTGAACGGGAACTTCATCAAGCTCTTCTTTACCTTCAAATGGAAGGCGGCGTTTAATGAGGTTCATATTTTATTCCTGGCCATTTTATTTTCCGGGATCTTCTGTGCTCTGGCCTTTTTTACAAAAGTAGTTCCGCTGCAGATCTATATGTTCACCCATCCCGAAATAGTGTATGGGTTATTCTTCGGGTTGATAGTGGGTTCCATCTATATTTTGATCAAAGCACTGGAGCGGTTCTCGAAAGTAGAATTAGGGATGCTGATTTTGGGGATGGCACTTGGGTTCTGGATCGTTTCTTTGGTTCCGGCCGATACCCCTGAACATCCGGCGTTTGTATTTCTAAGCGGAAGCATAGCTATTTGTGCGATGATCTTGCCGGGAATCTCCGGTTCCTATCTACTGCTTATCATGCGGAAATATGATTATTTGCTTTCCCAGATAGGTAAGATCGGGGGAGTGGAAACTGCAGATGGAATGATCGCGTTACTTCCCTTTATATTGGGAGCGATCGTCGGTTTAGCTATTTTTTCCCGCTTTTTATCCTGGCTGCTTTCCAAATATCACCCCCAAACCATTGCTCTTTTGATCGGATTTTTGATCGGTTCGCTGTATGTGATCTGGCCATATCAGCACCGGGAGTTTGTGCAGCAGGTCAGTGTTTCGGAAGTACAGTATATGACGCATCCGAAAGTGCAGGAATTGATGAATAATCCTCCGGATACCAACAGGCCGGAGTATGAACGACTCGGGGAAATTTCGAATGCAGAATCGACCTTTGATGAGATGAAACAGGTAGAAATTGAGACGGTCAAGAATAAGCTGATCAAATCAGAACCTTATGTACCGGGATGGATCGGCTCAAAAGAAGATGACGATCCAAATATATGGGGCGGGGTGATCGGAATCTTGATTGGAATGATGATGGTAGGCGGTTTGGAACAGCTGAGAGATAAATGATCCGAGTTTCCTGATCCGGCCCTTTTCATTCTATGCGAACGAACGGGGTATTTTTCGGTTTCTCTTCAAAGATAGATATACGAAGTTGACTTAATGTCTTGGGCTCTGTATCAATATTCGATTATTCTAATAACCAATGAGTTACAGATGTTTAGGGAACATTTCAGGCAATCATTTTATTTTGTATATAGAGTTATCAAATAAAATGGAGAAAACATGAATGTGAAACGAATATTAATCCCCACCGATCTATCTGAGAAAACCAACGCTGCGTTAGCTTCAGCAGATTTGTTTATTGAAATGTTTGACTGCACGGTTGACCTTATGCATGTTATTCCCTTATCAAAATACCTGGGAGACAGTTTTGATAAGATCGGGGTGCCACTGAATATGAATCAGGATATTTATCCGAAGCTGATCGAATCGCAAAGGAAAGAACTCAGCACGTTCGCCAATGAACATATTAAGGATAAAGAACGGCGTGGTGAATATATCGTCACTATTGATCGCAAGCCTTCAGATTCTATCTTAAATCAGATCAAAAAAGGAAAATATGATCTTGTGATTATGAGTGCCCGCGGAGGCCATTATGCTGATTTCTTTCACGGAAGCGCCACTGATAAAATAATTCGCAGGTCTGAAACACCTGTTCTCACACTTTCAGAGACCATGTTTGTAGAGAAAATAAATACGATTGTGGTGCCTTGTGATTTTTCAAATAATTCCCTTGCTGCTATTCCATTGGCATTTGATATGGCCAATAAATTTGGTGCCAAACTGGAGTTTTTGAATGTTATAGAAATGTATACACACGACATTCATGGAGTAGAACCGACCACCATGGGTATTGATGAAAAAGCAGTTTACGGTGGTTTTAAAGGAAGGTTGAAATCATTTTTCAGTAATTTTGATGAATATGATTTCGAAGTAAAGGATGGAGAGAAATTGTATCACGATACTTTGATTCATAAAAACGACAGCAATGAAGAATCCGTAGAATTCAAAACAGTAATCATGAAATCCATAGCAGCTCATCATGAGATTGTAGACTACTGTAATGAAAATGCCGACCTGGTGATCATGAGCACCCATGGCCGAACAGGACTTTCAAGGATGTTGCTGGGCTCAACCACTGAACAAGTGATCCAGCATCTGGAGAAGCCTCAAATAACGATCAAGCCCGATCTTAAGGATTAGGTTGTCATCCTGAGGGTACCCCCGAAGGATCTGCAAAATCAGTACACCGGCCCTCCAATCGAGCCTGTGACCCTCACTTTTGTTTCCTCTCCCGGAGAGGAAGAGGTTGTGTTGAAGTTGGGAGGTGGCGATAGTTTTGGTGGTTGTGGGATGTACATCATTGGGAATCTCAGATTAACGGATTATAGGATTTTACGGATGATCCGCATTCCTAAACGGTCGTCCGTCGTCGGTCCGCGGTCCGCAACCAGTGGTTGAGTAAGGCTTGAGTGCCCATAAAACCCCACCCTCACCTTTGTTTCCTCTCCCGGGAGAGGAAGACGTTGTGTTGTAATTAAGAGCTAGCTAAAACTCTGGTGGTATAACGGAGGGGGGAAATTCGAAAAATGATGTTGTGACTACCCCCTCTGATTTGAGATGCTGACTGGCTAATGTCCCGTAACAAGTGTCCATTAAAGTGTAGAAAGTCCAGTTTTTAGCGAAACGGTCGTCCGTCGTCCCTCATCGGTCCGCGGTCCACTAACCTCCTTCACTTATCCTTCACAGTTTTTTACTACATTCGGATAACAACTAATTAATGGAGGTTGTTATGAAAGCCCGGCATATTTTAGTACCCACAGATTTTTCCGAAGCTTCGATAGAAGCAGTAAAGATGGCATCCAAATTTATTGAATGGTATGGAAGTACCGTTGATTTGATGCATGTAATTCCACTTATGAGTTACTACAATGAAAGCATGCAGCATTTAGGGGTTCCTTTTGATATGGAAAAAGACATCTACCCCAAGGTGTTGAAGCAGACCAACGAAAAGCTGCATGAAATTGCAGAGAAATACATTCCCAAAGAACACCGGGGGCAACTCGTTAATGTTGTGGGAAGAAAGCCGTCTCAGGTGATTGCGGAACAGGGAAATAAAAGCCAATATGATCTTGTGATCATAGCGAATAAAGGAAGCCACAATACAGATGATGTCAGAAGCGGAACCACAGAGAAAGTGATTCGCTACTCAGAGAAGCCCGTATTGAGTATAGACCAAGCCTTTGATGGAAAATCCATCAAAAAGATCCTGGTACCGGTTGATGGTTCTGAGGACTCAGCTGCACCTTTGGTAGAAGCTTTTGGTTTAGCAATGATTTTTGATGCAGAAATTGTAATGATGCACATCATTGAACCTTATACCATTGGGATGGAAGTACTGCCCAAGGCCATTGAAGAAGATTCCGCTGTTTATGAATCCTTGATCAAGAACATTTCAAAATACTTTAAAAACAACTCCGGCCATGGATTAAGCCTTCAGCGTGCAGAACTTGAATTTGAAGACAATCTTGTTCGGACTGAGGGCAAAAAAACAGAATCAGTGAAAATGACAAGTATAGTTAAGAAGGGATTTTCTGCCCATGCAGAGATCTGTGACTATGCAAATGATAGTGCTGATATGGTGGTCATGAGTACCCACGGCCGCACCGGTATTGCCCGTGTTCTGTTAGGTTCAACGACCGCTATTGTGGCTCAGCATCTTGAGAAACCTCTGCTCACAATGCGTCCGAAGTAACAGCTCTAAGTGATCATAGAAATATAAGCCCTTGCAGCTAATTAACTTGCAAGGGCTTTTTTGTATCGGTACTTTCGCTCGTCTTTGTTTTTATGTTTTGGATTCTATTGAAACTATACGGCAGCTTCTGTCGTCTTCAGTTAAAAATTGATCCGCAAAAAAATTAATTATGAACCTAAAAATTGTTGCCGTGTTTAAAATAGATCGCTTTTTAAAAATTTCTCTTTTCGGGTGTGTACTTCTTGTCGGTTGTTCAAATGGAGAGACAAACTCTTCGATCATAAAAGAAGATGGGGTGGTTCAAAATCCGGATAAAGGTTTATGGCAGGATCAGGAAGAACTTCCGTTCTCCATAGAATTGGTGGAAACTTTTGATCTTTCGCTCATTGAGGAACCTATCATCAGCAGTATTTCATACCTGACTTTTGATAAAGATGACAACATGTACTTTCTGGATCGCCGGCTTATGAAAATGATATCTTTAGACCCGGAAGGGAATCTCAGGTGGGCAGTAGGTCAGGAAGGGAAAGGGCCGGGAGATTTTGAGAATCCTTTTGGTATGGCCATCCATAACGGCAAAATATATGTGGCAAATATTCAGGGTACAAGAATTGATGAGTTTGGCCTGAACGGTAATTTTATTAAGACTTATGATCTACCCAAGGAGGTCAACTTTGCGAGCTTAGTGGGAATTCGGGAAAACGGCCAAATCCTTTTGAGTGGCGCCAAATTTGGAACCATTGGTGCAGATATAAAGATCCTTCAGATCTCCGATACCCTGGAGGCCGTAACCAATTTCAGTATAGTTGAAACGGAAGACGATGAATTCGAAAGAGCAACTTCACGAGGAAGCATATCAATGGAAGAAGACTTTTTTGTGTATTCCTTTGCAACAAGCTACGGACATCGTTTTTATGACTACGATTCTACTTTCACCACTGAGGTGACAAGGGAATTTGAAGGCACCTTAGGCCCGGGTGTTTATATGTCCGGGAACAGCATAAGTATTTATTCATTAGGAAGTGTCGGGGCTCCTATATTTTTAGATAACGGCTATTACCTGATGAATGTGAGATACCCGACAAATATCACCGATCCCAACGAATACGCAAGGAAAGCATCAACCGGTGAAACAGAATCACCCATTTATGAAGAAGTCATGGATCTGTATAACTCAGAGCATGAACTTCTATACGTTTACGAAAACAGTGAAAAGATCGAGGGTTGGGGGAATCTGGACGCGAGGGATTCTGAAGGATATTTTTATTCCACCTTCAGTAATGATCTTCTCATAAAGAAATACAAAGTCGCAGTAAAATATCAAAGCGCGGGTGAAGGTGCAGAGCAGGACCCAGTTTCTATTGAATGAAGCATGGGAACCAAAGCTCCCCATCTGACGGCTGTTTAAGGGCCGGGCACTCCAATCCTGCAAAGAGCCGTCTGATGGATGGATTAGGTTTGGTTGCCCCATACGGTCCTCTCCCTCGCTGCATGAACAAGTTCATTTCGCATTCCCTCTCCAAAGAGGGACAGATTCTTGCTAACTAAAATTCTTAATGCTTCACAAAGCCGGCACTAGCGCAAGCGTCT
>NZ_DASSWP010000113.1:0-3143 GCF_035704785.1 Gracilimonas sp. | reverse complement strand
CTGCTAGTTCTCCGGCTGGTTTACGAAGTTGTTCTGCGATCAGCTTTAAGTCTTCCATAGAAACTTTTGCTTTTTTAGTTAGCTTTTTTTCGGAAATGGCAAGAGCATTCTCACCCGCTGTCGGTATTCTTTATACTTCTCCCCGTGACTTCGAATCAAATCCCGTTCTCAAACCATATGCCTATAAAAATATAATCCGTTGTGAAAATTGCAAATAAAAGATGCAGCCGGAATAAACTACCCTAACTTCTCCCTAACAACAGGTGCCACCTCTTTCGCAAACAACTCGATAGATCGCAGAAGTTTTTCATGCGGAACACTGCCTACACTCATCTGAAGCAGGAAACGATCATGCCCAAAGATCTCATGCTGATACATGATCTTATCGATGATATCCTGAGGATTTCCCACCGCGTTCGCTCCTTTAAGGGTGATGGAAGCGTCAAACTGCTGGCGACTCATGGGCGGCCAGCCGCGCTCTTTTCCTATTTTGTCCATGGTAGTTTTGAAGGCAGGAAATGCAATATCGGCAGCTTCTTCAGTGGTATCGGCTATAAAACCGTGTGAGTTGATGCTTACCCTTTGCTCAGGCTGATCGTAGTCTGCGGCACCCCGTTTGTGGATATCCACCATTTGTTTAAACTGCGACGGCTGACCTCCAATAATTGCGATCGCCATCGGCATTCCCATCGCTCCTGCTTCGTAAGCAGATTTAGGCGTTCCACCCACTGCTCTCCAAACAGGCAATTTATCCTGATAGGGCCTCGGATAAACTCCTCTGTGATCAATGGAAGGTCGGTGTTTACCTTCCCAGCTTATCACTTCCTTCTCACGTAATTTCATCAGCAATTGAAGCTTCTCAAGAAATAATTCTTCATAGTCCTGAAGATCATGGCCAAACAAGGGGAACGACTCTACAAAAGAACCACGGCCCACCATAATTTCAGCCCGGCCTTTTGAAAGAAGGTCAATAGTAGAAAACTGTTGATATACCCGAACCGGATCTTCCGAACCCAGCACCGTTACCGCTGAACTCAGTTTGATGTTCTTGGTACAAGCAGCCGCAGCCGCCAATAATGTTGATGGAGATGACGATACGTACTCTTCCCTGTGATGCTCCCCGATTGCAAACACATCCAGCCCCAGCTCATCGGCCAGCTCAATTTCTTCCATAAGCTGATTAAGTCGTTTTGCAGGATGCTGAAGTTCACTTTCTCCTTCTATGGGCGTATTTTCTACAAAAGTATAAATGCCTAATTCCATGTTTCTCTGTTTTCTGAATGCTTTATTTGTTTAATGTTAAACTAATCATTTTCAGTGAGAGTTACTCCTTCCCTTTAATAGATTCATCTTATTGAGTACATATTTTGTTTCTTTCTATTTCACTGTATACGTATTATTTATTATATTATACGTGCATTATTAAACTTGATACTATGAAATCAAAATTAACACTTTCCATAGAGGGTGAAGTCATAAAGCAAGCTAAAGAACTTGCCAAGAAAAATGACAGCACCGTGTCCCAAATGTTCACTGATTTTGTCGAGTCTCAGAAAAAGATGCAGAAAAAGTTAACAGCTCTAAATAAAATCAGCGGTTCAATAACTGCCAATGTAGCTGCAGAAGGTGGGGAAGATTACGGAGACCATCTTCACAAAAAACATGGCTGGGAATGACCTTTCTCGATACCAATATTTGTTTGGATCTTTTAGTACAAAGGAGTCCCTGGCACGGTGTGGTTGAGCGAATCATTCAATTTCATATTCATAGTAATTTTGAGTTGGGTGTGAGTGTAATATCAATTCCTACCCTTGCCTATTTGATTGACCGGCATCACAAAGAGTATAATTCTAAAGAAGTATTAAGAGAATTCTCGGAATTTGTTGATTTCTTAAAAGTTGATTCAGATCAAACCTTGCGTTCAATTTTCAGCAATTGGAATGACCTTGAAGATACCATGCAGTTTCAGTGTGCTAAATTTCATAGCGCACAAATGATCATCACACGAAACACCAAGGATTTTAAATTATCAACCATTCCAGTATTTCACCCGGAAGAATGGGCTAAAACGTTTATTGATAATGCTTAAAACCAAACGCGTATACGAAGAACCATCTAAAGATGACGGCTACCGAATCCTCACCGAACGACTATGGCCACGTGGCGTTTCCAAAGAACGGGCTGCATTGGATAAGTGGATGAAATCGATCGCTCCCAGTCATGATCTGCGGAAATGGTTCGGTCACGATGCTGATAAATGGGAGGAGTTTAAGGAGCGTTATCGAAGAGAGTTATTCGGCTCGGATGCTGTGAACGAAATGCTGGAGATCATCAAGAATCACGAAACGGTGACGATGGTGTATGCTTCCAAGGATGAGGAGTACAACAGTACGGTTTTATTGAAGGGATTTTTGGAGGATTTGTTAGACAAGTAGTTTTTAATAGCCTCATAATTCAGTAAGGGCGCATTGCAATGCGCCCTTACTGAATTATCTCAGACTTGTTCAAGCGTCTCGCTAGACTTTTAATGATACTTTGACTGATTGTGCTTATCAAAACACCGCACAAACGAGACGCCTGCGCTAGATATTTGGGATGATTTATTATTCACCGTAGGGGCAATTCATGAATTACCCCTACGGTAGTAATTTCTCAGTTTCGCGATTCAGCATTTCTATGATGGAACCGGGAATTCTTTCGACAGGGTAATCCGGCATTTCATTGACCTCTCCTACCAAAATACGTCCGGCATGTCCCATTCGTTCATGGGGAAGACAGAAATAATCATACATACCGGCCTCATCTAATGTTAAGAACCAGGTTTGTCCGGAGGTGAGCATTCCTGAATCAAAAGATTGGGCTGTTTTAGGAATTCGTTGTGGACGACGATTATCAGGATGATAACCTGTAACCGTGTGCAATCCCTCCACCACTTCAAACCGGATCACATCGCCCGGCTGAACCTGCAATACTACCGGTTCAAAGCGGGCATCTTCTGCTGGTCCCAAAACTTTGACGGTGAGGGTGTCCGTCGGTAGCGCATAGGTTGAAAATGAAATTCCGAATACAAAAATCAGAAATACGACAGTGAAGAGTTTCATGATCTCATCATTTAAATTTTACCGTAGGGGCAATTCATGAAT
>NZ_DASSWP010000153.1:0-30397 GCF_035704785.1 Gracilimonas sp. | reverse complement strand
AACATAAACATGTGAGCAAGAATTATAGAACCAGCTCAAATATCTCCAGGCTAAGAACTCAATGGGAGTGAGCCCGTAATATTTAAAGTAGCTCGTAAAATGAGTGTGATAAGAACCAACTACCTGCACACTATTTCTTTGGGCCCATTTGAGTGCCTTATACCCCCCCCGGTCGGGTGTAGCTATATGCACAAGCGTTGGATCAAATTCTTCCAGTTCTCGTTCAGCCTCAATAGAAAGTCCCGTCGTTACTCTGTATTCTCCCCGGCCTGAAACCGGCATCCTCATAGAAGGTAGTTTTATCAATTTACCGTTGTGCTCAAGAGCAGGTTCTTTTATCGTCGGGGCAAAAACCAGTACCGGTATTCCCTGATCTTCTAAAAATCCAACTAATCGATTTAATGTGAGAGAAACTCCATCTTTGATATGATTATAATTGCCTGTAAAAAGGGCGACTCGTAATTCTTTCATAAAAATTTAAAAGCAGATGGCAGATTTGTATCTTGTATGTTCTGCGATGATCCTTACTATTATCTCTTTTTATTTCTAAATAATCTTCAAATATAAGGAAATTAATGAAAGCCTTTGTAACCGGAGGAACAGGTTTTATTGGAAGCCATTTGGCTGAAGCACTCATTGATTCAAATGAATACAGTGATGTGCGTTGCCTTGTGCGAACTTCCGAAAAATGGCTCAGCGGATTGAATTATAAAAAGATATCGGGAGACCTTAATGATTTAAAAGCATTAGCTAAGGGTTTAGACGGCGTGGATGTGCTTTTTCATGTTGCAGCCATAGTTAAGGCACCTTCAAAAAAAGAATTTACTCAGGCTAATGTTGATGCCACTGAAAATCTCGTGCGACTGGCTCAGAAAAAAGGCGTGAAAAACATCGTGATTCTTTCCTCCCTGGCAGCTGCCGGACCAAGCGATGGCTCTCCAAAAAAGGAAAGTGACAAGATGAACCCGGTAAGCATGTACGGTGAATCCAAAAAAGAAATGGAAGCCCGCGTTAAAGTTGCTGCCGATAAAAATGACAGTATAAAGATCATTCGCCCTCCTGCTGTTTACGGCCCACGCGAAGATCAGATCTATTCTTTTTTTAAATCGTGCTCTAAAGGTATTTGCCCTATCGTCGGAGACGGGAACAATCCCCGTGTTTCTCTGGTCTATGTAAGTGATCTAATTGATGGTATACTATTGGCGGCCAATAAAAAAGACCCCGGTGTTCATACATACTTTATTTCAGGAGAGGGAACACATTCCTGGAATGAGATAAGAGCTGTCACATCCAAGGTTTTGGGGAAAAAGACTATCCCTATTAAAATAAAACCTAAGTTAGTAAAGAAAGCCGCCGGTTTAATTGAAAACGTTGCATCATTATTCGGCATGTATCCCGTTATTAATAAAGAAAAAGCAAATGAGTTAATTTTAGAATGGACTTGTTCCTCCGAAAAAGCTGAAAAAGAATTAGATTACCGCTCTAAAATTTCTTTAGCTGAAGGAATCTCTCGAACCATACACTGGTATAAAATACATAATTGGTTAAAGTAATATGAATTTTCTCTCAAAGACCGCGCTCTTTTTAATGTCAATATTTCTATTTGGAACAGTGGCCAATGCCCAGGAAAAGCTGGTGCAGGATTATAGTCAGCTCATGGATATTCCTGATGTCATCGCGATGGAAGCTTCCCCAACTCATTTATATATTCTTTCTGAAGAGGAAGGCATGGCTGTTTTCCGGGCTTATCCTGATTCTCTTCAGTGGCTGTATACATCTACCGGAATGCAGCGCCGTGGATATAAAATAATGGGTGATATCCGTTTTGCCTATTTGTTTGGGGACTCCAGAAGACTAACCGTTCTTGAACCTACCTCTCCCCTCGGTGTTTATTCTGCCACCCTCCTTCCTGAGCAACCAAGAGCGGCCGCTCGTATCAATAACAACTTATACATTGCTTTAGGTGAAGAGGGACTTGGAATGGTGTCTTTAAGCACACCGGAGTCTGTGGATAGCGATGTTACAAAAATTGCTGAAGGAGAAATTGACCGCGCCTCTGTCCTCGATGTTCGCTCTACCGTTTTCAGCAATCAGCTTTTTGTGCTTACAGATGAACCTTCTCTTTTCGTTTTCACTCAGGAAGATTCAAACCTTAACCTATCACAAAAGATTTTTTTGAGAACACCTATTACCCATATTTTTATAGATGAGGAAAAGGTTTGGGGAAGTACCCGAAATGGTGAAATTTTTGAGATAAGATCTTCAGGAGTTGGTAAACGAATCGGTGTTACTAATGAACCTATTCAAAAAATCACCCAGTGGAATGAGAGGATCATAGCAAGAACCGTCTCCGGACGTATTTGGATCACTGACGAATCCGGCCTTTTAGGTTTATGGAAAGAAGATATAAATGCAGGCAATTATATTGCGAACAGCTCCGGACAGCTTTGGGTCGCGGAAAACGATAAGATTTCTACTGCTGTATTAAGAAAAGAATCTACCGGAATCGCTCAGACCTCCGGCTCTGAATTCAAGATCAAACCTATTCCAAATCAGGTGATCACCTATCCGAGTCCGCTGCTCATGGCAATTGAAATGGAAGGGAACTATCCTGCTGATGAGGTAGAATTTTCTTATCGTTCTAATGCTGAAAATGCTAAGATCAGAAAACAGGGTTTTTTCTGGCAGCCTACAATAAATCAGATCGGGAATTATTGGTTCAATATTGTGGCTACAAATACGGAAGGCAAATCAGATAGCATCCGTTTTGTAGTAGATGTCAGATCATTTAACTCCCCGCCCCGGTTCAGCCCTGTACGCACAACAAGTATTGGGGTGAATGAAGAATATGTTATTGAATTCAATGCCACCGATCCTGAGAACCCACGGAATTCATTGATCCGCTATATTGGCGTTGATATGCCCGATGGTGCCTCCATCAACGAAAAAACAGGGGAATTCACGTGGACCCCAACAGAACGACAGATTGGGGAATCTACCTTTAAGGTCATTGCTACTGATCATTTGGGAGCTGCTTCCTCAATGGATGTCACATTAAATGTATTGGACATCTCTCGTGGCAGTGGAGAATAATTTCATAATGAAAATCTTTTAAAAGCATTATCATTTTTGCAAAACTCTGATTTTTCGCACTATCTGTTAAGTTGGTATCAGCACCATAAACGGCAAATGCCTTGGCGGAACGAGCCTGATCCTTATAAAATCTGGGTTTCGGAGATCATGCTTCAGCAAACCCGGGTGGATCAAGCCACTCCATACTTCCGTAATTTCATTTCTCTTTTCCCGACCGTTTATGATCTGGCTAAGGCCGAACAACAGGAAGTTTTAAAAGCCTGGGAAGGCCTGGGATATTACAGCCGGGCTAGAAATCTTCATAATGCAGCTAAAGATGTTGTGAAAAATTATGATGGGAAGCTTCCCAAAAACTATGATGAGATCATCAAACTTAAAGGGATTGGGCCATACACAGCAGCAGCAGTTACAAGTATAGCTTTTAATAAACCTAATGCTGTAGTTGATGGCAATGTAATTCGAGTTCTGACCCGGTATTTTGGTATTGAAGAAGATACTCGCAGCAGCAAAACCCGAAACAAAATTCAGAACTTTGCTAATGAGTTAATTGACCGGGATCAGCCCGGAGATTTCAATCAGGCTCTTATGGAATTAGGTTCTGAAGTTTGTACACCTTCCAACCCTGATTGCGGAAATTGCCCCGTGCAGGCGGGATGCATTGCTGCAAAAATGGCAAAAACGGATAGCATTCCTTACAAATCCCCTGCCAAGAAAAAGCCACATCATGTTATAGGTGTCGGAATTATTGAGGGTGAGGACGGGAAACTACTCATTGCACTGCGACCTGAAGATGCCATGCTGGGAGGACTTTGGGAATTTCCCGGAGGCAAGAAAAAGGATGATGAAGCTATTCAACAAACGGTGGAGCGTGAGCTTAATGAGGAACTCGGTGTTGAAGTAAAAGCCTACAAAGAACTCATGAATTTAAAACATACCTATTCACATTTTTCCATTACCCTGCATGCGTGGTTCTGTAAGCTAATTTCCGGCGAACCGAAACCCAGATCCAGCCAGGAAATTCGTTGGATTGAAAGAAAAGACTTAGAACGATATCCTTTTCCAAAAGCTAATAAAGTACTTACTGAGCGATTGATTGAACAAGACAGGTAAGTGTTCTCTTATTTTGTTGCTTTACCCGCTATGTGTGGAATTACCGGTACAAAAATCGTTCTGTTTGAAAAAGCTACCTGATCTATCTTTGAAAAACCGGACTCCCGAATAGTCTTGCCTGTATCCCGGGTAATATGACAGCCATCAAAAAACCATTTCCAGGGTTTCTTAACAGATCTCTGAATACTGTATATCCAACCATTTGTATGATCTTTGACATGCTCTATATAAACAAACTCACCCCCGGGCTTAAGTATTCTGACGATCTCCGATATGGCCTTCACCGGATCATCAACAGAACAAAGAACAAGGCTGCCTAAAACCATCTCTGCAGAATTATCAGGAATATTCATTTCTTCTGCTCCTGAACTGTGAAGCTGTATGTTAATCTCATAGTTTTTTGCCCGTTGTTCTAACAACGGGTGCAATGCTTCATTAGGCTCTATTGCAATCACTTTAGTACCCGGGTTTAAGTATCTGAAATTAGCCCCATAACCGGCCCCTATTTCAACCACCGTTTCCGGATGATTTTTGAGCAACTCTTGTTTTCGTTCTCCATACTTTGAATGCATATATGCATCTATAAGTGCAAAGAACAAATAATTAATTTTTTGAATCAATTTGCCACATATTTGTTTGAATAAGTACGGATACAACTATTAGACATAAGCTGTTAACCAACTCTATCGTTCTTAATTTTTAGCAAAAAAACGTTCATTCAGTGCCAGCAAAGAGAAAGAAATTTAAAACCATTTCAAAGAAGCAAATTCTTCTGTTAAAGCCATACCTGGATAAACTTGTCCAGGACATTGAACAACCGGATTATATCAATAATGATCCTGTACAGTTCATGCACGCTTTTGAGGACAAAAATGACCGGGAATTAGCCGGTTTTTTTGCTGCTACCATGGCTTGGGGTCGACGTGATATTGTTAATGCTAAAGTAGAAGACCTGCTTCAGCGTATGGATCACCGGCCTTCAGAGTTCATAGTTAATTATACTGAAAGTGATGCTCCTAACTTCGAAGGATTTAAACACCGTACTTTTAAGCCCATAGACCTGCATTGGCTTACAAAGATCTTGAAAACCATTCTCTTAAAATTTCAAACTTTTGAGAGTTTTTGGGCTTACTGCTCAGAAAAAGCACAGAGAGAACGGAGGGAAATAGTTGGAGTATTTCATGAGCAATTCTTTTCATTTCATCCGGAAATGCCCCTTCGAACAAAAAAGCACGTTTCCAATCCTGAAAAAAACAGTTCTGCCAAACGGCTGTATATGTATTTAAGATGGTGCATCAGAAAAGGAAGTCCTGTTGACCCCGGAACTATGGACTTCATGTCACCGGCTGAATTGAAAATCCCACTTGATGTTCATGTCGCCCGCCAGGCACGCAAACTCGGACTCCTTTCCCGCAAACAAAACGATTGGAAAGCAGTTCTTGAGCTCACCAATAAAATGAAACTTCTTGATCCTAATGATCCTGCCAAATATGATTATGCCCTATTTGGCATCGGAATATTGGGTTCTGAGATTCCTGAGGAGATGATCATTAACAAACGGGTTGAATAATCCGTACAAACTCAGAGCGTAGGAGCGAGTTTAAGTAATCTGCTCTTACGAAGAGCCTAAGGAGCCCGTTTCTTATCAGATTAACTCTTTCCTGGTTTCACACGCTCTGCGTTGGAACCTATATTGACTGATGGTGTTTTATTTTAAATCAGCAAAAGAGTTTGTATATTGAAGGCTCCCAATTATGGGAAACAAAAATTAAACGAAAGGATGTGATACTTCATGTTAGGAGTCGAAGTAAAAGACAACGAAAGTGTTGATCGCGCAATAAACCGCTTCAAGAAACTGATAACCCGATCACGTGTTCTCAACGAATACAAAGATCGTCAACAGTATACGAAGCCTTCAGTTGAGCGACGCGAAGCTTTGAAAAAAGCCAAGCGAGAGCAACGACGTCGTGAACGCGACAACTTCTAAACGAAGTGTAACGAATTCGAGCCCTCCGGTTTTTACCCGAGGGCTTTTTTTATGGCTTCATGTAAATACCGAATACCATTTTTATTCTTGGAACCCGGCATCACTAATTCTTTATAGCCTAATTTTTTAGCCTCTTTCTCCCGCTGTTCTAAATGGGGAACAGTTCTCACCTCTCCCCCTAATCCAACTTCTCCAATAAATGCCATTTGTGAAGTGATCGGTTCATCAGTTAAACTGGAAACCAATGCACAGCAAACTCCAAGATCTCCGGCAGGATCATTCAATTTAAATCCACCCGCGATATTCAGATATACATCATGATTGGAAAAACTCTTCCCTACTCTTTTTTCTAAAACGGCCAACAATAAAGCCAACCTGTTTCGGTCAAAACCGTTTGCAGTACGTTGTGGCGAGCCATAAGAAGATGGAGTTACTAAAGCCTGAACCTCGATCAATAGCGGACGTGTGCCTTCCATAGTGCAAACAACGGCATTCCCACTTATACCTGCAGTTTTATCAGAAATAAACAGCTCAGATGGGTTTGAAACTTCAATAAGGCCATCTGATTTCATTTCAAACACCCCCACTTCCTGAGCTGCACCAAATCGATTTTTTAAACTCCTCAGCAAGCGATAGGTATATTGTTTATCTCCTTCAAACTGGAGTACCGTATCCACCATGTGTTCTAAAACACGCGGGCCGGCGATATCTCCTTCTTTGGTAACGTGGCCAATAACCAGCGTGGTTATATTTTTTTTCTTAGCGAGTTGCTGAAATAAGGCAGCACACTCCTTCACCTGCTGAATACTTCCCGGCATACTGGAAAGTTCCGTTCTATAAACCGTCTGAATGGAGTCTACAATAAGCAGATCGGGTTGCATTTTTTGTGCTTCAGCTATGATGCTGTCAACCTGAGTTTCGTTATAGATCAGAAGTTTATCAGATTCAACCCCAAGCCGGGCGGCACGTTGTTTTATTTGCCCCGCTGACTCCTCTCCGGCACAATATAGGATGGTAAGATCAGGATTAGCCTTCGCAATTTGAAGCGTCAGTGTACTTTTCCCTACTCCCGGTTCACCGCCAATTAACACATAAGACCCGGGGAGAAACCCACCGCCTAATACACGATCTAATTCAGAGATATTACTCTTGAAGCGACTTTTTTCAGATGTTTCTACATCTTGCAGTTTTTTGGGAGCAGATGACTCCAGTCCCTCTACTTTAGCTTTATGACCGGAACCGGATTTCTTGGAAATTGTTTTTTCTATAAATGTATTCCACTCTCCACAAGAGGGGCAGCTCCCATTCCATTTAGGTGAAATATATCCGCAATTGGAGCACTCATATTGAGTTTTTACTTTAGCCATCCTGATTCTGATCCTGATATTGTATTTCTACTACTTTTTGATTGATATACCACGTAGTAGCCATCATACCCAATCCAATACTGATGTAATAACTTATAACTCTCCACAGGAATACAGCCAGCCCGATGAAACCTTCACGGGCAATGAGAGGGCCTTGAAATAACACAAATAGTCCCTCAACTCCACCGCTCCCACCGGGTGTAGGAACTACCAGAAATGCCAGATTCATAGCTAAACTTCTAAGCAAGGATAGAATTTCAGGTGCCGGGAGTAAACTAAGTACAACTATAGTTGGTAGAGCGATCCTCATCAACCAAGACATGGTAGACAACGAAAATGCTTTTACCAAAAAGCTAAAAGGCTTCTTTCTAAGCTGATGTGCATATTCTTCAAGATTTTCAGCTTCCACTTCAATTTTGTCACTCACCTTGCGAAGGATCGGTAACTTAAATACTACTTTTACCACTTTCTTGATAGCTGCGGGGTTAACTAAAACACCGTATGCCAACAAACCTGCGTAACTCAGCAGCCCTACATAAAGTACTCCCATTGAAACATCACCAGCCAAACCTATTTCGGGCGGTACAACTTCATAGAATATACCTGCAAACAGTAAAATGGGAATAGCCATTGCAAACCAGATCTGATCAAGTAATACTCCATATAAAACAATAGCCCCGGCATCCCCTAATTTGAGTCCTTCTTTTGTCATTACATAGGTAGCCATTGGAGCCCCGCCAATTGTTGAAGGAGTAACAGCTGAAGTAAAATCCCAAGCTAATACAACTCTGATGGATGCCAACCAGCTTAGTTTTTGCTCAGACAAAAAACGAATCTTTGCTGCCGAAAACCAAACTCTCAGTAAGGATACCACTATCGCTATAACCAATCCCGGTAGTCGTTTTGGAGCCAAATGTTCTAAAACTCCCGGTGTATAGGTCCAATAAATAACCGCTGCCATCGTGGCCACACTCAGACCAATAGAAATGATCAGATATTTCCTCGAAAACAAAGATTGAGGCTGTTGTATATGTGCTTTTTCGGTGCTCAAATAATCAGGGCTAATCAGGCGGGCTTTAATAAAAAAGCCTTGCAGAAAAATCTGCAAGGCCATTTATAGTTTATACTTTTATGCAAGAGTTATCTTGTCATTCAGATACACATCCTGGATCATATTCAAAAGTTTAACTCCTTCTTTCAACGGGCGCTGAAATGCTTTTCGGCCACTTATAAGCCCCATTCCACCTGCACGCTTATTAATGATCGCTGTTTTTACAGCGTCAGCGAAGTCATTGGAACCAGAAGCGCCTCCCGAATTGATCAAACCGGCACGCCCCATAAAACAGTTCGCAACCTGGTAACGGGTAAGGTCAATTGGATGATCCGATGACAGTTTGGAGTAAATTCTTTCGTCGAGTTTTCCATAACTGGAATCACCGGTATTCAGTGCTTTATATCCACCGTTATTGGTTGGTTGCTTTTGCTTGATGATATCTGCACCAAGTGTGGTGCCGATGTGATTTGCTTGTCCGGTTAGGTCAGCTGAAGCATGATAATCAACACCATCAACTTTAAATGCACTGTTTCGGGTATAACACCAAAGAATAGTTGCCAAACCAAGTTCGTGAGCATAAGCGAAAGCTTGGGCTACTTCCTGAATTTGTCGGCTAGATTCTTCAGAACCGAAATAAATGGTAGCTCCAACCGCTGTCGCTCCCATATCAAAAGCCTGATCTATGGTGCCGAACATGATCTGATCGTAATTGTTCGGGTAGGTCAACAATTCATTATGGTTGATCTTAACAATGAAAGGAATCTTATGCGCATACTTTCTTGAAACAGAAGCAAGTGCTCCAAATGTTGAGGCCACACCGTTACAACCGGCTTCCATTGCTAAATTCACAATATGATCGGGATCAAAATAATCCGGGTTCTTAGCGAAAGAAGCTCCCGCTGAGTGCTCGATCCCCTGATCTACAGGCAGAATCGAAACATAACCGGTTCCGCCTAAACGACCGTTATTAAGTAATCTTTGGATATTTTGAAGTACGCGATTGTTCCGGTCAGAATGATACCAAACATCATCCACGTAATTACCGGAAGGCTTAATTAAATGATCGGTACTTATGGTTTTACATTTGTGCTCAAGAAGATCAGAAGCTTCATCTCCCAGTAGTTCCTCGATACTGTTAATTCCAAGTGACATAATTAATTTTTCCCGTTTAAATTTGTTTTCATGAGTGAGTAAGTAGGCAGAAAATATAAGCCTAAATGAGGGAAATGGCTAAAGAGAAGTTTTAGGAATTTAAAGGACTTGCTGAAGGTTCTCTCATTGACAGTAAAATATTTTTTAAAAATAATTCTTTTTTCATTGTAGACTGACGTTTTTTCAAACCGGTTTGTCATTTTGTAAATATCCGGCTTAAAAAATGTCAGATGAATACTGCTCCCAAATTTTTGGCACAAGATTTGTAATTATCTAATTGTCGAACACTAGTGTCGATTTTGGTTATACCCTATGATCTTTAAATCAAAACAATCATTTAAAAGGAGGACAAACCTATGTTGATGCGAACAAACACAAACACCCCAACTCTTTGGAATAACAACACAACAACTTCACCGCTCAAAATATCCAACTGGATAGATGACGTGTTTGAAGATGCACTGAGCTGGCCGAGAGCTAATACTTCAGGCTTTGTTCCGGAGTTAAATGTATATGAAACCGACAAAGAATTTGAAGTATCTGCAGCTCTTCCCGGAATGAGTAAAGACGACATTGAGATCAGCTTCAATTCCGGTGCACTTACCATCAGCGGTGAGCGAAAAATGAAGCAAGAAGAAAATGGCAGAAGATACCATCGTATCGAAAGTCGTTTTGGCAAGTTTAGCCGTTCATTGCCACTACCCGGCGATATGGTTGATCAGGAGAAAATAACTGCCAAATATGATAATGGTGTGCTTAACGTGACTATTCCTAAAGTGAAGGAAAAAGCCGCCAAAAAGATCAAAGTGTTGTAATTCATAGAATAAACACTCAGACAACATCAAGCCGCGGAGTATTTTCGCGGCTTTTTTTTATTAAGCTTTGGCTACTCAACAACAAATTCCTTTCGATATATCCAATCCCCAAACTCAGATTGATCCCCATTTGCTGCATTGGATGTTATATTAAAATAAATAGAGTCACTGACTGACATCGGGGCCCTCCAAATTACAGCCCAGCTATTCTTTCCATCTTTAGTGGGTTCTGTTCCTTTTACTGAGTGCTGAAGATATTCAATTGAATCAGGTACTAGTTTTGTGAACATCACACGTTCATTTTCCTTGATCTGGAATGATCCGGCTTGCCGGCCATTCTTAAATCTTGATGTCATCTGAAACCCGGATTTTCCCATATCAGGACGGGTAATAATGAGCTCAATTTCATAGGTTTTTCCTGCCTCGACAGACTCAGGTATACCCCGCACACTTAACTCGCC
Source organism: Gracilimonas sp. (assembly GCF_035704785.1). Lineage (GTDB taxonomy): Bacteria > Bacteroidota > Rhodothermia > Balneolales > Balneolaceae > Gracilimonas. The sequence continues at coordinate 19,358 of NZ_DASSWP010000153.1, read as the reverse complement.
CTCCTTCCAATTCAGATCATAATCAAAATGACAGCTATGGCAAGTTTCCTCTCCGAAGCCGCCGGTAAAAGCACCAACTAAATGTTCCGGATACAACTTTTTCTGTGGTATATCCGCCGGTTCACCCATGGAAATAAAAAAACCGGCACTGAGGGTCAGCACCGGTATTAATACTAATTTTTGAACTGCACTTAGCATGTTAATCAAGTTGAGCACGGCCCAGGTAGTTAGTATCCGTGCCAAACCAAATGGAATTAGTTGATGCATCAAATACCATATGTCTCACAGTACCTCCTCCACTTGGTACAGCTTCTGAGGCTACAAATTCTTTGGCTTTGGTATCAAAGCCAACAAACATATTGGGATCTACCCCGGTTTCTACCAGCCAAACCCGGTCTTTATCATCCACGGTAACGGCGTAAGGTCGGGAATTTTCGCCGGAAGGCATTTCCCATTCATTAGCTTCGCCGTTAGCAGGATCATAACTTCCGATATAACCACGGGAATAGTCACCATACCATATCACCCCATCGGATGTTTGAGCAAGCCTTCGTGGTCGTGTTTCCTCACTAGGCAGTTCGATCTCCTTTAAATTCATGGTTTCTGGATCTACCGTAGCTAACTTGTTAGTGCCGAAAAGCACGATCCAGGGAGTTACCATATCTTTATCCATGATGATACCATATGGCCGGGCTCGCGGAGTAGGCACCTTAATAATTTTTTCTTCCTCGGTTTCCACATCAAAATAGCCAATTGAATTTGCGCCCTGACTGGTAAACCAGATATTACCGGACTCATCAAACGTCATCGTATGAGGATCCCGGGCACTATTGTCATCAGGCATCATATACTTAGTGATCTCTCCGGTTTCCGGATCTATTTTTCCGATATGGTTTGCCCTGTTCCCTGCATACCAGGGATTCCCCATATCATCTACCACAACCGTATGAGGTCCGGCTCCATCCTCCAGATCTATCTTTCTAAATTCCTCGGTTTCCGGATCGAATTCTGCCACATAGTGTGTTCTTTGTCCTACAAACCAAATATCTCCGTCAGGTGCTACATAAGGATCACGCGGGCGGCTCTCTTCCCAGGGCACTTCCCATTCCTGAATTTGAATATCAGCTTGCTGAATCACTCCATCGCTTGCTGCGAAAAATGTTATTGCTACCAATACCGACAGTACTATAGTTAGATATTTTCCCATAATCTTTCTCCCATAATTATTAGTTGATACTAAATAAACATAGAATTAAAGGAAAAATCCCAACTTCAATAAAAATTTTACAATCCCGATATTTGGAGCATCCTCTAAAAATCCTTGATAAAAGCTGTATCTTGGGTTTCAATTTTCATCTTTAAGATTGTTCAGCAGTAATGAACATAGATACTATTAAATTACCGAATCAGCCTCTGTTTTTAGCACCCATGGAGGATGTAACCGACTCCCCCTTTCGACAGATCTGTCGCAAAAAGGGTGCTGATATTGTCTTCACTGAATTTATCAGCTCTGAGGCTTTGATCCGCGATTCAGATATTGCCATGCATAAAATGGATTTTGATGAGATGGAACGCCCATTTGGGGTTCAAATTTTCGGCGGACGTGAAGAAGCCATGGAAGGTGCTGCAAAAGTAGCTGAAAGCAACAATCCCGATCTGGTAGATATCAATTTTGGATGCCCCGTTTATAAAGTGGTTAAAAAGGGCGCCGGAGCCGGATGTCTGAAAGATCTTAGCATGATGGAAAGAATGGCCGGCACCGTGGTTGATGCCGTAGAAAATAAACCTGTAACTGTAAAAACACGGCTTGGCTGGGATGACAGTACCATCAAAATACAGGAAGTTGCACTCATGCTTCAGAAACTTGGAGTAAAGGCGCTCACCGTTCATGCCCGTACCCGCGCCCAAAAATACAAAGGCGATGCGCGATGGGAATGGCTGAAAAAACTTAAAAACACTCCGGGCCTTGAAATACCTATCATTGGAAATGGGGATGTCACTTCACCCGAATTAGCCAAAAAGATGTTTGAAGAAACCGGAGTTGACGGAGTGATGATCGGACGCGGAGCCATCGGAAACCCCTGGATCTTTGAACGCACACGTCATTATCTCGAAACGGGTGAACTGCTGCCTGAACCTACGGTAAAAGAACGAATAGAACTGTGCGCCGAACAGCTTCGTTTATCTGTGAAACATCAGGGAGAACGATATGGGGTTATCATCATGAAAAAGCATTATGGACAATACCTGAAAGGAATTCGAAATGGCAAGAACCTCCGTATGGAATTGATGAAACATGATGAGATGAATCCGATCCTGGAACTGCTGCTCAACTTTGATGAGACGGAAGTACATGCGGTGGCTTAGAGTTATAGTGAAGAGTGATAAAGTATTCCTTAGCAATTTTTAGTCTATCATTGCCCACTTTACCATTTATCACTTTAGTACTGTTTGAATCTTTTAGAGCAGTAAGCCGTATTCAATCAAAACTAACAGAATATCATATTATGTTTGCACGATTGTCCCGACTCATTTCTTCTTTTCTCGGAGCATCTGCTATCGCAGCCGCTCCCCTAAAAGCTATCACAGGAATTGTGATAAGTCTGATCATTCCATATCTGCTATATGCCTTTCTTGGCGGCTTTGGAATTGCTCTTGCTTTGGTTGGTTTAATATGGGGAATTGTATGGCTCAGTAAGAAAAAATGATCACTGATCTTACTTTCTACATTAGTTCAGTACTAAGCCAAGTAATTTAACAGGAACTCAGTCTTCTTTCTTTTCTTCTTTTTCCGGTCTCTTCCATGGCTCCCATTCTTTGTCTAAAGTATACTTTTGGATCCATTTAATTTCCTCGATGTCTCTTGTTCGCTGGTTCCGTGGTTCCCTAAAGCCATGCCCTTCTCTTTTAAAGTAAATATATCTGGTATCCACCTTGTCGATGTCTTTTAAGTAAGTAAAAAAGATCCGGCTTTGTTCAGGTGTATCCACTCTGTCATTAGCTCCATGCAAAAATAAGGTTGGAGTGGTCACTTCAGCCGCATGTGTTGCCGGAGATCTTTCCCTGTACCCTTCAGGATTTGTCCATGGTTCTCCGCCTATATACCATAGACTTACGTCAAAATTAAAGCCAAGTGCATATTCTGAGGACCAATCAGAGACCATTGCTCCCAACGAAGCAGCTTGAAAGCGATCCGTTTTCGTGATCACAGTTCCGCCGAGTATACCTCCGTAACTCCATCCTCGAACGGCCATTTTATCAGGGTCAATTTGATCTTGAGCTATCAGCATATCTACTCCACTCATCAGATCATTGTAATCACCACCCCCGATGTCATACATATTTCCACGTAAGAACTCATCTCCATAAGCTGTACTGCCGCGAACGTTGGGTGCCAGCTGAACATACCCCAAACCGGCCCACACATGATATCTCGCAGAAAATGAATTAGTGAATACTCCTGCTGGTCCGCCATGAATATGTAACAGAAATGGTGCAGAATTATCATTTTTCACCGATGAAGGGACATATTTTATCCCTTCGATCTCCAACCCGTCATAGCTTTCCCAAGTTACCACCTCATAATCGGCAAGCTGAAGACTGTCTTTGATCATTGGATTCAGGTCTGTAAGCCGAACCGGATCATCCAAATTATCCAGATCAGCAACATAAAGGTCAGGGGGAGTCACAACATCTTCTTTGCTGAAAAGTACTTTACCCCTGTTTCTGTCAAAATCGTATACATTTAGCGACCCCGAAAGATCCGTATGTTGCTGCACTTGCCCGTTCTCTACATTTAAAGAAAAAAGATTAGTATTGGTTTTCACTGTTCCGCCAAAATAAAGTACATCTCCTTCTGGAGACATATAATAGCCTCTCATATCGCCATTGAATTCGCCCGAGATCATTTCATAGTCTTTAGAATCAACATTCATTTTCCAAAGTTTATCCTGTCTCAGTTCGAACTCTTCATCGCTTGGTGCACTGTAAATAAAATGCTGATTATCCGGCATCCAGCTTAAACTTCCCTCAGGAGCTTTATTATCCGTCAGCTTAACTGCAACTGAATCTCCAATTTCCAGTAAGTAGATCTCTGATTTGTATCCCTGATTTCTTCTGTTTTCAAAGCGTGCGGTGTAGATCATTCTTTTTTGATCAGGAGATACATCAAAATCACCCACTATCAAATCTCCGTGGGTTAAGCGTGTTTCTTTTTTTGAATCTATTTCAAACTTCCATACATGACTCCATTCGCCCTCTGTCTGGCCATGAGGAGCTTCATCCACATAGAAATGATCATAACCTGCTTTATATTTTTTCTTCTCTTCTGATGTTTTAGGCACATCAGATTCGAAATAGATATTCTTACTGTCATCCGACCACTGGTAGCTACCTACACTGTTTTTATGTTTGGTCAATTGTACTGCTTCACCACCCGCAGTAGGTAATAAAAAGATCTGGGATTTATCGTCAACACTCCTTTTTAGTGAGATGTATTTACCATCAGGAGAAAACTTCATATCACTTCCCCCTTCTTCTCCTATATACTGATAGGCATCTCCTCCATCAGCAGATATATGATAGTATTTTGTCTCATATTTATTGTCATCCCAGTTCAATGTTGACTTCCCAAAAATAACAAAGTCGCCATCAGGTGAGATCATCGGTGAGCGCAGATTAACCATATTCAGGTCGTCATCTGTTGTCATTGCTCTTTTTTGAGCAATTGCAGGAAATCCAATTAAGAATAGAAGTAAGAATAGTACTGACTTTTGCATGATATGATTATGGAGAAATTATAATTCGCCCTAAAATAACATTTCCATACAGAAATCAAAGACTACAAAAATGTTAAATGTCGCCAAATATTATGACTCTCATCACCTACAAATGATCTCTTCCAAAGAAAGGCTTCAACACTTCAGGCACTTTCACTTTTCCATTCTCCTCCTGATAGGCTTCCAGAATAGCGGAAACCACTCTCGGCAAAGCAAGGCCTGAACCATTCAGGGTATGTAAGATCTCGATCTCTTTTTCATCCTTACGATATCTAAGCTGCATACGGCGCGCCTGGAAACTTTCGAAATTTGAGCAGGAACTTACTTCCAGCCACCGCTGCTGACCGGGACTCCAAACTTCCAGGTCATATTTTTTGCTTTGAGTAAAGCCCATATCACCGGTACACATCAATAGCGTACGGTATGGGAGTTCCAGTGCTTTAAGTAATCCTTCAGCATGCTCCCGAAGGCTTTCCAATTCATCGTAGGAATCTTCAGGCTTCACGATCTTGACCAATTCTACTTTATCAAACTGATGTAAGCGGTTAAGTCCCCGCACATCTTTTCCATAAGAACCTGCTTCACGTCTCCAGCAAGGAGTATGGCAAACGTATTTTTTTGGGAGGTCCTTGTTTTCCAGGATCTCATCCCTGTGAAAATTGGTAACAGGAACTTCAGCTGTGGGGATGTTGAAAAATCCATCGCGGGGAATTTCATACATCATGTCCTCTTTATCAGGAATTTGTCCGGTTCCCCGGGCTGAATCTTCATTTACAAAATATGGAGCCTGCATTTCAGTATACCCGGCTTTGGTGGCTTCATTTATAAAATAATTGATCAAAGCTCGCTGCAGCTGAGCAACCCCACCCACATAAAAAGGAAAGCCTGCTCCCGTTACTTTCACACCTCTTTCAAAATCTACCCAGCCATGGCGCTCAGTGAGTTCCCAGTGTGGCTTCCTCCACGCGCTCTCATCCGGTGTTCCCCAGGCCTTAAAAGTTTCATTGTCATCTTCAGTAGCTCCGACAGGAACACTTGGGTGCGGGATATTGGGGATTCGAAACAACAAACTATCTCGTTCAACACGAAGTTTTTTTACTTCCTCTTCAATTTCTTTTATCTGCTCTTTCATAGCAGATGTTTCTTTAATAATGGCCTGAGCTTCTTCTTTTTTACCCTTACTCATCAACTCGCCGATCTTGCTCGACTTCGTATTGCTCTCACTTCGAAGAAGATCTCCCTCATGAACTTTAGATCTCCATGCCTCATCTTTGGATATTACCTTTTCCACAACCGAGATATCCTTCTCCCCTTTATCTTTGATCGCTTTTTCTACCCGTTCACGGTTTTCTTTGATGAAATTTATATCAAGCATGATATTGTTGAGTATTCTGATTTATAATTTGAAGTGCAAAGATAAGAGGTATTCCTGTTTTTGTTGTACCTTTTTTAACCAAAAAAAGCACCTCTATTTACTTTTATTGAAAGCGCTTTTTTAATTGACTACCTAAATAATTAAGGTTACTATTCAACATTCAAAAAATTTTTAGGAATAAAGTACAGATCATGAGTAATCTATTGGACGAAACCGATATCACAATTTTAAATCATCTGCAGGAAAATGGCCGGGCTCAGCGTAATACAATTGCTGAAATTGTAAACCTTTCGGTCCCCTCTGTGTCAGAGCGAATGAAAAAATTGGAGGAACGGGGTTTAATTGAAGGATACAAAGCTATTCTAAACAGTAAGAAATTTCATTTTGATATTACTGCGTTCATATTTGTACAGGTTGATGGATCTGAGAACTATCAGAACTTTGTAGAGAAAGCGGGCGAAGAAGTTGAAATTTTAGAATGCCACTCTATTACCGGTGACGGCTCTCACTTCCTAAAAGTCAGAACAAAAAATACAGGTTCTTTTGAAAGCCTGCTTTCCCGAATACAAGCCTGGGAAGGGGTCAGTAAAACCAGGTCAAACCTCGTTCTATCCAGCTTTAAGGAAACCAGGTCAATTCCTGTTGAACATGCTGTTGAGCTCATCAAGCAGTAAAAGGTAAGATTATTTCTCCCTACTTTACATTTACTTACTAAGGTCAGAATCATTAACTTCCGTCATTCTGACAGTAAGAGTAATCGAAGCTTGAGCTCTTTTCTCAGAGTACAGATTTAACGCTTTAAACCCGGTATTTACAATTTATGGACCGCGAAGTATTTCAGGAACAATATGGATTGCTCGGCACATCAGATGCTATGCGTCAGGTGATCGACAAAATTATGCAGGTAGCCAAAACCGATATCACTGTGACTCTTCAGGGTGAAAGCGGAGTCGGTAAGGATGTAACCGCCCGTGCCATTCACGCCATGAGTGAGCGAAGCAGGAATAACCTAGTGATCGTAAACTGCGGTGCTATTCCTGAGGGTATTATTGAAAGTGAGCTTTTTGGTCATGAGAAAGGAGCTTTTACCGGTGCTGAAACATCCCGTGAAGGCTATTTTGAAAAAGCAAACGGCGGTACCATCTTCTTAGATGAGATTGGAGATACTCCTAAAAATGTACAGGTTAAACTATTGCGCGTATTGGAGAATGGTGAATTCTTCCGTGTTGGCTCGAGCAAAGTTGAAACTACTGATGTTCGTGTAATTGCCGCAACCCATCAGGATCTTTGGAAGATGGTTAAAGACGGCACTTTTCGTGAGGATCTTTATTACCGGCTTGATACCGTACAGATAAAGTTACCTCCTCTCCGCGATCGATCTGAGGATATCATTCCAATATTCAAGAAATTTGTGGAAGAGTACTCCTCCCGTTATGATTCAGTTTTTAAGGGCTTTTCGGATGAAGCACGTGAATTATTGATCTCTTATCGCTGGCCGGGCAATATACGTGAGCTCAGAAATGTAGCTGAACAATTAGTAGTTTTGGAAAAATCTCAGTTCATTGATAAGAAAAAACTGCAGAAATACCTAAAAGGCCGACAGCATGAGGGAAGTGCTGACAACCTCCCAATGGTAGCCGATAGGGCCAAAGATCAGCAAGATTCTTATGAGTCAAACTCTGAATTTGACCGCAAAGATCGTGAGTTGATTTATCGTGCTTTGGTTGAATTGAGAAATGACATTGCCGATGTAAAGAAAATGTTTGCCAATTTTCTTTATTCAACATTCTCAGCCAAAAATTTAAAGGCTTTGCCCGCTTCAGTACGTGATGAAGTAGATAAAACTGAAGTACCGGGTGTAAATGTAAATCTGGGAGACCATGCCTCTTTGGGAGTGCAGTCGATGCCGGACGAACCGGATGCTGAAGAATCAGAAGAGTCTGATTTATCGGACTTCCTCCAAAACAAAGAAATTCCATCCATTGAAGAGGCTGAGAAATTTTTGATACAACAGGCTCTGAAACGTTTCGACGGCAATAGAAGAAAAGCATCTGAAACTCTCGGCGTGAGCGAACGAACCCTTTATAGAAAATTGGATCAATATGGCCTGGAATAAAACTTGGGTGACAATAATTTTATGCGTTGGTTTTTTATTCAACGGATGCCTTCGCTACAGCTTTACTGGTGCTTCTATACCTCCGGGTGTTGACACTATCTATATTCCTTTTTTTCCTGACCAATCTAACAGTGGTCTTGGGGACCTAAGTGATCGTCTAAATGTAGTATTGATAAATCGATTTGTAAATCAGAGTAGTCTTCAACTCGCAAATAATGAAGCTGAAGCAGATGCTGTATTGGATGGGGTCATTACATCCTACTCCAACCGTCCATTTAGTATTGGCGGCGATGAACAAACGAATCAAAATCAGGTAACGATCACAGTTCGTGCAACTTTTCAGTATACCTCACAGGATGAGGAAGAATGGACCACTTCATTTACCGGACGATCAAATTATGATCCCGCCGAGAATCCAATTGAGGGAGAAAATGAAGCGGCAAATACTGCCTTAGAACAAGTGGCAAATAATATGTTTAATGATGCTGTAAGTAATTGGTAATTTGCTTTGATTGTAAGCCTGCTTCACTTTATTATTCTTGAGCTATAAAAAATTCATGCAACAACTCCCTTTCAACATACCTAAGTCTCTTTCTTCATTTGTAGATAAGTTTGATGAAGCCCCTGAAAAGGTCACTCTGAAACTTAAAAAACACTTAAAGAAACGTGGTCCTGATGCCGTAGGACTTTTTTTGCTTTCATGGTTCTATCATCTTCAAAACAAAAGTAATGAAGCTATAAAAGAAGCCTTGAAAGCCAAGACCTATGCCCCCGGCAGCCCGCTCATGGAGCATCTTCATTATTTTCTCGTACATCCAGAAAAATTTGAAGCAGCCATTCCCGCACATTCATACACTTCTTCCAGTGTTAAGCTGCAGCAGGGTTCACGAAAATCTCCCATTCTTGACCTCGACACTCTTATAGAAATGCTGGAACAGGTTGAATCAAAACGTATCCAAATACCTGCCGATAACGAACCTTTTGATGATTCTGATCTTGGCAAAGAAGCGGAAGAAGTGGACGACGTTGTCTCAGAAACCCTGGCAAAAATTCATACCCAACAGGGCCGTAAAAAAGAAGCGGTTAAAATGTATGAAATGCTGATAAACAGAAACAGTGATAAAGCTGACCACTATAAAGAGCAGATCGAAAAACTAAAGAAAGCTTAACCAAAGCTTTACTTTATAAAAGGGTTGTTTTTCTTTTCATGGCCAATGGTAGTAGTGGGACCATGACCCGGATATACCGTAGTTTCTTCAGGCAGGGTATAGAGTTTTTCCTTGATGCTTTTTTCAAGAACTTCAAAATTACCTTTATAAAGATCTGTGCGGCCAATACTTTCCTTGAAAAGCGCATCTCCGGCAATTAGCAGGTCATCAGGTTCAAAGTATAAAGAGATATGGTCGGGTGAGTGGCCGGGAGTATAAAGGCAGGTAAAAGTAAATTCCCCGATCTCAAAGTCGCCTTCACTTGGAAGTACTTCCGGAGCGAAGTCAAAGCCTCCTTGATTGATACCGAACATCTGTGCCTGACTTCCAAAATTCTTCCATAAAAAGCGATCTTTGTTGCATAGATAAACAGGTACTTCAAAATCACGAAGAACACTGCTTAACCCTAATACATGATCAACATGGGCATGGGTCAACACGATGGCTTCGAGTTCCCCTGAAAGTGCGTCCTTAAACCGCTGATATTCGGGTTCTGTTGAAAATCCGGGATCAATGAGAATATGCTTTCCGTTCCGGGTTAACAGATGGGTGTTTTCTAAAAATGGTCCTACTTCAAATATTTGTACTTCCATATCCGAAAATAAAAAAAGGATGCATCAATAAGATGCATCCTTTAATAAAATAATTGCTAAGCTTACTTCTCTTCGCCTTTACCATATCGACGCTTAAAGCGGTCAACACGTCCGGCTGTAGAAGTAAATGTATTGCTTTTGGTATAGAACGGATGGTTTTTAGAATCAACCTCGCTGCGATAAACGCCATCTTTGACGTCCATGGTGCTGCGGGTCGTAATTTCGGTACCATCGCTCATCAATACCGTAATTTCTTTGTAATCTGGATGAATTCCTTTTTTCATAATCGTGTGCTTGCTTGAAATTTGCCAAGGCTTTAAATATAAGGTTAACTTAAGCTGAATTCAATGAAATAATTACTCAAATTCATCGAACCCTTCTTCACCAAAATCACCTAACGATGAGAACATGGATCCAAGCATATCAGAATACAATGTTTCGTCGTCCAGGTCTTGTTTACTGAGCATAGAGTTTTGATGTAAAGCTTCCAGGACAAAATCCATCCACAGGTATTTTTCTTGTTTTAAAACATCTTTAGCATGTTTTTTGACCAGCGCCTCCAGTCCATTGACACTATCTAAAGCTTTCTCATATTCTTTATTTGAGAGCGTATCGGAAATATTTATTTCATTTCCATCAGCAAACCAATCCGTTATATTTTTATAGGCTGATTTCTGTTCTTCTGATTTTGCCTGAGGGTCAGGAAAATGAAGTTTAAAAATTTTACTGATCGCTTTACCCAATATGTGCTTAGCTACGCTGATCGCTCCCTCTTGTTCTCCCTCATACACCAACTCTATTTTACCCGTCAATGCAGGTACCATATGGTATAGATCCGCTATGCGAATAGATGTTTTATCTTCACCATTTAAAATTGCTCTCCGTTCGGCTGAAGAAACTACCTGCTCTAATGCCGTGATCGTCATTCGGGTTGAAACACCACTATTTTGATCTACATACTCAGATTCACGGGCTTCGAAAGCTGCTTTTTCAATGGTTTCCCTGAACAGATCAGGGATATGGATCTGAATCCCGCTATCACGCTCCTGCCAGGCTTCCTGCTTCGTGATCTCCATCCCAATACCAACTTCTCTCGGGTAGTGAGTAATAATTTGTGAGTCTATTCTGTCTTTGAGAGGTGTGATAATATTACCCCGGTTTGTGTAATCTTCCGGATTGGCTGAAAAAGCCATAGCTACATCCAGAGGAATACGAACATTAAAACCACGGATCTGAATATCTCTTTCCTGCATGATATTCAGCAAGGCGACCTGTATCCTTGGCTGCAGATCCGGTAATTCATTGATCACAAATATACCCCGGTTGGTTCTGGGTATTAATCCAAAATTGATCACATTCTGATCGGCAAGGGTCAGCTTCTTTGTTGCAGCTTTGATGGGATCAATATCTCCGATGAGGTCGGCTACTGTTGTATCGGGTGTCGCCAGTTTTTCACCGTATCTGAAGGAGCGGTGCAACCATTCAATGGGAGTTTCATCTCCTTTCTCTTCAATAAGTTCTTTGGCGTATTTAGAAAGTGGATTTAGCGGGTCATCATTAATTTCAGAGCCTTTCACTATAGGGATGTATTCATCCATGAAATCTACCAGCATCCGAAGTATTCGGGTCTTGGCCTGCCCTCTTAACCCTAGAAGGATCATATCATGCTTAGATAATAACGCATGCTGAATTTGGGGGAGTACGGTTTTATCATATCCCAGGATACCGGGGAATAGCGTTTCTTTCTGCTTGATCTTATTGATCAGGTTTCTTCTTATCTCTTCCTTTACTGAAACCGATTCCCAACCGCTTTTTTTAAGCTCACCTAATGTGCTCGCTTTCATTACTTCTTTGTCCTGATGTGAATTTTCTTATGTGTGAGTATAACCCTTATTGGAAAGTCTTCATTCAGAGTTTTCACATAGAAAAAATATCTGTGATGGCACGAGCCTTTAAAAGGGTCTCTTCCCATTCTGCTTTAGGGTCCGAGTCGCTGGTTATTGCTCCTCCCACGGGGTAGATCAATTTATTTCCCTCCATAATGCCCGTTCTTATGATGACATTCAGATCAAAATCCCCATCCGGTTTTATGTAACCCAGTGCTCCTGAATAAACTCCCCTTTTATAACCTTCGTAATCGTCTATGGCCTGCATTGCGGCGATTTTGGGCGCACCGGTCATAGAACCCATTGGGAAACATACTTTTATAAGGTCAATGCTGTCTGTTTCTTCTTTAACAAGGCATTCAACCGTAGAAACCATTTGGTGCACCGTTTCAAAACTTTGAATTTCAAACAAATTCGAAACCTTAACACTGTTCTTAATAGCCACTTTATTCAGATCATTTCTTACCAGATCAACGATCATAAGGTTTTCGGCACGCTCTTTTTGGGAATTTTTTAACCTGGCAATATCAGCTTCATCATTTTTGTCGAGTCGTCTGGAAACTGTCCCCTTTATCGGTTGAGAACAGACCTTATTTCCCTGCCTTGCTAAAAAACGCTCCGGTGATGAACAACATATTGCAATGTCATCGAAAGCAACATACCCGCCAAAAGGTACCGGCCCTGCAGCTTTCATTGCCTGATAAAGAGTTAAGCTGTCCCCCTCGAAAGAGAACTCAAGAGGATGTGAAAGGTTGATCTCATAGAAATCGCCTTCATAGATATTTTTTTGGGCTTCTTTGACCCGTTTCAAGTAGCTATTTTGATCTACCTGACCGGTGAGCTTAATATTCAGATCATTGGCTTTATAATGTGACTCTATTTCATTCGGAAGTTCTCCCCCTATCACATTTATATTATACTGATGATCGATTTCGATCAATAAACTCGGAACCATAAAAAACAGATCAGGCGCATCAATCACAGCGGGATTATTTGATGTTAGCTGCTCAGTGTAGTTTTTCAGATCATAGCCGAAGTATCCAAATAACCAATCATTCTGTTCTTCTCTAAAATTCCTGATCGCATCCCAGGGGTCACCCTTAAAAGTTTTTGAATTACCGTTATCCATCACTTCTATTTCGTCTCCAAAAGCTTTGATCCAGGCCTTGGGCTGAGCGGCCAAATAGCTTTTTGTACTGGCCGGGTGATCTTCCATTTGAGATTCCAGCAATACAACTGCGCCCTGCTTTCGCAATTGAGTGATTAATTGTGATATGTAGTTCTGATCTTTTTGCATAAATATAGGCGATCGAGTATAAGGCTTCTTTCACTCTTTTTGAACGTTTTTTCGTATCATTGTCCCAATGATTTATAAAAAACTGATAAAGCCACTCTTATTTAAAAAAGATGCCGAGGTAGCTCATGAGCTGGGCCTAAACATCGCATCTAAAACTAACCGTTCACCACTTCTTCAAACGCTGGCCTCTGCTATATATAATTCAGAAAATTCAGGTTTACAGCAGGACTTTTTTGGTTGCACATTCCCCAATCCTATCGGGCTGGCAGCCGGTTTCGATAAAAACGGGACCACTCCTCTTGCTATGCAGTCCCTGGGCTTCGGATTTGTAGAAATTGGGAGTATAACTGCACAGCCTTCAACAGGAAACCCTAAACCAAGGGCTTTCCGAATTCCTAAAGATCATTCACTAATAAACCGAATGGGGTTGAATAATCATGGGGCCTCCGTTATAACTAAAAGACTTGCCGGCTTAGATCTGGCGATCCCCCTTGGCGTAAATATTGCCAAAACAAATGATCCTACCATTCACGGAGATGCCGCACTTCAAGACTATTTATACAGTTATGAAAAAGCTCAGCCTGTTGCAGACTATATTACCATCAATATATCATGTCCCAATACCGGGGAAGGAAAAACATTTGAAGATCCCAAAGCCTTAGAAGATCTACTTTCTGTACTTAAACCCGCAGATAAAGGCCGCAAACCATCTCTTGTAAAATTCACAGTAGATATAGACAAGCCGGATTTAGAGCGTCTGATAAGAATTTGTGAAGACTTTGGGATTGCCGGGTATATGGCAACCAACACCTCCTCAAGCCGTGAGGGACTAAGAACTGATACTACAACTTTAGCCGAAATTGGTAATGGAGGGCTTAGCGGGCGAGCTATTCAGCAAAAAAGCACACAGGTTATAAAGTGGATCCATCAAATAACTGAAGGTAAAAAGCCCATCATCGGGGTGGGCGGAATTGACAGCCCTGAAGCTGCTCTGGACAAAATTGAAGCCGGGGCCGATCTTCTTCAAATTTACACAGGGCTTATCTATGAAGGTCCCGGATTGATCTCCAAGATCAAAAAAGCTCTTATTAAGCAAAAGGCTTAACTCCCCACTGGAAATGTATAATTACATTCCATCGAAACAGCTTGACCTTGATATAAAACAGCCTCAAAACTCAAGTTTCGCTCAAAACCTTGTTCCAATTTATTCTTTATTTCTTCATCTGCATTTTCAGTTTGCAGGATATATTCTTCAATAATTCCTCTTTGATTTACCTTAAATCGGTAAATTATTTCGGTGACAATCTCAGTATTTGTAAGATCAATGCCATCCAAAAACTGCTGCAACCCACCTCTCACATTTAATTCCTCACCTATATCCTCACAATCAAGATAACCTTCAGAAACCACAGTATCAGATTCTGTTGGCTGGGAGGTCTCAACACCTTCATTCAGACTCTCAGGCATCTCGAGTTCCTGTTTCAGAAGGATTACCCCAGGGTGTAATTCTGATCCCGGATACATAACGAGAAAAGTATCTGCAACCACTCTCGCACTATCCCAGCTAGCTCCCACATAAGGAAATGATGTGCTTATATTCTGCTCATCCCAGGTCGAATCTTTCAAACTCAGATCTTCTAACATCTGACTCTCAATTAAGGATGTATCTTGCTTGATCTGCATCCAGTCACTGATCTTTCTGCTGTATAAAGAATCAGACTTCCCGGCCTCCGTATAAGCTTCTAAAGCCTCATAAAGTGCTTTAGGTGCTACAGGATGGTTGTTGAAGTTATATGAAAGTTGTTTTAATCGCTCTGCCTTTATAGTGTTTTGCAAACTATCATCCTGCATAATTTGCCGATATACCTCTAAAGGGCTTACTCCAGACAAAACTTTACCTGAATTTAGCTGTAGATCAAACTGTTCAGCAACTCGGCTGGAATAAACGGAATTGGGATATTTTTCTAAAAGCTCTTCAGCGTACTCTATGGCCTTTAACTCAATGCCCTCAACAGCATAAAGCTCTGCTAAAGAGTATAATGAAACCATATTAATGTTTTCGCTGGAAGGGGTTGCAATCGCCTTTTGAAAATAGTGAATAGCACTGTCTGGCATATTCAGGGATAGAAAAAATAAATTACCAAGTTCATAATTATAAGCAGCAATACGCTTACGAACTGAATCTTGTTCTTCAGTAGAAAATGGTATGTCACTTAAGTCAATTTCAATATCAAATATTTCCAGCTCCTCCTCAGCAGTGGAAATTTCCTCTACTTCTTCATTGTAGGCAGAAGATCGGATCATACTGCGAACTCTCCAATTATCAGCTAAAGGCCTGTTTCCCCAAACTGCATAAAACTGCTGACGAAGGTTCTGTCGCCTTTGCCGGTTATTGATATTCAAGAAGCCGTTATCTGAACTTTCTATTCCACTGTTATTTTCAACCTGATTCACTGTTACCATTTGATCCAGTTCCTGTTGTTCCTGAGACCGGATCGCTTCTAATTCTTGTATTTTTTGCTCTCTTAGCTCTTTCAAAACCAATTCAAATTCATCGGGAGATAATTGAGCCAGTTTCAATAAACTATCCCGGAGAGCGATCTCAGATTTTATGCGGGCATAGTTGCCAAACGATTCTGCCAATAACTCCGCTTCAAAATCTTCAGGCAACCTGTCAGGCAATACATTCTGTTGAGCTGCAGAATCATAATATGCGGCAGCTTTTGAAAAATTTTCATAACCAAATCTGTAAATTTCAGCTAACCCATAATAAGCCCGGGCAGTTATTTCTGCAGTTGGGCGACTTAAATCACTATGCAAAACATCATTATAAAGCTTTTCTGCCTGTCTGTAGTTTTGAAGCTCGTGCTCAGTACGGGCTAACTCAAAATCGAGCTCAGATCTATATTCAAGATTTTTATCATCCCTGACCATGCTCTCGAAAATATTTAAAGCCAGATCGTTGCGATCTAGGCTTCGGGCTACTTCAGCCCTCTTTCGCTGTGCCAAATATTGGATCCTGTATTCAGAAAAATGATCACTTACCTTACTGTAAGCATTATATGCTGCTTCCAGATCTTCTGATCTTTCATAGATCTGACCAAGAAGAAAGTATCCTCTTTCTCTATACTCTGTCTTCTGCAAATCCCTCAACGCTTCTGACAAAAATTTGGCAGCCAATTGCCAGTTCTCCATCTCAACATGATGCTGCGCAAGTAATGCCTTTGCTTCTGCAATTTGCTCCGGTTTCCACTGATCTTCAAATTGTTCTATCCGTTCATATAGAAAAGCAACCCCTTCACTGTGTAATTCCATTTCCAAGAGTGCCCTTCCCTGCCATATAATGGCCCTTTGTCTCATCTGAGGATCTTCAGAATTTACGTATAACTCTCTGAATTTTTGGTCAGCTGAAAAGTATTCCTGCCGGAAATAGTAGGATTTACCGATAAGAAAAATAGCGTCATCTACCCACTTCGTATCATCGTGGCGACGTAAAATATCGGCTGCTTTTTGAATAGCTTTATCAAAGTCTTCAGCCCCGGCATTTACAGGTACAGGATGAATCCGAACAGGCTGAAGAGGGTTATAATCCCTCATTTGCGAAAGGTTTTTCTCTAGCCCGGCTTCATAGTTCTTTTCCGCGTTGTAGTAGGTGTTATAGTAAGCATTAAAATTTTTCCAGTTTGACTGCAAAGAGGTTTTGCATCCCGTAATCAGGATTAAAACTGAAATCCATAAAACATGTCTATACAGATTCATTGCGTCATGCTTTAACGAAATATTCTATTCGATCGTGCTTACTTTTATCATATTGGTACGGCCTCGTTTGGCGATCGGCATGCCTGTAGCTACGATGATCCTGTCACCTTCTTTTACCATGCCATTATCTTTAAGATAGTCTTCCATCATTTTTACACTTTTATCAGTATCGAAAAGCTCATCAAGACGAACTGAATATACCCCCCAAACCAAATTAAGCTGACGCCGAACTTTCTGATTTTCCGTAAAAGCAACAATAGGGACCTTAGGCCGAAATTTTGCAATTCTGCGAGCCGTACTTCCTGAATGAGTGATTGTACTTATAGCTTTTGCTTCCACGTTATCAGCAATAGTGACACAAGAATAGGCAAGCGATTCAATTACCTGCTTCTCCTTCCACTCGGGTTTGCGATACCCTAAACTGTTATAGAGCTGAGGGCGGTTATCTTCAATAGACCGACAGATCCTATCCATCACATTAACAGCTTCCATGGGATAAGCTCCGGCTGCGGTCTCACCTGAAAGCATTACAGCATCGGTTCCATCCAAAACAGCATTGGCAACATCGGAACTTTCAGCACGTGTTGGTCGGGGATTGGTGATCATTGAATCCAGCATTTGAGTAGCTGTTATTACCGGTTTACCCGCCATGCGGCATTTTTCGATGATCATTTTCTGGACAACAGGAACCTGTTCGGTAGGTATCTCGATTCCAAGATCTCCCCTTGCAACCATTATGCCGTCGGCCTCTTCAATAATTTCATCAATTACATCCAAAGCTTCGGGTTTTTCAATTTTTGCTATGATACCGGCCTGACTTCCTGCAGCTCTTATTCGAGAAATAATATCTCGCACATCCTTCGCGGTGCGTACAAAGGAAAGAGCTATCAAATCTACATCTTGCTTAATTCCAAATTCCAGATCTTTAATATCTTTCTCTGTCATAGAGGGAATCGAGATCCTAACATTTGGCAGGTTCACACCTTTTCTCGACTTTAGCATACCGCCAACCACTACTTTTGCCTGCAAAGAGTCCGGATATTTCTCTGTAACCTTAAATTCCAGCAAGCCGTCATCTAGTAAAATTGAATTACCCGGTTCGGCTTCATAGATCAGGTTTTTATAGTCTATTGGAATCACGCTATCGGTGCCTTCAACATCTTCTGCAGTAATTTTAACGACCGAACCTGTTTCAAGTTCTTGTCCCCCGTCTTTCATCTGACCTACTCTTATTTTAGGACCTTGAAGATCCATGAGTATGGGCACACTATATTTATACTTTTTAGCTGCTTTCCGAACATTCTTAATGACCTGAGCATGATCTGTATGTGTACCATGAGAGAAGTTGACCCTCGCAACATTCATCCCATGTAATAACAGGTCTTCTATTTTCTCTTGAGTATTACAGCTTGGACCAATAGTGCAAACTATTTTTGTCCGGCGTCTTGCAGAAATCATAAAGAGTAGTTATTTAAGTAAGTGCATACAATTAAATGATTAGCTAAAGATAGGTTAAATGTTGCAATCATTGTGAAATGTTTTTAAAAATAAAACAGGTATTGTTATGAAAGTCTTTCAGAATCAATCTAGTTTGTTACTGTTTCTAATCAGCCTATCATTTATACTTGCCAATTGCTCTAATAATTATGTGGAAGATATAAAGAGAGGAGCAGGGTATAATTATCAACCGGGGTTTCCGGAATTAAGGATGGAAGTTTCAGGCTTAATCAACGAAAATGGTCAGCCTATACTTCAAATAGCCGGCAGCATTCCCCACAATAGTTTGGTTTTTAAAACCAGTGAGGAGGGTTTATCAGCTGCGGCCAATATTTCTTTTGAAATTACTAATAAAACCACCGGCACTATTGAGACGTTTAATTGCCCCGCCATTATTTCTAAAGATGCTGAAAGCAGTGTTTTTGATGACAAATTATTTTTGTTTGAACACGAATTTGAAGTAGCACCTGGCAATTATGTGGTACATGTTACCGTCGTTGATCAATCTTCCAAAAAAACTATCACTCTTTCTGCCGAGGCGTATCTTCCCGATGTAGACAATAAAATCTCGAATATCACCAACATTCAAATTCTTGCTAAATATGATGAGAACAACAAGAATTTTTTCCCGGTAACAACTTATGACGTCACCACCAATTCAGACAGCCTAAAATTTATATTCCAGGTTACCAATAATAATCCGGATGAGCCTATCACCTTTCAAACCCAACTTATTAAATTTAAATCGGACACTACAGTGGCTCTTCCCATGAGTTTCCCCAACCCTTCACCATCAAATATTAAATACAAAGGCATCGATTATGATGAATTTGAAGTTATACAAAGTTC
>NZ_DASSWP010000102.1:0-37779 GCF_035704785.1 Gracilimonas sp. | reverse complement strand
AATTCTCTCCCGGTTTGACATTAAAGGACCTGGAAAGTATCAAAGAGTTGATTCCACAGGTAGAAAAAATAAGCCCTGAAATTGTTTACGAAACAAGTTTTATCAGACAGGCAAGAATGCGAACCGGTAAACTTGTAGGTGTTAATGGAGATTATTTTGACATAAGTAATTTTGAAATTGTTGAAGGAAGCAATTTCAGTGAGATGCAGATCGAGCAATCAGACCCGGTTTGTATAATTGGATATGATGTGAAAACCAGGTTTTTCCCCGGTCAAGATCCAATTGGTAAAAAGATAAAGGTTGGCCATCTTTGGCTTACCGTAATTGGGGTTTTGGAGAAAAAAGAAGTATCAAATGAGAATATCAAAAATCTTGGAATTCGAAATTTTAACCTGGATGTATATGCTCCGGTATCCACCGTATTACTTCGATTTAGAAACAGAGCAGTAGTAACTTCAAGTGATCTTCAATCCGGAGGCGGCTCAACAATAGTTATGGGAGGAGGAAGCATCATGATGTTCTCGACCGGGGGAGAAAATTCAGGAAGTAATCCAGCTGGAAACTATCACCAGCTGGATAGGCTGATCGTAAAAGTGTCTGATACCAAGTACAGTGGAACTATTGCGGAGATCTTGTCGCGTATGTTACTAAGGCGTCATAATAACGTTGTTGATTTTGAGATCATAGTCCCTGAGCAGCTTTTACAACAAGAGCAACAAACAAAACGGATTTTTAATATTGTTCTTTCAACGATTGCATCTATTTCCTTGATCGTAGGCGGAATTGGTATTATGAATATAATGCTCGCTTCAGTAGTAGAGCGTTTTCGGGAAATTGGGGTTAGGATGGCTGTAGGAGCTCAGAAGAAAGATATTGAGCTGCAGTTTTTAACAGAAGCACTTACCATAAGTATTACAGGCGGCTTTATTGGGATAATATTAGGAATGGCATTCAGCTACGTCATTGAAGCTACCGCAGATATTGCTACAATCGTGACCCCATTCTCTATCATCGTATCATTTGGTGTTGCAGTTATCATTGGAGTGGTCTTCGGTTATTATCCCGCAAAACGAGCCGCACAACATGACCCAGTACACGCATTACGCCATGAATAAAAGTCTTTTAAGTTTTCTTGCCATTATAGCTTTTGCTTTGATCTCATTTCAGCTTCAGGCTCAGGATAGCCGGACTCTGAATTTAGAGGAGAGTATAGAGATTGCTAAACAGAATAGTCCGCTTGCACGGGCCGCAAATTTTTCTTTGGTATCTGCAAAATGGAGATATAAGTCATTTAGAGCAGATCTGTTGCCAAGCCTAACTTTAAGCGGTGATGCTCCAAACTATAACAAGTCTATTTTTTCGAATGTGCAGGATGATGGTACGGTTACTTTTTCTTCAAGAACACAGTCTGAAGCATCGGTTGATCTGACCATTGAGCAAAGCATAATGCCTACAGGAGGTAATCTCTCACTTTCGAGTGGTATCACACGACTTGGAATCTTTGAAAGCGAAAACACTTATTTGTGGCAAAGCACTCCGCTTGTTGCCAGTTACCGACAGCCAATATTTCAATTTAATAGTTTGAAATGGCGGAGCAAAATCGAGCCGTTGCGATATCAAATTGCACAAAAGCAATTTGTAGAAGATATGGAAAACCTTGCTTTTAACACTACCCAAAGCTTTTTCGATTTTTTATTGGCTAAAATTAATGTGGAAGTAGCTGAATTCAACGTCACGGTGAATGATTCTATTTACAATATCTCTCAAGGGAGATATCATGTTGGGAGTATTGCTGAAAATGATCTGCTTCAAAGTGAGCTTGCACTCCGTAATGCAGAAACTTCTCTTACAACAGCCTCACTGAATTTTCAAAGAGCGGAAGAAAACTTCAAAGCATTGCTGGGTATACCTGATCAAGTTGAAATAGAGGTTGTAGTTCCTGAAGAAGCTCCGGCACTGAACATTGATGTAGATAAAGCATTGGAATTGGCTCGTGAAAATAACAGTACGTCTTTGGAATTTGAGCTGAGTGAAATTCAAGCCAACCAATCCTATGCGCAAGCAAGGAAAGAGGCCGGGTTTTCAGCAACACTTCAGGCAAGTTTTGGATTAAATCAAACCTCTGAAGAGCTTGCTGAATTATATAATGATCCGCAAAATCGTCAATTTTTTACCTTAGGTTTTGAAATACCGATTTTTAACTGGGGTAAAAATACAGCCGAGATTCAGTCGGCCAGAAATCAGCAGGCCTCAACTGCAAATACTATTGCATATCAAAAGCTGCAGTTTGCCTTAAATGTGAGAAGTACGGTGCGGGAATTTTCTCAATTGCAGAGTCAGGTTGATCTGGCTCAAATATCAGATGAAATTGCTGAGAGACGTTATGATGTTGCTAAAAATCGATATCTGATCGGTAAGATCGATATCACCAACCTCTTTATTGCACAAAATGAAAAAGACAGTGCGCGCCGAAGTTATATACAGGCACTTCGAAACTATTGGACAGGCTACTATAATCTGCGCCGCCTCACTCTTTACGATTTTGAAAGAGATGCTCCGATCGTAGTGGATACAGAGTTATAGGTCATTTCTGTGAAACGAGGATTTCATGCCTAAAAATCAGGATGAATATTCAGGCAATAGCTCTAAAAATCGCGCTGAAGTTTTAATCCCACGATGGAAGTCCTTGATCGCAAAGTTTTCATTGGGAGAGTGTATAGCGTTGCTGGTTAGTCCAAACCCCATCAATATAGATTCCACTCCGAGTACACGCTTGAAATCCGCTACAATTGGGATAGAGCCGCCTTCCCTGGAAAACAGCACATCTTTATCATAAACATCTTCAAAAGCCTTAGCACCTGCCTTAAGCCCATAGAAGTCGAGATCAGTGACTGAAGGATGTCCGCCGTGATGTTCCGTTACGGTTACTTTGACGGTATCAGGAGCCAATGATTCTACATGTTCTTTAAAAAGCCGGGCAATTTCTTTGGGATCCTGATCCGGAACCAGGCGCATACTTACTTTGGCATTTGCTTTGGATGGAAGTACGGTCTTTGCTCCTTCCTTCTGGTAACCGCCCCATATACCGTTTACATCAAGAGTAGGACGGGCCGATGCCCTTTCAAGTGTGCTGTATCCTTTTTCACCATGAACGGCTTCTATATCGAGTGTCTTTTTATATTCTTTTTCATCAAAAGGAAGCTGGGCAAAAGCTTCACGGTCTGCTTTGGTAAGAGGTACTACCTTGTCATAGAATCCGGGAATTTGAATGATCCCATCTTCATCTTTTAATTTAGCGATGATCTCACACAAAACATTAGCGGGGTTCTCAACCGCCCCGCCGAAAACTCCGGAATGCAGGTCACGATTCGGCCCAACTACTTCAACTTCCATATAAGCAAGTCCGCGTAATCCATAGGTGATAGAAGGCTGATCTTCAGCGAACATTGCTGTATCGGATATGAGCACCATATCACAGGAAAGCAGATCTTCATGTTCTTCAAGAAAAGGCACCAGGTTTGGAGAGCCGATCTCTTCTTCACCCTCCAAAACAAATTTCACATTTACCGGAATTTCTTGTCCTGTTTTAACAAAAGATTCGACAGCCTTTACATGAGTGAATGCCTGCCCTTTGTCATCACTTGCACCACGCGCATAGATCAATCCATTTTTTACTGTGGGCTCAAAAGCAGGAGTATCCCAAAGTTCATCAGGGTCGGAAGGCTGAACATCATAATGGCCATAGATCAAAACTGTGGGGCGATCTTTATGAGGGCAATGCTCAGCATACACAATGGGATTTCCGGGAGTATCGTAAAGTTTAACAGTATCCAAATTGAGATCCTTGAGCTGTCTAAGAAGAAAATTTGCAGCTTTCTGGATCTCCTCTTTTTTGCTGGAATCAGTGCTTACACTAGGTATGCGCAGCAACTCAAAAAGTTCCTCGAGGAATTTGTCTTTATTTTGATCAATATACTCTTGAGTTATGCTCATAGTGCTAACAATAAGTTAAGTTTGAAGGGTTACTGTAATTTAAATCACCAATGTGAAGTGTTACAAAAATAAGCAGACTGATATACAACTTCCGAAGGTATTTACAGGTTATAATATTTTGATTCCTTCGTTCTGAATCCAGCCAAATTGACCATTACCCAGCCGGATATAGAGCCAATTTTCGTGTTCATTACTTTTCCAATGATCTACTGTGAGGTCATAACCCTCATAGGCTATGCTTACTAAAGTACTTTCAGCCTCCGGGGCTTGCATTACTCTTTGCGAATTTGAGACTAATATTGCTTCATCATACCGCTGATTCACATAATCAGCATAAAAGGCTAATCCCACTAAGGCAGTACCCGTAATTATCAGTGTGATTATAGTTGAAAAGGTCTTGTTCAGAGAAGGCTTTTTAAACCAGCTAATGTATAATAAAATTAGGCCGCAAAGAGTGATCAAAAATCCAAAAATGAACAAACCGGAAGCAGTTATCTCATTATTGATCCAGTAAATTGCCCGATCCCATGGTAATTTAGGCAACACCGCGGACTGCCGGCTAAATTGCCGGTTTACATATTCCAATGCTGTATTTGATTGACTCCGGGTGGCTTCAAACTTCTGAGCTTTTAAAAAATAGTACTTGGCCAGCCCCATGGAGTCAAGTTGCACAGCAGTTATCCCCATATT
Source organism: Gracilimonas sp. (assembly GCF_035704785.1). Classification (GTDB taxonomy): domain Bacteria; phylum Bacteroidota; class Rhodothermia; order Balneolales; family Balneolaceae; genus Gracilimonas. The sequence goes on along the minus strand of NZ_DASSWP010000102.1, from coordinate 33,096 downwards.
AAGAAATAAAGGGCCGGATACTTGTCCCGATGCTTCAATAGATTTGTACATTGCAAAGGCATCATCCAGCTCTCCGTTTTCAAAAAGAATATTGGCCTCATCAAAAGCAGCCTGTTGAGCATAAATCTGAGGGACAAAAGAAAGAGTAAAAATTATCAAGCATGTCCATTTTTTCATGTCAGCTTTCCAATTTCTTTAATAAGTGTCTTAGTTTTTTTAATATCTGAAACGAGGCCTTCCTGAGTTGTATTTGGTGCGTAGGCAATGGTCTCACACTTTGTCAATAAGCGTTTCAGCTCAGATGTAATTTCACTGTCCGAAAACTTATTTATTTCCTTTATGATGTCGGAGTGAGATAATCCAGCGGGCGGAAGGTTTAATTTATCTGTAATAAACTGGATAAGGGCTTTTTCTATCAAATGATATCCGATCTTAATATCTGAACTTTGTTCTGCTTCAGATAGTGTTTTCTGTGCCTTATCATATGCAGTACGTGAACGTGCAAAGGCCATATCGGTATTCATACGATCGCGGTATCTTTTATATCCAAAGGCTCCGATTGTCAATATGATCGGGAAGAAGATCATGATCCAAACCCATGTTTTTTGGTAAAGGGGCTGTGCGCTTGCGGTAGTCCATTGAGCCAGGCCGGTAATGGGTTTTACGTTAAAACGAAGGTCTTCTTCTGCTACTGAAACAGCATTTGGATCACGCTCTACATTAAAAGATAATTCAGGTAACCGCTCTATAACATACTCATTTCTGTTTGGGTCGAAGTAAGCAACACGTTTTTGAGGTATTGTATAAGTGCCTGAATTTCTGGCGATCACAATGTCTGTAAAAGTTCGGGTACCGGAAATTTGACGATCAGTTCGTTGTATGGAAGAGTTCTCCTGAGGATTATATTTCTCCAGTGAGGCCGGTAATTCATATTCGGGTTTATTTACCAATGGCACATTCCCGGTTCCATTTATTTGGGTGATGATCTCGATACTTTCTCCAACCAGTGCATCGCGCTTTGATATGGAGCGAGAGATCTCAAAATTTCCTACTGCACCTATAAAATCAGCATTTTCTAACTCAGGCAGTGGCTGAACTTCTATAGTGACGGGAATGGATTCCAGATTCATGCGTTCTTGATTCAAGCCAAAACCAAATGGATCTGATGCCCCGCGTCTTGAACGTACTGAAACTGAGATCTCAAAAGGACTTAATGTGAGTTCTCCAGGTTTAGTGGGAAACAAAGCATATTGAATAAGGCGGGCACGTTGGTATCTGACCCCATTAATGATGGTGGAAGTGGTTTGTGCACGCTGTGGATATTCCAGTTCTTCTTTCCAAAAACCTTCTGCTTTCCAGCCCGGAGTGGGTTGGTAGGAGGAAACTTCTACTCCGTTCTTAAAATAGAGTACTATATCAGCTATGACCTGTTGCCCAACTACAGGAGATCTTACATCCGGTTCCAGCCTAACATAAATATCAGGTGCGCGTTGTGCTTCTCCCGATTCGATGGCAGAGGGCGACAGCACCTTAAAATCAATTGGAGAAGTATTGTAGGTTTCTCCTTCTACAGGAATAGTTATGGGTGGGACCGTGTAATTGCCGGGTGACTGAGCGATGAGGGAAAAACCGAAAGTATAAGTAACGGAAGGTCTGCCATTAATAAGAGTGTACTGAGTACCACGTGATGTCCTTCCGCTCAACCACCGGAGCCCTTCAATTTCGGGAAGTTCGGGTTGTTGCACGGAACCCATAGATGTTCCGTTGACAGTTACGTCAAGTGTAACCTGTTCACCTGAAAAAATATTTGTTTCAGAGAGCACAGCATTTACTTCAACATCTTGCGCATGGCTTGTAAAAAAGCAGGCAAGTGATACAAGTAAAATGGCAAAGAAATGACTCAGCTTACCAATCTTTATCATGCTTGGCGCTACCATCTGTTTTTTTCTTTTTGAATTCTTTTAGCAGTTCTTTCTCTTTTTGGGCAAGAGCCTGAAGGATCTTTTCTGCATTTTCCTTACTGATCTTCTGAGATTCGAGTTCTTCAGGATTCATCTCCTGAGGATTTTGTTCACCCTGATTTTCAGATTGTTGTTGTTGCTGCTGTTGCTGTTGCTGTTGCTCTTGCTCTTGGTTTTCCTGTTCCTGGTTTTGTTCCTGATTTTGTTGTTGTTCTTGTTGCTGCTGCTGCTGTTGCTGTTGTTTCTCTTGTTCTTGCTGCAGTTTTTCCATCAAAGCATTCAGCTTGGCATCGTTTGGATAACGGGAAAGCCCTTCTTGAACTTCATTAATAGCAGTTTGCAGGTCTGCGTTTATAAATGATTGTGCTCCGTCATGAAAATAATTATCAGCAGATTGTGCAAAGGCAAGGGTAGTAAGTAACAGAGAAAATATAATTGGCAGTAATTTCTTCATGAGATCAATTTGAGTTTATATCAGAAACATTTTTAATTCTCTCAATAAAATCATTGAAAGCACGTACCGTATCATCAGCTTCAAGAGCACGCTGCATTAAATTATAAGCTTCACCATATTTGCGTTGAGCAACTAATTTTTCAGCTTGTTTTTTCATCGCAAGAGCATATTCACTTGGTTCAGGAGGCGGCTGATTCTCTTGATTCTGATCCTCGCCATTTTCATTTTCTTCTTTTTTCTGTTGGGCCAAAGCTAGTTCATAATTGTGCTTGGCATCCATATCCGAAGGATTGAACTTTAATGCATTCTTGAAATGTGATGCAGCAGGTTTCCATTTAGCATTTTCTGCAAGTAATGTTCCAATGTTGTATTCAGCCATAGATTTTTCCCGGGGATCTTCTGTCAGACTTCGGAATTCCATAAATGACTGTATGGCCTCTTCTACTTTGCCTTGCTTTGCCTGTGCGTTCCCGAGATTAAAATATAACCGGGCATTATCAGGTTCTTGTTCAATAGCAGAAATGTAAAGTTGTTCCGCTTCCTCATAATTGCCGTTGTTGTAAGCTTCGTTAGCTTTACGTCCGTCATTTACAGCGGAGGCTGTGAGTAGGATAAAAAGCAGTGAATATGTAAATATTCTGATCACAATAATTATAGATTTTCAGCTAATGCAATAGTTTCATCATCCATCAGCATATTAGTGAATACGTTGTTAACGTCGTCATTTTCTTCAAATTTTTCCATCATTTTGAGATTTGATACGGCTGTATCCTCATCTACTTTTGTTTCAGTAACGGCTTCCCGGATCAAAGTGGCTGACTCAATAGTATAGCCTGCTTCTTCCAGACGGTTCCTTACCTCAAAAAGTTCTTCCCTGGTAGTATAAACCACAAACATTTCATCATCAGTATCTACGTCTGATGCTCCGGCATCTATAGCTTCCAGCATGAATTCTTCATCGCTCAGGCCTTCTGAAGGAATCTGAATCATGCCCTTTTGCTCAAACATATAGCCAACGGAGCCGGTGGTTCCCATATTACCCCCATGCTTTGTAAAAATATGTCGAATATCACTTACCGTGCGATTATTATTATCAGTAGTTACCTCGATAAAGTAGGCTATGCCTCCGGGGCCATACCCCTCAAAAGTAGCCTCTTCATAACTTGCCCCGTCAGAATCTTCTCCAGTTCCACGTTTAATGGCACGTTCAATATTGTCCTTAGGAACATTATCTGCCTTAGCATTATCAATAGCTAAAGATAACCGGGGGTTTCCGTCCGGGTCGCCGCCGCCTTCACGGGCAGCTACAGTAAGTTCTTTGATGTGTTTAGTAAATATCTTAGAACGCTTAGCGTCTTCTTTAGCTTTTTTGTGGCGAATGTTCGCCCATTTCGAATGTCCTGCCATAGAAGGTGATGATCAATTGATATATTTATTTAGCTTTACAATATACAAAAATGAGGTGATGCATAAGAACCTATCGGTATATTTTTATATAAAAAAGAAACCTATCTGTTAAAGCTTGTGTTGAATACAAAATCACTAAAATAGAATGTGTATTTTGGAATTGAATACATTAAATAAAAAAGTTTTGGATCACTAAAATGAATATAGGAATTGCCTGTTATCCAACTTTTGGAGGAAGTGGCGTTGTTGCAACTGAATTAGCAAAGACCCTTGCTAAAAAAGGACATAATATTCACATGATGAGTTATTCCCGTCCCGCCCGGCTAGATACCTTAGAGACAGGGATTACCTATCATGAAGTATCTATTAATTCTTATCCGTTATTTGATTACCCCCCCTATGCCCTTGCTTTAGCCTCCCAAATGGTGAATTTGATCGAATACGAAGATCTTGATCTTCTTCATGTGCATTACGCGCTTCCACATGCCACAAGCGCCTATCTCGCCAAGCAGATCATGGCGGAACGAGGTGTTCATGTCCCTATCATAACAACTTTGCATGGAACCGATATTACACTGGTAGGAAAAGACCCAAGCTATAAACATGTGGTGGAATTTTCGATCGATAAAAGTGATGGGGTAACAGCGGTATCCGAGTATCTGAAGAAAGAAACCTATGAGTATTTTGAAATTGAGCAAGACATCAGGGTAATACCTAATTTTATTGACCTGGGTCGTTTTCAAAAATCAAATAAGAGTCACTTTAAAAAAGCGATCTGCCCTAATGATGAAAAGGTAGTGGTTCACGTTTCTAATTTCAGAAAAGTGAAAAGAGTGCCAGAAGTGGTAAAGGTGTTTGCGAAGATCCTGGAATCCGGAATTGATGCAAAGTTGTTGCTGGTGGGTGATGGCCCTGATCGGCAAAAAGCTGAGCAACAGTGTCGCGACCTGAAAATTTGTGATCAGGTTCGTTTTCTGGGGAAACTGGAACAGGTAGAAGAAGTGCTTTCCATTGCCGATTTGTTTTTAATCCCTTCCGGTTCGGAAACGTTTGGCCTTGCAGCACTGGAAGCCATGAGTTGCAGCGTGCCTGTGATCAGTTCCAATATCGGAGGACTGCCGGAAGTGAATGTCCATGGCAAAACCGGGTATCTATGCGATCTGGATGATGTGGATTGTATGGCTGAATATGGGGTGCAGATCCTTAGTGATCCTGAACTTCATAAAGAACTGTCGGCAAATGCCCGCGCCCATGCCGAGCGATTCAACCAGGATGAGGTTGTTAAACAGTATGAGGATTTTTATGTAGAAGTGAGCGAACGTTTGAAAGCTCAGGCCCCTGTTTCCTGAATAGGACTTTTCAGTACAAACCATATAAAATAAAAGCCCTACACATGTCAATGTGTAGGGCTTTTTAATTTGTAGTTACATTAGCTTTAGATCAAGCCAGTACTTTAGAAACTTCTTCAGCAGCTTCTTTCAGTAATACAGCAGAGATCACATTTAAGTCACTGTTGTCGATGATCTCTTTGGCTTCCTTAGCATTGGTTCCTTGCAGACGAACAATGATCGGTACATTACTTACTTTCTCGGCAATTTCAGGGTCTTTAACCGCTTCGATCACTCCGCTGGCAACACGGTCGCAACGAACAATTCCACCAAAGATGTTGATCAAAATTGCCTTTACGTTTGGGTCTTCGAGGATGATACGGAATCCGTTCTTCACGGTATCAACATTAGCTCCACCGCCAACATCCAGGAAGTTAGCAGGCTCGCCACCGGATAGTTTAATGATATCCATGGTTGCCATTGCAAGTCCGGCACCGTTTACCATACAGCCAACATTACCATCTAACTTGATGTAATTGAGGTTGTATTTCTGGGCTTCAAGTTCCAGCGGATTTTCTTCGGCTTCGTCTTTTAGTTCAGCCAGATCTTTGTGACGGAAAAGGGCATTATCATCAAAAGTTACTTTAGCATCTAAAGCGTACACTTTGTTGTCAGGAGTCACGATCAATGGATTGATCTCAAACATATTGGAATCCGTTTCTTCATACGCTTTGTATAAAGCCTGGATCAATTTGATACCGTTTTTAAGAGCTTCACCTTCAAGGCCAAGTTCAAAAGCAATTCTGCGAGCCTGATTTTGCTGCAGATCCATTCCCGGTTCAACCCATTCCTTTACGATCTTTTCAGGAGTTTCTTCAGCTACCTTCTCGATCTCAACACCTCCTTCAGTGGAAGCCATGATCACATTCTTGCTTACTGCACGATCCAGTAAAATACCCAGATAGAATTCAGACTTTATATCAACACCGTCGGTAACGTAAAGTCGCTGGACAAGCTGTCCTTCTTCTCCGGTCTGAACAGTAACAAGTATATCGCCAAGTAAATTTTCAGCGGTTTCTTTTACTTCTTCAATGGTTTTGCAGAGAACAACACCCTTGGCATTATTCTTTTTAGTGCGGCCTTTTCCACGTCCGCCGGCATGAATCTGAGCTTTAACAACAAAAAGTTCTGCTCCGTCTTCTTTCAGTTTTTTAGCGGCTTCAACCGTTTCTTCAACCGTGGTAGTGGCAATTCCGGCAGGAACGGCTACATTATATTTCTCAAGAATTTCTTTGGCTTGATACTCGTGTATTTTCATGGATACAATTTTAAGTATTAAAAGCAATTTTAGGGGTGCCAATAATACCGAGATTAGGAGCTAAAAGAAAGGAAGAGGACGATTCTTTACATGTGATATCTTAAACTAATTTTTTAATACACTCATTCTTTTAAAAAATGATTTACCTTTGGCATTTACTATTCACAAACGCTAACTTTGCGAATCAAAAGCAAAAAGGTACTCCCGCTTGAAGAAAGCTAAGATCATGACTGCAGAAGACCTGGATCGCACTTACCTGCGGTTTGCCCATCAATTTCTGGAAGGTTATGATGATTTTTCACGTCTCGCTATCATAGGGATGCAGACCCGGGGTGTTTATATGGGGAGACGAATAACTCAGGAGATAAAGAAAGAGTTTGGTGCTGAAATCGATTTTGGTGTATTGGATGTGACTTTTTACAGGGATGATTACCGGTCAAAATTGAAAATGCCTGAAGTACAAGTCACCGAAATTCCTTTTGATCTGTATGACAGAGATATTGTATTGGTGGATGATGTGCTTTACACAGGCCGTACGGTACGTTCAGCGATGGATGCTTTGATGGCATATGGCCGCCCGCGGAGTATTAAATTTTGTTGCATGGTAGATCGGGGACACAGAGAGTTGCCCATTGCCGCTGACTATATGGGAATCTATCTGCCTACCTACGAAAATGAAGAAGTGCGCGTAAAGGTGAAGGAAATTGACGATGAAGATGCCGTTTATGTTGTAGAAGTGGAGGATGGGGATGAGTAACAACTCCGGTGAATATCAGTTCGATCAAAAACATTTACTTGGGTTGTCAGATTATTCAAGGGAAGATATTCTCTTTGTATTGGAACAAGCCAAGTATTTTCGGGAAATTTTAGATCGTCCTGTGCCTAAAGTTCCGACCCTTCGTGATAAAACTATTGTAAATTTGTTCTACGAGAACAGTACCCGTACAAGATTATCTTTTGAACTTGCCCAGAAGCGCATGGGGGCTGATGTAGTAAATTTTTCTACGAGCTCATCCAGTACCAAAAAGGGGGAATCGTTAAAAGATACGATCCGCAATATCAGTTCCATGAAAATTGATATGGTGGTGGTCCGGCATGAAAGTCCTGGAGTCCCTCATTTTCTTACCAAGTGTGTGGATGCGGCCATTCTGAATGCAGGAGATGGAGCTCACGAACATCCAACTCAGGCTTTGCTTGACATGTTTACCATGCAGACCACTTACCCTGATTTGAAAGGTAAAAAGATCGCGATCATAGGTGACATCTCTCACAGCAGAGTGGTGCGATCCAATATAATAGGGTTAAAAAAATTAGGTGCTGATATTGTTTTATGCGGACCTAAGACACTGATGCCGGTATTTGTAAATGAGATGGGCGTCGATGTTTCGTATAATCTGGACGAAACGTTGGGTTGGTGCGATATCGCTATGGCTCTACGAATTCAATTAGAAAGACAAGACAGGGGCACGGAGTTTTTCCCTTCACTGAGAGAATACCATGAGAGATTCGGAATTAAACTTTCTCATCTTGAGAAATATCCTGATTTTAAAATAATGCATCCGGGGCCAATAAATAGAGGGGTAGAAATGGAAAGTGAAGTTGCGGACAGTGACAGAGCGGTGATTTTAGATCAGGTCACAAATGGTGTTGCTGTAAGAATGGCTATCCTCTATTTATTGAGCGGCGGCAACAGAATTTGAGTTTATAATAACTCAAAAGCTCGAATTAGATTAACACAAGCATAACATTTAGAAAAGTTCATTTTTGAGGTACCTGAAATTGACTTTTAAACTTTGGAGGGTTCAGTCGGGCTAAAACAATGCCTGTAATCACGAGACCGGCTCCAATATATTGAAGTAGCGTGAGTTCTTCACCTAATAAAATCAGGCCAAAAACGAGGCCTAATACCGGTACTAAATTTTGATAGGCTGCCGTTCGCACCGCACCGATCTTTTTCACTCCATTATTCCAAATGATATAGGCTAGCCCTATGGATAGAGCTCCACTGTATAATATTCCGCCATATCCTATCATGGAAATACCTCCCCAGTCTAAATTGATCATGAATGGCAGACCGATAGCAAGTAGCCCGATCAAACCAATGAGAGACATAAAGGCAGAATATTGCAGCGGGCTGTATATTCTGAGGTATTTCCTGGAAAGAATGGTAAAGGTAGCCCAACAAACAGCGGCAATCAGTGTAATGATGTTACCGAGAAAAGATTCAGATTTAAAAGACAAAGTATCTTCTCCACCCATGATTATGAAGGTAACTCCCGCAAAGGCAAAAAATACTCCAAGAGATTTAAATAAGGTGAGTTTTTCGTCGGTGAAAAACTGGGAGAGTAATGCCACCCAGATCGGTATGGTGCCCAGCATTACTGCTGCATTTGCAGCATAGGTATAATTCAACCCAATGATAAAAAAGAGTTGATAGAGCACATTTCCAATGATCCCGATTCCCACTAATTTCCAGAAATGTTCTTTTTCTACGGTTAGTGAGTACCCTTTTTTACGGGCGAAATAGGAAAGCATGGCCGTTGCAAAAATGAAACGCAAGGCGTTAAAGCTGTATGGGTCCATTTCTTCAAGCGAAACCTTAACAATGCTGAAGTTTAACGCCCAGATAATGGCTACAAGAATAAGACTAAGGTCAATTAGGTATTTACGAAGCAAGGAATTGTTTTTTTGGTGAGGCCAAATGTACGTGGAATTGATTTTTAAACCGAACTCAATCTGGAATTTAGCGCAGAGCTGGTCAGTTGATAACATGGAGGTTCTGCAAGAAGAAAAATGTTGGGACTATGATATTAACCCAGGGTTAATTTTTAAAAAAAAGTGGGAACTATTTAGAAATGTCCGTAGTTTTATGACCTTAATTCAAAAAATGACTTAAAGTCAATAAATGGGAATATCGGAACGTAAAGAACGGGAAAAAGAGCAAAAGAAAGCCCTAATACTTCAGTCAGCGGAAGCGTTGATTATCGAGAAAGGGCTCGATAATCTGAATATGGACGAAGTAGCTGAGCGGGCGGAAGTGAGCAAGGGTTCTCTTTACCTCTATTTTAAAAATAAAACCGATGTGGTTTTAGGGATCTGCAATAAAGCCACCGGGATGTTGTCCAAAGAAATTTCGGAAGTATTGACTCGCGACATTTCGGGTATTGAAATGGTTTATTCCATAGGTGCTACATTTTTGAATTTTGTTCGGGCACACCCGGAGTTTTTTCGCTCCATGCGCTTTTTTGATAACCTCAAGGATACTGATCAACTTTCTGAAAGCGATTATATAGAGATGTGCCAAAGCAATATGAATACTTCATTCACCAGTATGGTTCGTGCAATCCAGGTGGGGATGCAAGATGGATCCATTCAAAGCTCGTATGATCCGAAAGAGTTGGCGGTGTTGTTGTGGAGTACCTCGCATGGGTTAGTGAATATGGCTTATCTGCATCAAAATACACCGCACTTTCAGTTGCTTGAAAAGAATAAGATAGAGATGAATTCTTTGTTTGAAGCATATATGAAATTAATAGGCTGCGGAATAGCAACGGATGATGATGTAGTTAATAATGACTTGAAGTCAATTTTTGAAACAGAAAAAAAATAAACTCGTAAGAAGCCACCGATTTTAGAACTGAATTATAAATGACACCAAATATTTTTATGCGCTCTTTTCTTATAACCTTTGTATTCGTTTTTTTTAGTTGCATGAATGCTTTTGCACAGGTAGAAACAGACAGTTTGCTTACTGATGCCGTACTGACTTTGGAAGATGCCATACAAGTAGCTGTGGCAAATAACCCTGAGGTGAACCGGGCTATTCTCTCTGTAAAAGATGCGGATGAACTTGTTGACATCGCCCGGAGTGAAGTATATCCGAATATTTCATCCAGTCTAAACTATACCCGGAATATCGAAATTCCTGTTAGTTATCTTCCGGCACAAATTTTTGACCCAAATGCACCGGAAGGTCAACTTATTGGAGTGCCTTTTGGAACAGATAATAACTGGCAGGGTGGTTTCACGGTTCAGCAAAATATCTTCAGGGGAGAAGTTTTTGTAGGCTTATCAACTTCGGAGATCTATAAGGCTGTACAACAGGAAAATCTCAGATCGGTAACCCAGCAGGTTATTACCCGGACTCGGGTTGCTTACTATCAGGTGTTAGTAGCTAAAGAACAATTGCGGCTTCAGGAAATTCAGATAAAAAGGCTGGAACAGAATTTAAATAATAACCAAGCTCGCCAGCGAGCGGGGCTGGTGGATGATTACGCCGTTTTGCAATTAGAGGTACAACTCAGCAATCAGCGTCCTCAACTTATAGAAGCTCGCTACGATGTTGATGAAGCCTTTAGAAATTTAAAAGTAGCTTTGGGTATACCGCTTGAAATTGATTTCGAGGTGAAGGGAAACCTGAACTCATTTGATATTATCGCTGGTGAGGTAGAGTCCGATGAAAATGCGGGGATCAAAAGAGTAGATCAAATGAATCCGTTTACTTTTCAGATAAAACAGGATAATTGGTCTTCTCTTATTGAAGAACGGGGAGATCTACGGGTTTTGGATGCACGTTTAAATCTAAATGAGAAAGAAATTCAGGCAGTGAAAAGTAGATTCCTTCCTACTATCACTGCCACATATAACTTACAATGGAGTGCAGCTCAGTCCGGCTCTCCTAAATTTTTCCAGAATCCACCACCCGAAACGGCCCCAAATCGAATTCAATCGCTTGCGATAAATGTAAGCTTGCCTTTATTCGAGGGTTTTAAAAGAACTTCAGATGTGCAACGTGCTCAGATCGCCCGCAAGGATATTGAAGTACAGCAACGGGCAGCAAAATTAGTAGCAGAAAATGAAATTGCCTCTTCTGCAGAACGCCTTAATAAATCTTATGAAACGGCAACCGCTCGAAAACAAGCGCTGGAACAGGCCGAAGAAGGATATCAGCGGGCATTGAGAAGATTGGAGAACGGCGTCGGTTCACAGATAGAAGTAACGGATGCTGAGGTACAGGTTCGCCAGGCTGAGGTGAATTACGCCTTGATGGTATTTGAATATTTAAGTGCAAAAGCAGAATACGACCTGGCTACCGGCCGGGTGCCTTTTGTAGATGTGGATGATGCAGAATGATTTCTAACACAAAAGACAAGAACTCACAAATAATGAAAAAATTTAATCTGGCAGTATTAATAATAGCAATGGCTTCTATAGCTGCTTGTTCAGGTAGCGAAGTAACAGAGAATGAAGGTGATGAGCCGGTTGGGAAATCGGTAAATGTAAAAACCCGGGTTTTGGAACCGGAAACCTTCAAGAGCTGGCTCAGGGTAGTTGGCAATGTAGAAAGTAAAAATGATATCATGATCTCTGCTGAGGTTGGAGGGCGTGTTTTAGAACAGCTTGTAGACGAGGGTGAAAGAGTTCGAAAAGGACAGGTTATCCTTCGTATCAATGATGCCAAACTTCAGGAGGAAAAAGCCCGTCTTGAAGCTGCCAGCGAACAGGCGAGGGAAAACTATGAACGGCTTCAGAGAATTTATGAGGAAGATGGCATTGGTTCAGAGATCGATGTATTGAATGCCAAATTTAATTTTCAACAAAGCAATTCCGCCTTTAAGTCAGTCAAAGTTGATATTGAGAACGCAACGCTCGAAGCTCCTTTTGACGGGTTAGTTGAATCTTATTTGCTGGAAGAAGGAGAAGTGGCAAGTCCCGGGATGCAGGTGGTACGCTTGATCGGGACAGATAATTATATCGTTTCAGCAGGAGTTCCGGCACGCTATGCTAATGTGATCCAAACGGGAGAAGAGGTGGAGTTATGGTTTGATTCGCAAAATCCGGATACGCTCAGTGGAACCATTTCATATGTTGGAAACAGTATTGATCCACTGAATCGAACTTTCAGAATTGAAGTGCTTCTTCCCGAGCAAAACAGAAGTTACAAGGTCGATATGATCGCCAATCTCAGGCTTTTAACACTGACGGAGGAGAATGTTGTGATTGTCAGTGAGGAATATATCTACAAAGAAGAGAATGACTTTATCGTTTTCGTAAAGGCTGAAAATGAAAATGGATACCCGGTTGGCAAAAGAAGAGTAGTTCAGCTTGGTCCATCTTTTAAGTCTGATGTTATCATTAGATCGGGATTAGGTTTTGGAGATGAATTGATCACCACAGGCTCAGCATTTTTGAATGATGGCGCCTTGTTGAACATAGTAGAATCAAGCAACAGCGACCTCGCGGCACAATAAAGAATTTTAAATCAGATTCCGGAGAATCATAATATGAGTACGGAGAATAGTAAAAACGGAGTCTTTGGTGACGGGAAAGTCGCGAAAGACCCTTCAGACCGAAAAGAATTTTGGCTGTCCAGTTTTTCCATTGATAACCGAATCAGTGTATTGGTATTAATAGCACTTATAGCAGTGATGGGAATTGTGTCTTATGTCACTATCCCCAAAGAATCCTTCCCAAATATTACCGTGCCTAATATTTTTGTGGTGACGATCTATCCCGGTGTTTCCCCGGAGGATATGGAAGGCTTGGTGACCCGAAAGTTGGAGGATGAGCTGAGCAATATCAGTGATGTGAAAACCATGACATCGACTTCCTCTGAAGGCTATTCCAATATCAATCTTGAGTTCAATACCGACATTGATATTGATGAAGCACTTCAGAAAGTAAGGGAAAAAGTGGATCTGGCTAAACCTGAGCTGCCCGAAGATGCTGAGGACCCGACCATTCAGGAAGTAAATTTATCTGAATTTCCGATAATGCAGATCAATTTGTCAGGAGATTATAACCTGGATATCCTGAAAGAATTGGCCGAAGATTTGCAGGAAGATATTGAGGCAATTCCATCTGTATTAGGCGTCGACCTGACGGGTGGATTAGAGCGGGAAGTGCAAGTTGAAGTAGACCTTCCAAAGCTCAAATATTACAATATGAGTTTTACTGATATTGTGACTGCCATTCAGGAAGAGAATGTCACTGTTCCCGGTGGGGATATTACGGTGGGGGCAAAGAATTTTTTATTGCGGGTTCCAGGTCAGTATCAAACCACAGCTCCTATTGAAGACATTGTGATCAAAGCTGAAAATGATAAGCCGGTTTACATTCGTGACTTGGCTACCGTTACGTTTGGCTACAAAGAAAGGGAAACGTATTCTACCCTCGATAACTCTCCGGTGATCACTCTTGGGGTAAAGAAACGAAGCGGGGAGAATCTCCTTGAAACTTCTTCACAGGTGAAGTCTATTCTTGAAGAAGCCCTCCCTACCCTGCCCCCAAGTACGGTTTATAAGATCACCAACGATCAAAGCATCGATATTAAAAACATGGTTACCAATCTGGAGAATAACATCATATCCGGGCTGATCCTTGTAGTTGGTGTACTCCTGTTTTTCCTTGGGGTGAGAAATGCGTCTTTTGTAGGTGTAGCCATTCCATTGTCCATGTTTTTGTCTTTCATTGTGCTCAGTGCATTGGGAATTACTATGAATATGATCGTTCTTTTCTCTCTCATCCTCGCGCTTGGTATGCTGGTGGATAATGCTATTGTAGTTGTGGAAAATATCTATCGTTATCTGGAAGATGGATACGATAATTTTGAAGCTGCAAAAAAAGGCACGGGAGAAGTAGCGGTGCCAATCATAACAGGTACGGCTACAACTCTGGCTGCCTTTGCTCCAATGATATTCTGGCCCGGTATTGTGGGTGAATTCATGAGTTATCTTCCAATAACGCTTATTATAACTTTAAGCAGTTCGCTTTTTGTTGGCTTGATCATAAACCCGGTTATCTGTGCTTTATTTATGCGAGTTGATACTGAGCAAGGAAAAGCTGTAATGACAGAAAAAGGAAAAAAAATCCTGTACGGAATTACCGGGGTTTTTGCTTTGATATTGCTGATATCTAGCTTCGTGAGCTGGAGCATGTTGATCAGCTTAGGAGTGCTGTTCTGGCTCTCTAACAAATATATTCTCAGCCCAATTGGGACATGGTGGCAAAAAGAGGGATTGAATAAAGTGCTTAGTAGATATGAGGGTACGTTGGAGTGGTCGCTGAACCATCGGGTAACATCCATCGGTATCTCAATAGGTGTTTTGGTTTTGAGTATAATAGTATTGATTGCCTTTTTCCCGGGTTCAGAATTTTTCCCTGAAGACATACCTCCCCGTGATGTTTATGTACAGGTTGAAACTCCGGTTGGCTCTGATGTGGAGTTCACCAAAAGCGTGATCGATAAAGTAGCCGCCCGTGTAGAACAGATGCCATATAATGTTGATTACAACACGATCCTGGCAACTTCCGGCGCAGCTATAACAAGTGACCCATCCGGTATGGGTGGAGGTAATTCTACACATTTGGGAACCGTAGCCATCAATTTCAAAGATTATGAAGAACGTGAAAAGGATATTTTTGAAGCGATGGAGTATATGCGGAATGATCTTGCCGGATATGTAGCAGGTGCTAAGATCACGGTAGAAAAACCACAAGATGGCCCTCCTACAGGTCCTCCGGTCAATCTCGAAATTTCCGGTCCTGAAATGGATCTTTTAACCAGAATTTCTAACGAGATATTGAGGAAATTAGAAGCAGATTCCATCTATGCGAAATTGGATGGCTTGCAAACGGATCTTCCTGCATCACGACCTGAAGTAAAAGTTGTAGTAGATCGAGAAAAAGCAGCATTATTCGACCTGAATACAAATGCGATTGGAATGACGGTTCGCCAGGCAATCAATGGGGTGGAAGCTTCCAAATTCAGAGATGGGAAAGAAGAATATGACATTGTTGTTCGGCTTTCTGATGAGTACCGAAATGACCTAAGTACTCTTGCCGATCTCACTATTTTTCATGAAGGTGTTCAGGTTCCTCTTTCTGAAGTAGCCCAATGGGAAGTAAGTGATGGTTTTGGAGGTATAAAGCATAAAGAGTCCGAACGGGTAATAACCATTAGTGCAGATGTGCGTTCAAGATATCAATCCAATGCGGTACTGGCTGAAGCACAAGATCTTTTAGCAGACTATCTTGATCAAATGCCGGCCGGCTATTCGCACGAGTGGACAGGACAGCAACAGGATCAGCAGGAATCTTTTGAGTTCCTCGGCAAGGCATTTTTGATCGCTTTATTCTTGATCGCATTTATTTTGGTATCACAATTTAACTCCATCGCCAAGCCGTTGATTATCTTAAGTTCCGTGATCATGTCAACGGCCGGTGTATTCTATGGACTGGTAACGTTTCAGATGGCACTTGGATTGATGGCCATCCTTGGAATAATTTCATTGGCAGGGGTTGTGGTGAATAATGCCATTGTGTTGATCGATTACGTAGATATTTTGCGCTCCCGTGATAAAATGGATCTTAGAAGTGCTCTCATAGAAGGAGGGAAAGTTCGTTTCCGTCCGGTTATACTGACCGCTATAACTACAACATTGGGGCTTGTTCCATTAGCCATTGGTTTTAATTTCGACTTTATTGTTCTTGTCTCAAGTCCGGTCGAATTTTTTACAAATTTGAACGAATATATTTTCTGGGGCGGTGAACAAGCAGCATGGTGGGGGCCAATGGCTATATCAGTTATAGTAGGACTAATATTTGCAACTGCCCTTACCTTGATTCTGGTTCCTGTGTTATACAGTGTGATAGAACGCGCACGCCGAAAACTCAATGTTACCCTATTTGGTACTACTGAACCGGGGATCATTAAAGATCAAAGTGAGCTTAATGGGGAGTCAAGGCCTAAGATCCCCGAACCTGCGGCAGGTTAAAGCAGGCATCAAACGAAACGGTTTAATAGTTAAGTCCGTACATTTATGATGTACGGACTTTTTTATGTCTGAAAAATTTTATCTTCCTCAAAAACAATAAACACCAATTACGTGATACAACGACTTCAAACCTTATTTTTAGCTCTCGCTACTCTGTTAAACTTATCAGCGTATTTCACACCTATCTATGAAAAAGCTATGGATGATCCTCAGCAATGGATCGGCCTGGGCTTAGCGATCTCATTAATGATAGCTATGGTATCGAATGTAGTGAGCATATTTCTTTACAAAAACCGCAGGAATCAAATAGTTTGGATAAAGTACTCAGCACTTTTTCAGGTCATCGGTTTTGGGTTCTGTACGGGGGTTTTATTCTCTTTAGGTGGTATTGGAACCTATTTATGGGATGAGGCCCTTGGAACAGGTTTGGTGTTTCTGGGATTGATCTTCCAGATTCTGGCTATAAGGTTTGTACGAAAAGATGAAGAGCTGGTACGGTCGATGGACAGGATCCGGTAGGTTATTTTGAATCAGCCTTACTCCAAACTTAAAGTTTATGGCATTCTTGCAGTTGGTCTTTCGACCTTCGGTATTGCCCCGGTGCTTGTCAAGTTTGCCACGGATTATTCTGCCCTACAGCTTGTGACCATACGTACCGTTGGTGCATTCCTGATGTTGGTTCCCATCTATTTATACCAAAAGCAGAGTAAAAAATATGATGTTAAAGTGGTTGGTAATGAAGGCAAATGGATGGCTTTGGCCGGAATTGCTTTGGGGCTGCACTTCACCTTATGGACGAGCTCACTGTTTTTTACTTCCGTTGCTTCCGCTTCGGTTTTGGTAACTATTCATCCCATTATGCTCATCATAGCAGAGCGCGTGCTATTCAAAATGAAGTTTGCCCCAACCGTTTGGATCGGAGTATTTGTAGCTTTTTCAGGATCTGTTTTATTGGGATATTCTGATTACAGCAGTGAATCTACCTTTGCCAATCCGGTATTAGGTAATGCAATGGCTTTTGCCGCAGCGGCCATTTTTGCCGTGTATTTTTTAATTGGAAGAAAAGTACGCCAAAACAGATCATGGCTCGGATATGTTTTCCCTGTATATGGATATGCAGCTGCTACCTGTTTGGTTATTCTGTTGGTGGCCGAAGGAATTCCTACCAATATTGAGCCGGTAGTCCTTTGGGTAGGAATTGCGCTTGCCGTGGGTCCACAGCTGATGGGGCATGGTTCCCTGAATTACGCCGTTAAGTATGTTTCGCCTACTCTGCTATCCACTTTGATTCTAACAGAACCGATATTTGCTACCATATTGGCGTTTTTCATTCTCGGGGAATTGCCGGTGATATTGTCATTCGTTGCTATCTTCATTACTCTTATAGGTGTTGTGTTAACATGGAGGCGAAAGCCTAAACACAAAATTGAAAACCCTATTCAAAACCAGTAATTGGGTATCTTTCCAGATACCTAGGAAGGTAAATTATTTCAGAGGCCGTTAATAAATTTAACCGGGTCATTATTTGTACCTATTGGAGACAATTTTTTTACTCTTCCTTCTTTTCCGAAATAAACTTTCATTGGGGTGGTTGGTAAAAGGTCTTTCTTTATTAACGTATAGGCCGAATCCCGATAGACGTGCAAGTCAATATTTTCATAGTCCAGAAAAACCTGTATGGTGGTTATATACTTTTCTAATATTACCATTTGTACATTTACCGAGTCACTTTCCTTATTGAAGGTATCCCAGTTTTTTAATTCAGCTATGGAAGGTGTGCATTCACTACTTGTTAATACAAGCAGGACGGTATTACTTAGAGAAACCTCTTCTTTATCGGATATTTCAGAAATGTATTGTTCCCATTCATTAGCTGTTTTTTCATAATAGGGAGCGTACGTATCCTTTCCGCATCCCGAGAAGCATATCATCCAAACTAAAATAAATGGTCTATTCAGTTTTAGTATTAATTTCATAAATGCCTATAGTAAAATGATCGGGATCAAAGTTTTCAACGGCATACATTTTACCGTTTTGTATGGCAAGTGGCGTGATACCATCTACTTTTACTTCTTTAATGAATTCATTGGTTTCACGGTCATAGAAAACCAATATATTTTCTTTTGCGGTATAATCACTCGTGTCAAACCACTCCTTGGTCAAAATCTGCATGTGTTGTATGAAGTACTCATCAGTTAAAAAAATATGAGCGAATACGCTTGTATTTTCCACTAATAGCATGATTTTAGAGAGGGAAGTTTGAGGGGTAACTACTTGAGACGGCTTGTTAAAAGCTTCAGTCATTTCACCGCCATAAAGTATCCTTTCAAAACTTTCCAGGTCATATATCTGAAAATAAGGTGACGATTGTAAGTTTGTGTAAGCTACATTATTGTCCTCATCCACAGCTAATAGGGAAACGAAGGTTTCCCGATGGTCTTGTTTTGAGAATCGATCAAACTTGCCGAATACCGCATCCGTAGAACCATCATCATTTATGAGAGCAAGAAGCCTTGAATTGTATGGTTCAAACCTTGAATCAAGGTCTATGATAGTACCGGCTAATTTCCCCTTATACCACCTAAGATAATGCGGCACTAAGCTGAAGTCAGCATTTTCAAGTATGTTATTTGAGCTAATCAGTCTGCCATCAAGAGTAAAAATTTTTAACATGCGTTGACTTCCATCAAAAATAGCCACTTCATTGTTTTTGTTGATGTCGAAACTGCTCACAGTTAATAATTCATCAGGGCCCCTGCCCTTCTTCCCTATTACAGAATAAAATGATCCATCACTTTTAAAAACAAATATCTGGTTTCGGATGCGTTCATTGAAGAGCCAATAACTTCCATCCTGGCTGATTCTCATATGCTCATAAAATTTACCGAAAAGCTGTGTTCCCTGTTCAAGCACTACAGTGTCACTTTGAATCAATTCAATTGATTTTTTTTTGCTGTCGGAGGGTGGTGTTCGGGAGCAATGAAGAGCAAAAATTGCAATAAGTAAAAATACTAATGAGCGAGGCATACTTTTATAACTTAAAAACCTCGAACCATATCGGCAATGGCCCGAGATTTCAGTTTTTATGGTTTTAATTTATCCTTCACCTGGATCTGGTGTAACTTCCCCACATAAGCAATTGGTTGCAACAACAGTATGGCATTCTTTATCAATTGGACTGAAAGCGCAATTTGGAGGATCCATATTTGCTTTAACATTGCTTGAATTAACCATTGAAAAACCAAAAGTTAAAATAACGGAGCTTATTAAAAGCAGTGATGTTTTCTTTAACCTTTCCATAATATTTCTCCTGTTTATTTTTTTTAGAGTTTTGCTACAAAAAAAGAATGGTTAGGAAATAATATGTTACCACCTATAAACATTCTATTGGTAAGGATTTTAATATATATATCAACTTTAATATGCTAAGAAATTGATATACAACAATTAAGCTATATGCTTGTCCTTGCATCATTTCTTTTCTCACATGATTTATCCGCTGAACTTTCCTGAAGTTGAGATTCTGTATCCTGAGAATAGATCGAGGTAATGAACTCCGAAAATTTGACTGAATTAAAAATAAATCCGACGGAACCCATTTTTGCTATTATACTTGCATTTTTTATCATTGGAGAGTTACCTGCTGCGTTGTCATTTGGAGCTATATTTATCACATTGATCGGGGTAATGCTTACCTGGAAAAAGAAGCCAAAGCATAAACAATTAGTTACGGATTGATTAAATTCTTCTTAACAAATGAAGTAATTTTTTGGGGTAGGAGAGCAATTTAAAAATAATTAAGTGTATACTTTTCATATGCATATAAATACCCGTGAACCTTTTCTTCTATTAGAACGTTAAATGCTTGAGTTGATTAGACATTACTAAGAAAAGAGTAATTGAGACTAAATAGGCTTATTATTCTTACAGCATAACGATTTGCATATTCATTATTATTTTAACGTTCATAATGAAATCAGCTATAAAAATGCTTTTTGAGAAATTAAATTTTGTTTGGGCTTTTAGGTTTATACTGCTGAGTGGGATCGGCATTATATTCTTAGTAAGCTGTGATTCTGAGACTCCTGAAACATCAGAGGTATCCGTTACTTTGCCTGTTACGGTAACTGAACCGGTTGAAAAAGACTTAGCCGAGATCAAAGAAAGTGGTGTACTGCGGATGATCACCAGTTATAGTTCCGGATCTTATTTTTTGTATAACGGTATTCAAGTTGGATTTGAATATGAATTACTGAAGGCTTTTACAAAGGAGAATGACCTGGCTCTGGAAGTTGTGATAACCGGGCCGAATGAAAGTCCTTATGATCTGTTAAATAGCGGTCAAGGTGACATAATCGCAGCTAATTACACAATAACACCTGAAAGAAGGCAAATAGTTGAATTTACCCGGCCATACAACCTTGTAGATCAGCTAATCGTTGTTTCTGATCATCTTGGCTTTACACCTGAAAGCATAACAGAGCTCGAAGGCGTGCCCATAAGTGTTAGAAGAAACAGTTCGTATTACGTTCGATTAATGGAATTAAAGGAGGATGGTTTTCCTATAACCATCAATGTTATTCCTGAAGATATGGATACAGAATCAGTGCTTTTCCTGGTGGCAGATGGTACTTATGAAGCAACAGTTGCCGATAATAACATTTATTCTGCCGCAGATAGATACATTAATGGGTTAGTGAAAGGTCCGCTGATCGCAGAAAGTGATACAATAGCCTGGGCCGTTCGTAAAAATGCCCCTGATCTGGAATATCAGCTTAACAAGTTTTTGTACAAACATTTCAGATTTGATGAGAATGGGGTACCTAAAAGATCTGCTTTTCTAAACATCATCAGGAAAAAGTACTTTGAGTCGGGAAATCAAATAGCGGATTATTATAGCCCCAGTTATCAGGGTACGCAGTATGGCACTATCTCTCCTTATGATAATATGATTAAAGAAGTAGCAGAGGAGTATAATTTGGATTGGGTTATGCTTACAGCTGTAGCTGCACAGGAATCAAAGTTTAACCCTTCATCGGTAAGTTGGGCAGGAGCAGTAGGTATCATGCAAGTGTTGCCAAGATTTTCAGAGATCTCTTCAGACTCTTTATACATACCGGAAGTGAATATTCGGGAAGGAGCAAAGATACTTGCGTCACATTTGGATCATTACGCTTATATGGATTCCACAAACCAATGGTCATTTGCTTTAGCAGCGTATAATGCCGGACAGGGACACGTTGCAGATGCTCGACGGCTTAGCATCGATCATAATGATGATCCAAATCAATGGGATAATGTTGCGGAGTCGTTATTGAAGCTTATGCAAAGAAAATATTATCAAAATGCCCGCTATGGATTTTGTCGCGGTATTGAAACGGTACGATATGTAAATGAGATCATGAATAGATATGATACCTATCAGACGATTCTGGCTTATAATGAAACGAAACAATCTGCCGGAACAGGGATTTTAGGTTTGAAAACGCTTAGTCAACCTTAAGTACCAATAACGTAATATCGTCGTATTGTACTCCTTCTGAGAACTGAGTGATATCCCTGATAACGGCGTCCATTATCTCCCTCGAAGTTTTTTCAAGATTCTTTTTAAGGCATTCGATCAACCTTGCTTCCTCGTATTCTTCCGTCTTTTCAGGATTCATCGCTTCAGTAACGCCGTCGGTATAAAGTACAAGTACGTCACCGGATTGAAGCTTAATAGTGGCAGATTCATAAGGTGCCATGGTAGGAATAGCACCTAATATTACCCCACCTGCTTCTAACTCTTTAGGAGTTTCTTCCCCCTTGCGAAACAAAAGAGGATTGTTATGACCGGCATTTACATAATCAAATCGCTTACCATCAGCAGAAACCTTCCCCCAGAAAAAAGTAATGAACTTGTCAGCCGGGGTATTATCATGAATGATGTTATTGATACTTCCCGTTGCCTCTGCCAGCGAAATGTCAATGGGCGCCAGCGCATGTAACATAGATTGTAAATTTGCCATCAACAATGAGGCCGGAACGCCTTTTCCTGTTACATCTGCAATGGCAAGGATATGACCGTGGTCAGGTGTTTCAACTACATCGAAATAATCACCGCCTACCTGACGGGATGAAATATTTTTGGCCCCGAGATCAAAACCTGGAATTGTAGGTATGGGTGATGGAAGAAGCCCTTGCTGTATGGTTTTGGCAAGATTTAATTCCTCTTCCATACGCTTTTTCTCAATACGTTCTTCAAGCAAAAGTGTTTTTTGTATGGTGAGAAGGGCTAAATTACCCAGCGACTGCAAAAAATTGACCTGTTCTTGTCCATAAGGTTCATTATTTGCTGGGGCCCCTACTCCTACCACTCCAATTTTCTCGTTCTGAAAACGAAGTGCTATGACCAGGCGAATGGCATTTTTTTCCAAAAAGGGGCAGTCATGTTCTTCATCACAGTAAAATATGTCACCCAGCTCAAAAAGACTTTTCAGTTCCTTTTGGGAAGGTTTTTCTTTTAAACCACTGCTGGCAACTATGGATTTTTTGTTATCTGCATCCAATACAAAAAAGAAGGTTCGGATCAGCATTTGCCCGAGCATGGCAAATTTAAAAGTACGTGCGATCTCATCCTGATCAACCATCAGGTTAAAGTCTTTACTCAGCTCCAATAAGGTGTGTAGATCGTGTACTTTGCGATCAAGCTTTCGGTTTATGAGCCGCAGCTCCTGAAACATTCTCGAGTTTGCTATGGCAACAGATGAGATAATGGTAAGGCTCTCAATAAATTCTAACTCACTTTCGGAAAGAGGTTTTTGTGTGCCTTTTGGGCCAAGGCATAAAAAACCAAGATGGTGATTGGTCGTTCGGAGATTGAATAAAATACTGCCTTCCAAAAGTCCCAGCTTTTCTGCTATTTTGGGATGATCTTCCCCTCTTAAAACGGAATGTTCTAACGATTCTTCAGGAAAAGGAAGTTGAATCGTATCTTCTTCGGAAAGGGAACTGCGCCCTTTTATTTTTCTTACCAGATAAAAATGATCTGAGCCTTGATTGATCAG
Source organism: Gracilimonas sp. (assembly GCF_035704785.1). Lineage (GTDB taxonomy): Bacteria > Bacteroidota > Rhodothermia > Balneolales > Balneolaceae > Gracilimonas. The sequence goes on along the minus strand of NZ_DASSWP010000102.1, from coordinate 9,806 downwards.
TATCATTCCTTTTGGTACCAAAAGCTTGCCCATTGTAATGAGCAGTAGATTGTTCAATACAAAGTCGGGTTCCTGAGACTCAATAAGCATGCGGCTGGTTTCGAGCAGGGTTCGAAGCTCAAACCGGCTTTGGCTTTCATTATTATCTAAAAGAGTTGATTTAGTTTTCACGATGTGTCAAAGGTTTTTGACCATTCGTATTTCGTTGGTTTGTCCCTTTCGGATGTATTCTACCTTATCCATTACTTTGCGAATCAGGTAAACACCCATCCCGCCGCGTTTTTTCGCCTTGATGCGTTTTATAAGATCGGGTTCGCTATAATTGCTGGGGTCAAAACTCTTGCCTTTATCCATCAAAGAGATCCATAAATGATCGGTATCTGAACCGATCTCAATTTCTACTTTTTCAGTTGGGGAATCTTTATAGGCATGTTTAATGATGTTAGTGTAGGCTTCGTCAACAGCTAGTCTTATTTCTGAAATATCTTTTTGGCTGAGCCCAATATTCTCAGCGTGAGCAGCTACAAAATCCCGTACCTTAGCCAAGTGCTCTGTAGAAGCTTCAACAGATAAGGTCTGTATTTGTTTAGTTCCTGCCACTCTCTTGTTATTTAATTGTCGAAGCTCTCTAAAGCTTCTTTCTCATCTTCAAGGATATCATAAAGTGTGGGGAAGCCCAGCAGATCAAATACGTTATAAACACGATCATTCATATTTGTCAGCTTGATGTCCCCACCCAGGCTGCGTACATCTTCGATGTAGGCCATAAAAACACCCAGGCCTGCACTTGCTATATAATCGAGGCCCGAGCAATTTACTACAATAGAATATCTCTCTTCATCTATTAAAGACTTGAGTGCATTCTCTAAATGAGATGCAGTATGTGCGTCAAGCTCTCCACTGATATCCAGTATACTTACGTTTTCTTTTTGCCGTGTAGCGATACTGAAATTTTTCATTCCGCTTAAATTGAAGTTTCCGAATAATATTGAAGTTGCATAATAACGTAAACCAAAGAATTAGAAAAGTATTTAGAGTAGAGGATTACGTTAAATAGAAAAAAAAGGTTCAAAAAAAATAGGGCATTACATTTTTCATATGTAATGCCCTGACTATTCATCAAGAGAGACGCTACTTGAGCGCACCTTTAATTAAGCAAATGCTTGGGAGAGAAGCAACTATAAATTCTCAGGCATTATTTTAAGAATTATTCCCTGAACTACTAATGTTTGAGACCCAATATCCGGTGTTAAGCTCCCGTGCAAGTTCTTTGCCTAAAGTCTCTGCATCAGATTTCGATGCAAAATATCCTACCCTCAACCGGAACCAGATATCACCGGTTTCTTCATTACCAACTTTCACCGTGTAAACATTTGGAAAATCTCGTTCCTGCAATTGGTTTCGGTAAGAATTTGCTTTCTCTTCTGAGCGAAATGCACCAACCTGAACGGCATAATCTCCATCTTCCGCAAAAGAAAATTGTGATCCGGAAGATTGTTCTTCCGCTTGTTCCTGTTCGGCTACGCGGGCAAGGCTGTCTTCACGGGCTTGCATAAACTCTGCAATACGCTGTTCTTCAATTTGTCTAAGTGAGTCGAGTCTTGCTTGTTCAGCAGCTCTTCGTTCTTCTTCGCTTGGTCCACATGCTTGAATGCTTATTAAAGCCAGGGCCAACAGCAGGGTATAGATGCTTAATTTTTTCATAAATGTAGTTGTTAGTTGATAATTATCTGTAAGTGGCATCCCGAATTAAATTAAACTTACGTCATCCCGCCCTGTTTCACAAATATTGACGCATCAAAACTTTCAGAAGTATTAGAATAGTCCTTATCTTATATAGACTGAATCTAAATCAATATCTTTTGGTTCAGTAATTATATGGAAAAACCTCTTTTACACATATCCGGATTAACAAAATCATTCGACGAAACTGGCCCCGTTGTAAACAACGTAACCTTTGAAGTGGGTAAAAATGAAATATTTGCCCTTTTAGGCCCCAGTGGTTGTGGAAAAACAACAACTTTACGCTTAATTGCAGGTTTTGAGCAATGTGAGGCAGGTGAAGTTTTTATCGAAGGTGAGCTTGTTGAGAGTACCCAAAAGCGGTTGTCTCCTCAAAAAAGAGAGATTGGTTTTGTATTTCAGGACTATGCGCTATTCCCGCATATGAATGCTTTAGATAATGTAGCATTTGGTTTGCGTGAGGTTGAGCGTAAAAAACGTTCGGTATTAGCAGAGGAAGTGCTTTGCCGAACCGGAATGGAAAAGTATAAGCATCGTATGCCGGATGAACTTTCCGGGGGACAACAACAGCGTGTGGCCCTCGCCAGAGCCATAGCACCTAAGCCAAGGTTGGTTCTTATGGACGAGCCTTTTTCAGGTTTGGACGCTATGTTAAGAGACACGACTCGTAAAGAAGTAAGAGCAATTCTCAAGAAATCAGGGATGAGTGCTATTTTAGTGACTCATGATCAGGAAGAAGCCCTTTCTTTTGCAGATCGTATAGCCGTGATGAATAATGGCCAAATTGAGCAAATTGGCACTCCTGAAGAAGTCTATTATCACCCTAAAACACAGTTTGTAGCCCAGTTCTTAGGGCGTACCAATCTTTTTCGTGCCCACGCAGATGGCTCAGACAATGTAGAAACCCGGTTAGGCCCGGTCAAGATCAATAAAGAAGCGGAAGGGTTGATCCTGTGCTCTATCCGGCCAGAGCACCTGACTATTGAGCGTTGTAAAGCAAATGGCTCGGAAACCGGGATCATTGTTGGCCGGGAATTTCGGGGACACGACATAACCTATCATGTATTATTCAAGGGAGATAAATATATTGTTCATACCGACAACCGCTTGCTGTTCGAGGTAGATGAACATGTAATTGTGAAACCTCTGGAGCCTGCCGTAGTATTAGAACAGAAAGCATAACTTAAACTAATTTAAACGAGAGCATTTTATGTCACTTTTAGGATTTCTTGTATTGTTACTAATTGCTGCAATTTGCGGAGGCATTGGTCAAAGCATAAGCGGATATAGTTTTGGCGGATGCTTGATCTCTGCCGGAGTTGGATTTATCGGGGCTATTATTGGCACCTGGATCGCCAATGAATTGGGCCTTCCTGAGTTATGGACGGTGGAAATTGATGGAAGTCCATTCCCCATCATTTGGTCCATTTTAGGAGCCGCCCTGTTTACAGGTGTTTTAGGCGCTGTGATGAAAAGAAGGAAATAAGCGGTAAACACAGGGTGATATAATTCTTTCGACTTTTTTAAATTTGATAAAGTTTGCGAAGTCATTTCCATTTCCGACAGGTATTTCGTAATTAGCAGCTTCTTATTAATGCTAAAAACGGATATATGTATAAGTCATTTATTTTTCTGGTGATTCTATTTTTAAACGCGGGCGGATTTACGGTTATAGCTCAGCAAAATGATGAGCTGCCAAAGCGGAGTGATAACCTTGAAGTTCTTTCTCATGTTCCTTTGGGAGCTCCATTAAGTGTAACAGATATTGTAGTTGAGCAGGAATTAAGTCGCCCTTATGCTTATGTGGGCAGGATGCAGGCAGAGAAAGGATTTGATATTATTGATCTGTCAAATCCGGAAAAAGCTGAGGTAATTTATCGCTGGAGAATGCCAAATGAAGAGCTGCATGTTGGCCTTGGCGGAATGGATCCAAAATATTTTAAGCACAACGATAGATACTATGTGGTTCAGTCGCTACAATTTTTTCAGGGTGGTCCAAATACCGATGCAGGAGCTGTTGTAGTTGATGTAACCGGATTGCCGGATGTGAGTAAAGTCAAAACAGTTGGCTATGTGCGCAATGCAGAACACCCCGGAGGATTCCATAATATATTTATGTACAAACATTCTGACGGACGTCCTCTTTTATTTGCCACTACATCCGGAGATGATGCTTACGTTTATGACTTAGGCAAGTTTGTTGAAGGTGAAGAAGACATTCTAGCCGGAACCATTCCAAACCCGGATACCCCTGCCCGTATGGCCGGTGCGTCATTGGGTTATCATGATTTTTATGTGGGCTACCATCCTGATAGTCAGCAGGACCGTTTTTATGGCGGTGGAGCCGGCGGATATTTTGTCTTTGACGTAACCGAAATGGATTCGGTAAGTATGTTAGCTACTGTAACTGGTGTTAGCGGTGTAGTTTGGGGACACACAGTGACTCCTTCTCCGGATGGTCGTTACATTGTAGGAGAGACAGAATACATGCATGCGCCTCTCCGTATTTTTGATTTGAAGCCGGCTCTGGATGGTGATGTTCAAAATATTAGTGACCCAATAAGTTCCTGGAATTTTGACTATGAAAACCTGGTGCATAACCACGAAGTGAGATGGCCGTATTTATTTGTTTCCGGTTACGAAGATGGATTGTTAGTTGTTAATTTATTCAGTCCGGATGAACCTAAAACCATAGCCTACTATGATACCTTTCTGGGTAAACATCAGTCGGGTATGTGTGGCGATAATACTTGTAATGGAGCTTTTGGTGTAGATGTGAGGAATGAAGACGGCTTGATTGTGGTCAGTGATATGGGAACCGGTTTCTGGGCTTTTCGCCTGGAAGGTTTTCAGGGCTGGAATGGCCGCGGTTGGGGTATGCCAAATATCTCCAGTGCGCAAAACTGGGATGAAGGACCAGCAGCAAACTAAATTTTTGAATAAACTGATTAGTTCTAATTATGATCAGAAAGAGCAATTCCATTTTAGCATTATTAATCGTCTGTACAGTATTTGGTGCTGAGCTTAAGGCTGAAACAGATCCGGAAACAAGTCCACCAATACTATGCGTGGACACCGGTTCAGAATACTATACGATCGATCTTGTGACCACCAAGAATATTCCGGGGACCGGACAGGCTACGGGCAAGGCTGTAATGAAATTCACTCCCAATCCTTTTGGTATTTCCATTGCTAAAGACGGATCGTTTCGTCACCAATTAGATATTCAAATAAATAGAGCCAATAAACCCAAGGATGGTACATTTGTAGCCTGGGTAACTACTCCATCATTGGATAAGGTAAAATTAATTGGTGCCTTGGATAAAGATCTGAAGGTAAGTGGGACGGTCGACTGGAATAAATATATAGTCGTTATCACGCTGGAAGAGGAAGTTCCGGATAAAAATGCTCATATGTGGTCTGGCCCAATAGCTTTTCGTGGCTTATCCAGAAGTGGCTTGATGCACACTATGGCAGGTCATGGACCCTTTACCCAGGAACCCTGCGCTAAATACGGATATTATTAATGTCGAAGTTGTACCCTAAGATCTTTTTACTTTCCCTGATTTTAGCAGGGGTCTCCCATCCTTTAAAGGCACAGCACGAACATCACAATATGGGTGGTGATGCTATGGACATGGATTCTTCCAAAGCGGTTTGGCGAATGCCTCCTATGAATATGGAAATGCCCATGCTGCCCGGAATGCATAGCGAGCTGCCTCCGGTAGAGCCATTTATTGCTGGGATGGGGCTCACAAAAGAAGACATTCCCTACGCCAAGCCGCGTGAAATTCTGGAACTGGCTGATGGAGATACTATTGCCCTCCAAGCTTCTATTGTCCGCCGTAGTTTAGAGGGAAAAGACTACGTGATGTATGGATACAATGGCCAGTACCCCGGACCATTATTAAAAGCTCCTCAGAACAGTACAGTTGTGGTGGAATTCAATAATCAGATCGAATTTCCAACAACGGTACACTGGCATGGTTTACGGCACGATTATCGTTTTGATGGGACTCTGTTTTCACAGGATCCGGTACAGATCGGCGAATCTTTTACCTACGAGCTATTTTTCAGGGATGCGGGAGTTTATTGGTATCATCCTCATGTATTGGAATATATTCAGCAGGACCTTGGGCTGTATGGTAATATGCTGGTAACTCCACCCGAAGAGGATTATTACAATCCCGTGAACCGGGAGGAAATGGTAATTCTGGACGATATCCTGATCGATGATCAGGGGCTGATTCCGTGGGGAAAATCAAGCCCCACTCATGCCCTGATGGGACGTTTTGGAAATGTGATGTTGGTGAATGGGAAAACTAACTATCAGCTGAATGTCGATAAAAATGAAGTGCTGCGGTTTTATATCACCAACGTAGCCAACACCAGGACCTTTAATATGGTATTTGAAGGAGCCAAGGTAAAAGTTGTTGGCTCGGATGTCAGTAAATTTGAAGAAGAGGTTTATACGGAAAATGTTCCGATTGCTGTGGCAGAGCGTTATATCGTGGAGGTTTTATACGAGGAACCGGGGACCTATCCGATATTAAATTCGATACAGGCAATTAATCATTTTCGGGGAGAATTCTATCCTCATAAAGACACTTTGGGGGTGGTAACTGTCTCTGAGGATGAGGTAGAAGAGTCTTTCACCGAAGCCTTCAATACCCTGAGGGTAAATGAGGATGTGAAAAAAGATATCGCTGATTTCGAACCCTATTTCGATAAACCTGTGGATAAAGAACTGGAGCTGACTGTTTCAGTTCAAAATTTACCGATTCCAATCATGCAGTCAATGCAGCTGGATACGGCGTATGTACCTCACATAGAATGGAATGATACCATGCCTATGATGAACTGGCTTTCGACGGGTAAACAGGTTGAATGGATATTACATGAACCGGCTACCGGTAAAAAAAACATGGACATTTACTGGGATTTCAAACAGGGAGATGTTGTTAAGCTCAGGATATTTAATAATCCTGATACTTTTCATCCTATGAGTCACCCTTTTCATATCCATGGTCAACGGCATCTGGTGCTGAATATTGACGGAGTGGAAACCCCCAATATGGTCTGGAAAGATACCTCCATAATTCCTGTTGGTTCCACGGTAGACCTTCTGGTAGATATGTCAAATCCCGGTAAATGGATGATGCATTGCCATATCGGTGAGCACCTGGATGCAGGGATGATGCTGGGTTTTGAGGTAGTAGAGTAGATCAAATATTTTAATAGCCTTAGCATTTCGGAAATAGAAAATTGCTAATTTAAGATAAAAGTGACCCCGCCGGGAATCGAACCCAGATCTAGGACTTAGGAGGTCCCTATTCTCTCCAATTGAACTACAGGGTCAAGTGTTGCACAATCATTCCGTAAAAGATACGTAGCTTAACGTAACTAATCAGCATTATATAAGTAGAAGTATGCTGATTTTATTTATTTAAGAAATTCAATTGAGATGCCTAAACTTGCTCTTTTAGTGCTACTGCTGTTAATAAGCTGCGGACAATTATACGCCCAACATACTATAACCGGAAAGATCGTAGATGCTGAAACCGGGGAACCTCTGCCGGCGGCACATGTTATCATCAAAGATACCTATAAGGGTACCATATCAAATCAGGATGGTGAGTTTAACCTGATCGTCAGAGAATTCCCTGTGACTTTGATCGCGAGATTTTTAGGTTTTGAAAGTCAGGAAAAAATTATAAATGAAAATCCCGGCCCGGTCGATTTTCTGTTAAAGCCATCAATAGCAGAGATGGGTGAAATTGTGGTGACGGGAGAAGATCCTGCGATTACGATCATGAGAGAAGTAATACGAAGGAAGCAGATCTGGCGGGCTGATCTAAATACGTATAAAGCTGAGGCATATACTCGTCAACAACTCAAAAATGATACTTCTATCATATCCATTTCAGAAAGCATTTCCATAGCATATTGGGATAAAGAAAAAGGCTCAAGGGAAATTTTAAAATCGAAGCGGCAGACCGCCAATATTGATGAAGCAAGTAATTTTGCGGGAGTCAGCTATTTGCCAAACTTTTATGATGACAACTTAGATATTGCCGGCTTCAATGTTGTGGGGGTCACCCACCCTAATGCACTTTCTTATTACGATTTTTCTTTGGAGGACATTCAGGCGCTGGATGGTCAGGTGGTATATGAGCTGTCTGTTCGGTCAAAAAGGAAGCTGCAGCCTCTTTTTGAGGGGACAATTTTTGTATTAGGTGAAGAATATGCCCTGCTGGAAGTGGACTTAAAACCCAATTCTGTAGTAGTTTTTCCTCCTCCTGTTCAAGATTTCAACCTTTCTTACCAACAGCAGTTCAGTAATTTTGGCGGGGATTATTGGCTTCCGGTTGATGTTCGCATTGAGGGACTGGTTGAGGTTGGGATCGTAGGCCTTCGTTTCCCTCCAATCGGTTTTAAGCAAGTGGCAAAGTTAAATGATTATGAAGTGAATATTGACCTTCCCGATACCTTGTTTAGTTCTGATAATACCATGTCAGTTGATTCAACAACCATCAACTCAGGAGATTCATTATTTGTAAATGAAGTGGGTCTGATTCCCTTGGATAATGAGGAAAAAGAAGCCTACGAAACCTTAGACAGTACGGCTACACTGGAAAAAGCATTTCGCCCAACGGGTTTCTTTACCCGTTTCATTGATTGGGAAGAGGGAGATGATTCCGGGAATTCAGGAAACGGTAGTGATGATGAGACAAGAAGCAGTTCATCCGGAAATACAGAACCATCATTACTTAGAAAGCTTACTCAAAACTTGAGTCCCTTAGGTCATTTTAATAGAGTGGATGCATTCTATTTAGGATTAAAGCACCAGCGCAGATATGTGGATAATAGAGTCACCTCCACAGTTTTTGGAGGATATAGCACCGGGTATGATGATGGGACATTTTCTTACGGAGGTAAATTGGAGTGGAAGCCATTAAAGCATACCCGAAGGTTTGCTGTTTTTGCAGAATACAGCGCCAAGACAGAAACAAGGTATAACTCTGATATGTTTAATCCGACAATGACCACAGTCTCTTCCCTTCTCGGATATGAGGATTATTTCGATTACTACCGAAATAAAGGATTGGAAGTAGGGGTTTCGCATCTGAAGCGAAGAGTGGGTGAGATACGTTTTAGCTATAGCTATGAAGATCATTCCGGTATCTCGTACACTACAAATTATAACCTCGTAGGCAGAGATCTGGTACAAAGGCCGAATAGCTATGTAAACGAGGGACAGTTGAGTGCTATAGAGCTTTCCCTCTCAAATGGGAATGATAAAAAAGCGCTGGGTGCTATCGGCGCCAATGACTATTTAGTAAGTATTGAACATTCAGCCGGGTTTATGGGTAGCAGCTGGGATTACACCCGATTTAAGATAAATCTCTACCGAAGTTTCGAAACATTCTATCAGCGAAGGTTCTTTCCCAATACACTTGATATGCGATTTAATGCCGGGACTTATATAGGAGATCTTCCTATTCAGAAAAATGAAGTGCTGGATGTAGCCCCCGGAATATTCACACCGTTTGGTGCTTTTCGGGCAAAGCGGTTCATTCCGTATGAGGGAGCCAGCTATTTGGCACTAAATGCAGAGCATAACTTTAAGAGTATTCCATTTGAAATGCTGGGATGGAGAAATGCTACTCAAACAGGTTTGAGCATCATTGCTTTTGGCGGGATAGGGAAAACGTGGGTGCAGCAAGATCAGATTAATGAGTTTAACAGCAGGTACGGCTTCAGTCCCAATATTACAAAAGACTGGCATATGGAGGCGGGTCTTTCGCTAAGTAATATCTTTAACCTTTTCAGGGCAGATGTAGCCTACCGCATTGATGATCCGGGAATTTATTTTGGGGTGAGCATAGCCCGATTCTTTTAGCAGTAAATTTTATCGCAAACTATTGGATATAAAAAAGGCTCGCTGCCATCGGCAGCGAGCCTTTTAAATTTTATTTACTCTAGCTGTTCAGCTTAGTTGTTAGGCTGATACTTGAGTGTGCTAATTGGATGTGACTCAGCACGGCGGTTTCTTTCACAAC
>NZ_DASSWP010000080.1:0-5847 GCF_035704785.1 Gracilimonas sp. | reverse complement strand
GAAGGCCTTTTCTCCCTGCAGTTTCTCCGGGATCATAGAGGAAGCGACCGCATACTCATACACCCGATCAACAGATTCCTTATTCGTTAAAGACCGAAACAGAAGATCATCCAATTTGTACCGCTCCAACCCTTTAAGCTTGAATGACTCCCGGTCTTCTATTGAATTAAAAGTATCATAGTTGCCAATATTTAATTTATTCTCCAACAGGTACTTGCTTGGATGACCAAAATATTTAATTAGATCGTTAATATTGATCCCGGTAATCAATTCATCCGTCTTCAGGTCAAGACTATCATCCATAAACAAACTCTCCGACCCAATGACATCTCCAGAAGTTTGCTTAGCTAAAGCCAGATTTTTAATTGAAAAGGAAACCGGCCCTTCATCTGAAAAATATCTCTTATTGAATGGGTGAAGGCTATGGCGATTTATGCCTTTTTCCGGATCTTCATGTAACACATCAAGCAGTTGCTGGATCAAAATGGAGGGCAATCGAATAGAATCTGACCGCTGGTCTTGTCCCTGATAACTTAGATATAAATGATCACGGGCTGCCTGCATGGTTTCCAGAAACAGATAGGTATCATCTTCTTTCAGTACCCGGTCTCCCGGCCGGGGATCTGCATAGATAAGATCAAACTCAGGTCTTACCGCTTTACGAGGGAAAACGCCTTCATTCATTCCCAAAACGGCAATAAACTTAAACGGAACCGATCGATATGGAACATAGGAACTCACGGTCACACCCTGCCCAAAACGGCCTGAACCAGAATTTTGTGACTCTAACTGTCCACTGAGCCAGGACTTTATCAGGTTGAATGAAACCCCATCTTCCATAGCTGAGTAAGCAGCCTGTTCCTTCAGCTTATTAAGAAGCTTTGTAAGGCGAACATATTCCCCTGCCCGGGATGTAGATTCCCCAAAGAAGTTATACACAAGACGACGAGTGAAGTCCAGCCATTGGTCCGGCGTTTTCTCACTTCCGGATATTTCCTCAGAAGCTTGTTTAAGTAAATGAACAAACCGGGATAGTTTTGCCGTTAAAGCCCCGTCATCTGAAGATGATACCTGATGAGAAGGTGCCAGGCCCTCAAACACTTGCAAGCTATCCGAATGCATTATAAATCCGGACAAGAGCTGATTTAAGCCTTTCTGCCAGGAATATTGACTATTAAAGTCATCTCCGATCTGTTGATGGATCTTATTTTCAACAACCCACTGTTCGATCAGATTAAGGTCTGCATCCGAAAAAGAAAAGTGAGCTTTAATAGGATCAAGCTGCATAAACTGCAGAACTGAGGTAGCTTTAAAGGAAGATGAGATCAGCTCTAAAAGCTCAGATAGTACGTATTCATAGGATTCTACACTTCCAATAGACACTCTTGAGACCGGGATCGCCGGCTCGCCTTTATCCGCCCCGAATACAGTCTCTAACATCCCGGAATAGGATTCAGCATCAGGAACCATCACTAACACATCATGGGGTTTGGAATCTGGATTTTCATCGAAATACTCCAGCACTCTGTCTTTTAGAACCTGTATTTCCCTGAGTTTGTTGTGGCAGGAATGCACTTCAATAGACGGTTTATGCGCTGGATCTGAGACTTCTATTACTTCTTCAGTAAATTTTAACTTCCTGTTACCAAGAATTTGATCCAATAAAGAATCCCGTTCTGTTTCAGGCTTTTTCCAGTTATCGTACAAGGAATCCAGCCCTGAATCTCCCTGCACATTAGCCGTTTTCCGGCCAAAGAAGTGAACATATTTATGTTTAGATAATTCACAGATGATCTGCATAAATGGCTGTGGGACATGTGAAAGACCGAATACAAAAACCCGACCCGGTATATTATCGAGAAATGCATCCCCGTCATCCATCCAGTCAATAAGTTCAATGAATGCTTGTGACCGACGGGGAATATCTTCTAATCCTGGAGCCGAGAAACCGATTTTGTTCAAACGCCTCCAAATTATCGCCTGCCAGCGCTCGTTAATGTTTTTGGAGGTGTACTCCCCTTTGAGCCATTTCTCCATCATAGCGGGGCGATAAACCTGATACTGATCAAAGTTATCCGCTAACTGAGAGCAAAAATAAAATCTCTTCTTGGGATGATCTTCTGAAACATCATAAAACGGGACTTCACCAAGCAGATCAGTTTCCTTCGTCAACAGATCAAACAATAGCCACTGCATGGCATTTAAGTCGCTGGGCAATACCCGGGGCACCTCTTCTCTTTTAAGACGGTACAGTGTCCACAGAAATTCTGAGGGAAATATGAATCTGAAATTACCGGCAATCCCCTGATGGGCAGCTACCTTTAATGAAAGCCACTCTTTGATCTCATTATTCTGAACTACTACCCAAGTCGGTTTCAGCGGGTCTGATGCATCAGATCTGAGGATCTCAGAAAATTGTTGCGCGAGTTGATCTAAAGAATGTGAGTAATAGGAATGAAACATAGTGCCTTTTATATGCGGCACATTATAAGAAAAGCAACGTGGATAAAAACAATAAAATTACTCGGCGGAAGCATCACTTTTGGATGTGATATTTTTCAACGAATCTTTAAGAATATCATTAACTAAGGCTGAATAGGATACATCTTTTTGGTCAGCCAGACTTTTAACTCTTTTGACCAGCGGTTCTTCCAGGTAATAACTGGCAGTGATCTTAGTCACTTTATGTTCGTCATGTTCGTCGTTAGACGCGTCCTTGTCAAACTCTTCGTCTTCATCACTCCCGGTGGGATTAATGAAGTCAAAAGAAGCATGTCTCCGCGTACTGTATGCCAGCGGATTATGTCCAAGGCTCTTTTTCTTACTCATTTCTTACTTGCCGTTTTTGATTTCCTTAGCTAGAGCGAAATAGTCTTGCGCACCTGCGCTGTTGCCATCGTATTCAAATATCGTTTTATGGTGACTCGGGGCTTCAGCAAGGGCCACATTATCCCGAATGATCGTCTTAAATACTTTAGGGCCAAAATAATCTTTGATATGCCCCACCACTTCTTTGTTCAAATTTTTACGGCTGTCATAGAGTGTACAAATAATGCCACCCACTTCCAGCTGATTATTCAGCCGTTGCTGCACAACCTTAACCAGATCAAGCAGTTTTGAGAGTCCGTGAAGCGCCAAATATTCTGATTGAAGAACAATGAAAATATCTTTTACGGCTGTAAAAGCATTCAGCGTCAATAGACCTAAGTTAGGCGGGCAATCAATGAGTACATAGTCGTAATCATGATTCTTTTCCAGGTCTTTCATTACGTTCTTCAATAGACCTTCCCTTGCCGGTTCACTCGCCAATTCAAGTTCAGCTCCGGAAAGTTCCAACGAAGACGGAACGAAATCAAAACCATTGTGCTCTATAATTAACTCATCAATACTTACAGTGCCTCTTAAGGCATGATAAATGGTTTTATCAAGTCTGTGAGAGTGAGTTCTTAACGAATAGGTTAAATTAGCCTGTGGATCCAGATCTATCAGAAGCACTTTCTTGCCTAGTTTAGCAAGTCCGGCCCCAAGATTAATGGTAGTCGTTGTTTTGCCAACTCCGCCCTTCTGATTTGTTAATGCTATTGTCTTCATAAGTTTAAGCCGTGATAAATTCTATTTACATAGAGAGTACAAAATTCTCCCTTTGTTACAATAATATTAGTTCTATTGATTGTCCAATAAAACTTTCTAATTCTAATAGTCAAAATGAAATTACTTCATTATTGCTTTAACTCTTATCTTAAAGGTACTAATAAACTATAAGGATAAAATGAGATTTTTTAGCAGAAAACTAATTAAACCGGAAGACCTTAACGCACACGGCACCCTATTTGGCGGTACCGTAATATCCTGGATCGATGAGGAAGCAGCTATATATGTGCTTTGTCAGCTCGGTAAAGGTAATATTGTCACTAAATTCATGTCCGAAATAAATTTTGTCCATTCAGCGAAATTGGGTGAAGTTATTGAAATTGGCATGGAAACCGTTAAATTCGGGCGGACTTCTATAACCGTTAAATGTCTGGTGCGCAATAAATTCAGTAAAGAAACAATCATAAGCATCGATAAAATAGTGTTTGTGCATCTGGATGAATTTGGAAAGCCCACCCCTCACAATATTGTTGAACCCGTAAACGAAGATTAAGAGATTGAAGAAGAATAATACGTTAATAGACTTTTCGGGACTTTCGAAAATGCTCTACGGTGAAGAAAAATATATACGTGAATTCGCTAATGCAGCTATTGATTCATTTGATGAATTTTCCACTAATTACAGCAAATTCCTTTTGGTGCGCGATGAAACCAACTTCCGTAAAGCCGGACATAAGATAAAGCCCGTGGCACAAATGCTTGGCCTTGATCAGATCATTGAAGAGTACGAGCACGCAAAAACACTGCTTTGGGATGAAAAACCGGATAAGGAACTGAAAGCTTCATCCGATAAGATCCGGGGTATTTGTGATGAGATCATTGAAGAGCTGAAAGAAAAAACCTAATAGTAATAGATCATGAATGTACTTGTAACAGGCGGAGCAGGATATATTGGTAGTCATACTGTTTTAGAACTGCTGAACGATGGCCATGAGGTGATTGTGATCGATAATCTTTCTAATAGCAGCAAAGAATCGCTCAGAAGAGTCAAGGACATTACCGGAAAAGACCTCACGCTTTTTAAAGAGGATCTATTGAATAAAGAGCAGGTCAATAAGATCTTTTCTGATCATGATATCGATTCCGTGATCCATTTTGCCGGATTCAAGGCTGTGGGTGAGTCAGTTGCGAAACCCCTCATGTATTATGACAATAACATTACCGGTACCATTAACCTGTGTGAGGTCATGAAGAAGCACGGTGTTAAAAATATTGTATTCTCCTCTTCTGCAACTGTTTATGGTGATCCTCAAAAAGTACCGATAACTGAAGACTCCCCTCTCTCTGCCACAAACCCCTATGGACGAACCAAGCTTTTCATTGAGAATATATTGAAAGATCTGCATATCGCAGATGACTCCTGGAATATCGCTCTGTTGCGTTATTTTAATCCGATCGGCGCGCACAAAAGCGGGCTGATCGGCGAAGACCCCAATGACATTCCCAATAATCTGATGCCCTATATTTCCCAAGTTGCCGTGGGCAAGCTGAATGAACTGGCCGTATTCGGGGATGATTACCCCACCCACGACGGCACCGGCGTTCGGGACTACATCCATGTGGTGGATCTGGCTATAGGTCACTTAAAAGCCCTTGATAAACTAAATTCGGATCCGGGCCTATTGGTTTATAACCTCGGAACCGGCAAAGGCTCCAGTGTCCTCGATATGGTAAAGGCTTTTGAAGAAGCTTCCGGTAAAAAGATCCCTTACAAGGTAACTCCCCGTCGCCCCGGAGATATTGCCGAATGTTACGCCGATCCCACCAAAGCCGAGCATGAACTCGGTTGGAAAGCCACCCGCGGCATCAAAGAAATGTGCGAAGACACCTGGAGATGGCAGTCCAAGAACCCTGATGGGTATGAGGGGTGATTTTTTTCTTGTTGAGATGGCACCTGCATCAGGCTTTTTTATGTCTCATATAAACCCCTATCAGGCAACCTGAGCTGCATTCACCATCCAGAATGGAATGTTGAATATTCAACAAGGAACATTTAATATTGAAGTAATGGTTGGAAATAATTATCCGGCATAGTAGGTGTAGCAAGAACCTGTCCCTCTTTGGAGAGGGAATGCGTAATGAACTTGTTCATTCAGCGAGGGAGAGGACCGTATGGTACAACCAAGCCTAATTGCATCCATCAGACGGCTCTTTGTGGGATTGGAATGCCTGACCCTTAAACAGCCGTCAGATGGG
>NZ_DASSWP010000084.1:0-4328 GCF_035704785.1 Gracilimonas sp. | reverse complement strand
TACCGGGAATGAATCCAAGTATGGTCAATAAAATGTTAAGCCAAAAGGCTCCTTTTATCCCAATGGTCATAAAAACCCCAAGAGGTGGGAGTATTACAGCGAGAATAATTCTAAGTATGCTCATAATGTTCTTTTAGATTTTATTTTCACGCAAATCTTTATGCAATGAAGCTTCTTTGAGTGTCTTGTTGTAAAAAAGATATTTTAGATCGTGACTGTTATCGTACATCAATTGCTTATGGTAGTAATTAATGTATTCTAAAACGGCAAAAACGTTGGCAAAAATAGCCCAAAAAAGAAAATTATCTCCCGATAATTGCTTTCCTGAAATCACCCACTGTATTAATAATACGAGGGGGATGAGTGCCAGTCCTATTTGATTGATGCGTTTGAATTTCCTAAACCTTAAAAGAGAGGTCCTCTGGAAGATCGGCCTTTCATTTATTACAGATAATTTCAGCCACCAGTAATAGGTTCCCTGCATCAGGATAAAACACATCAAAAGCATTCCGTATGAAAGGAATAACAGATTCACGCTTTGGTAGCTGGCATTCAGAAAGATCAAAATGCCAAAAAACATGAACGCATTCATTCCTTCCACCTGGAACGTCCACTGTAACTTCTTTATAAGTCGCTGTCTTGTTGTAAGTGCTGGCATAACTGCATATTTCGCCGGCAGGCGGGGTTAATTTTTATAGACTACGCCGTCTTTCATTACAAAAGAAACAGATTCAAGGGTTGTCACATCATCAAGAGGGTTTTTATCGGTTGCAACTATATCAGCATATTTACCGGCTTCAATAGTTCCAATTTGGTCTTTCATCCCTAAAACCGTGGCGGCTGTAATGGTTGCACTTTTTATGGCTTCCATAACTGGCATTCCAACTTCGGTCATATATCGAAATTCCGCTCCGTTAAGCCCATGGGGGAAAACGCCGGCATCTGTACCAAATGCGATCTTGACTCCGTGATTGTACGCTTTTTCAAAGGTATTTTGAATTTTAGGCCCGATCTCTAAAGCTTTAGGTACTACCAGTTCGGGATAATATCCTTCAACTTTGGCTTTTTCGGCTACCCATTTTCCAGCAGATATCGTTGGTACGTAATATGTGCCGTTTTCTATCATCAGATCCATGATCTCTTCGGTCATATGAGTCCCATGTTCTATGGTCAGCACTCCGGCTTCAACAGCACGTTTCATTCCCTCAGCTCCATGTGCGTGGGCCGCAACATGCATTCCGTATTCCCTGGCGGTTCGGACGATCGCATCAAGTTCGTCTTCAAAGAATTGTGGGGCATCTCCGGATTTGGCTACACTCAATACGCCTCCGGTTGCTGTGATCTTAATGTGGTCGGCTCCATTTTTATAACGTTGACGTACTGCTTCACGTGCTTCAGCTACTCCGTTCAATACTCCGTCAACGGGTTCAGGACTACCCATGAGTTCATTTTTCCATCCGTTGGTGGGGTCCGCATGTCCGCCTGTTGTTGCCAACGATTTGCCAACAGTAATGACCCTCGGTCCATCTACAAAACCCTGATTAATAGCATTTCTAAGTGAGATGTTGACTCCGGAACCACCCAGTTCTCGTACAGTGGTAAATCCGGCCATTAAAGTTCTTTTGGCGAAAGCAGTTGAACGCATGGCAAAATCTGCTTCATTAAAGGTGAAAGCTTCCAGATATTTTTGTGGATTGGTCTCACTCTCAAGGTGTACATGCAGATCTATTAATCCGGGAAGTACTGTTTTATTTTTCAGGTCAATGATCTTGTCATTGCTATTACTGTTTATATATCCATTTTCAATGGAAGTGATCATATTGCCCTCAATTATTATGCTCACTTCATTTCGCGGGGCATCAGATTTGCCGTCAATTAAAGTACCGGCGTGAATGATAGTGCGTTGTGCATATGCTGAGAAAGCAATGAACAATGAGAACAAAACAGACAGAAGAATGGTTTTGAGTTTCATTGGATAAATAGTTTGGTTTAAATTTTTGCTTAATATAAAGAATTGAAGGTAAAGAACAGTTTTTAGATTGAAGGTTTAGAAATCTAAAAACAAAGATC
Organism: Gracilimonas sp.; assembly: GCF_035704785.1. GTDB lineage: Bacteria > Bacteroidota > Rhodothermia > Balneolales > Balneolaceae > Gracilimonas. The sequence goes on along the minus strand of NZ_DASSWP010000084.1, from coordinate 2,258 downwards.
AATTTTTGGACTTAGCGTTAAACTTTGAAAGATATTTTGTGTTAGTTTTGGGGATATAAAAAATTTGAATATAGTGAGTTAGGATGACGGTTATACTATTCATTTTAGGGTTGGCGATCTTGATAGGAGGCGCTGAGTTATTTCTCAGGTCGGTAGACAAATTTGGAGCTGCATGGAGTGTATCACCGGTGGTTATGGGACTCACAGTGGTTGCTTTTGCAACCGGTGCACCGGAATTGGCTATCAGTTTACAGGCAGCAGTAGATGGTAAACCGGATCTAGTACTCGGGAATATCCTTGGAAGTAATATTGCAAATATTCTGCTGATCTTAGGAATTGCAGGATTGATTCATCCCCTTAGAATCACGAACCGGATCATAAAAGTAGATGTACCTGTAGTGATTGGGGCAAGCGTTCTTTTATATGTGCTGGCTATGGATGGATTGTTAAGTCCACTGGATGGAGGTATCATATTCTTTGGTTTGATCGCTTATTCTGTATTCATGTATTACCAGATCCGTAAAGACCGTGCTTCAAATATCGCTGCGAACGAAGGGCAGGAGTCAAGCTTAGAAGAATCCCTTGGCGCTTTATTCTATACAAAATATATTTTTATACTGTTGATAGGGGTGGTTCTGATCGTTATGGGGTCACGACTTATGGTACACTCTGCAGTCGAAATTGCAGGGATATTGGGAATTTCCGAACTGATCATAGGATTGACGATCGTATCTATTGGAACCTCGCTTCCGGAAGTAGCCACTTCCGTTTCTGCTATCAGGCATGGAGATTCAGATACGGCGGTTGCCAATGTAATGGGTAGTAATATATATAACATCCTGCTTACCCTGGGTCTTACAGTTCTTATAGCTCCCGGTGCCATCTCGGTATCGGTTGATGCCATTAACCTTGATCTTCCCCTTATGATGATCGTCGCGGCCGTTTGCTTGCCGTTATTTTGGCCCGGAAAACAATTAGGCAGGCCGGAAGCTTTTGGTTTTCTTATTTATTATGGATTGTACATGGGATATTTAGTGCTTATTTCAATCCAACATCCTCTTAAAGGTGATTTTGAAGGGATCATGATCTGGATAGTTATCCCTATAACGATCCTGCTGATCCTCCTAAAATTTGTACTTGATTATAGAAGGGTTCGGCTATAATATGTAAGCGATATCATTAATAAGATCAATTGCATGCATTCTGTTACAAAAACTTCCGGATCGTTTCTCACTTCCATAATCATTCTCATACCGCTCTTTTTCATTTCTTGTAGTGAAAAGGAACAGCAAGCAGGCGCTCCGGATATTGATGATATACTTTCCTTCACCGCAACGGAGATCTTTTCGATGAGTGAGGTTGAGGATGTTTACTTCGCTCACGTGGGGTATGAAAGTGTGGTGCTGGAGAACGGGGATATTGCATTCGCGGATCGAAACATTCCAAACATCACCATCATAAATGAAAATGGAGAGTTGGAAAAGGTCATAAGAGAGGGAAGGGGTCCGGGAGAGATATTGGATGCGTACGAATTTACAAAAGACAGGGAGGGGAATATTTATACTTATGATCAGGGCAATAACAAGCTGTTGGTTTTTGATGAGAATCTTGATTTAAAGAATGAGATAATTCCTCCCAATTATGAAGCAACTTTCTTGATTAAAGCTTATCCCACAGATCAAGACGGTGTGTCGATATTCGAGTTGGACTCTTTCGAGCATCTTCGAGATGCAGAAAAGGAGAGTGAAAGTATTTTAGTCCAGTATGACCATGAAAGTGAATCATATGGAAAAGAAATGGTGTTAAAAGCCCAACCTTATGCAAGATTAATAGTAGATGGACAAATAAGGGGGGCAAGACTGATTCCTTATAGCCACGGGAACTTAACAGCCTACAATCCCGAAAATCGAACGTTATTTACTTTTGATACAGGTACAAATATAATAGCCGAACTAAATGCAGATTTTGACACCGTAAGAACTATTTTAGTCAGTCTTCCCACAGAAGAAATATCTCAAACTGAAATAGATTCCATACGAGCAGATCAGATGGATGAACAGTGGAAAACGATGAAAGAACTGCTCCCTGAAGTAAAAGCCCCGGCAAATAACATGATCTATCATAAGGGAGAATTCTGGATGGAATCAAACATCCTGGGAGATACGGAAATGTGGTTAGTGCTCAATTCAGAGGGACAAATAACCCGTGCGGTTCATCTCCCCAAAGAGAGTATGCTTATGCATGTTTCCGATGAGCAT
>NZ_DASSWP010000126.1:0-7523 GCF_035704785.1 Gracilimonas sp. | reverse complement strand
CGTCCATCTCACTATCAAATCTCGTGCTCGATTTCGACACTTGGACTGGAGGTCCGTGCAGGTATTCCCAACCGGGAGGTTGGGAATGATGGGAAATTAATTTATCGGGCATATGAGGTTATCAAGCGAGGAACTCCTCATGTTAAAACCAATGCACATGTAATGGCTTAAGAGTTGACTTAGTCTTAGAATTCGCAACGAGGGTAGAATGAAAAACCGGCAGAACATCCATGATCTTTTTTATTCATAAAATTCTAAAAAAGTCTCATGCTTTAAATATGATTCAGCAACTAAAAGTTCGATAAAAAAAATCTTGGTATTGTGCCCTATTTCAATTTTATCATGACTGACACTGTCTATTGATGTAAAAACAAAATTATTTATACTATCTATCTGTTTTGGTTCTTCAAGTGCAATAAAATGATAGACGAAGGGATCTATTGGTTCATATAGATTTTCAGCATATTCTTCTAAGTATTTCTTCGCTTTCTCCTCTGTTCTATATTTATGCCTTAAAATTTTAAATGATGTTCTGTTAGATTTTTGACTTGTGTTTTTTGTAATAAGTTTGTTATTACTTTTATATAAAATATATAATTCTCTTGGCGCATTATTCTGAGAATATGCATTACCTCCAAACAAAAAAAGAATTGCATAAATTGTTGTTTTAATCATTGACATGGTGGATTATTCTGAATAAGATTATATTTCTTGAATCTTTTTCACAGTATTGAGATTTTAATGTTTGCTCTTGAACCAGAGCGAATCATGAGAATTTTATTGATGTCAGGGTGGGATGCTGTTAAAAAGTACCTCTCCGCTTATTGCATAAATCACCCAAATAACACATCCAGTATCATTATTGAAATAGGGGGATTATCAGTTAATAAACGGATAAAATTTCAAAATAAGCAAGGCTGGAAACAGATTCCGATCCATAATGGATGCTTAATTAGTTTAAGGCAGAGCCTCTATAGAGTATTCCGGAGCAGACAGCCGAACGAGGAGCTAATCCTCTGAGGGTACCCCTGACCCAAACAAGTAGGAAGCTTTGTAAAGCCTTGAAGAAGCTTCGGAAGTATCCCGACTGACTTGCTCGGTGTCCCCCCTCACCGACTCTTCAACACACCGGACAAGTTTAGTTTATGAATGGGAATAAGATAAGAGGAAAGCATTTCGTCTTTGTGGATACCCAGTTCCCCGGTTCCGCGAAAATCGACCATGCATATTTTTTCGGCGGTTTGCACTACTTCTCCAATGCCGTAATACTCCGGGCTGGGACCGTAATAAACCAGGTCACCGGTGCGCAACGTATTTTTTGCCCGCCGGTGATAGGGTAGGATCACGGGGAGGAGGTCAAGCCGATAAGAGAGTTTACGATTTTGTGAGAGTGCCATCAACCTTGCTGCTTTTGATGAATACTGATTGTTCGTTTAGAATCCGAAAGATGTGAAATTTTTATCCAAATCGCTTCATCCGGAATAAGGGAGTCTATGATCCCCGGCCATTCGACTAAACAAACGCCCTCTCCATAGAAATATTCCTCAGCGCCGATTTCAAGGGCTTCCTGCTCGCTTTTTAATCGGTAACAATCAAAATGATACACAGGAAGTTCACCGGAATATTCATGGATCAACGTGTAGGTTGGTGAACTTACGCTTTCGGGATCGATCCCAAAATAAGAAGCCACTCCTTTTATAAAATGGGTTTTGCCGGCTCCAAGATCTCCTTCAAGACAGACCACATCTCCGGGTTTAAGTTTTTTGCCAAACTCATATCCTGTCTTAATGGTTTCCTCTACGGAATGACTTTCAATGGGTGCTGTCAGATCCATCAGTGAATTCGAAAGTTAATTTTGCAATGCCCAAAGATAACATGGAATTGATACATTTTTAGTGAAAATTTGAGTGTTCTGGTGTTAAAGTGCGACGGTGTTAACGTGTTACCAGGATTGAAAATGGTAACACGTTAACACCATAACACAGTCGCACCGTAACACAAAAACAAACACCCAACTAACGAATAACGAATCAACGATTAACCAAACCCCGGGCTATTTCGGTTTTAAAGTGGCCACGGGTAAGATCACTTCCTCCATCGAAGCGCCTCCATGCTGAAACGTATCTCGGTAGCGATTTTGGTACCGGTGGTAGTTGGTGGGATATACGAAGTAATAATCTTCCCTGGCGATCATATAATTATTGATGGTCCCGATTTTAGGGAGTCGATATTGCTGAGGGTCATCCATAAAAATAACAGCGTCAGATTCTTCGGCCTTTAAATTGCGTCCGTATTTATACCGGAGGTTAGTGGCGGTATCTTTATCTCCATACACTTTGGTGTCTCGCAGGGCCCGTACGGAACCGTGATCAGTAGTAATTATCAAAGTGACGTCTTCTTTGGCCAACCCTTTAAACATTTGAAGCAATGAAGAGTGCTGAAACCAGGCCTCAGTTACGGATCTGAAAGCTGAGACATCCGGCGCCAGTTCTTTAATGACGTCTGAGTCGGAACGGGAGTGAACCAGTGTATCCACAAAATTAAAAACAAAGGTTGCTAGCTTAGACTGTGCATAACTTTGGATCTTGTCTGCAACTTTGCGGCCGGCATCGGCATTCAGCATTTTTTCATACTTGAAATTGATATCAATTCCATGCCTCTGTAGCTGCCGTTTAAGTAATTCTTCCTCATGTCGGTTTAGGGAAGTTTCATCCTGCCCCTGCTCCCACAATTCGGGATACATACGTTCAATGTCGGATGGATATAACCCCGAAAAAATGGAATTTCTTGAGAAAGGTGTTGCGGTAGGTAAAATGGAATAGTAAAAATCAGTGTCGATGGAGAAATAGCTGGACAAGAACGGCTCAAAGATCAGCCATTGATCGTATCGCATACAGTCGATAACAAAGAACATGACGTGCTTATCTTTTTCAAGATGCGGATTCACGTATTTTTTGAAGATTTCCGGGGATAAAGTTGGACGGGAATCCTCTGTGCGCACCCAGTTTCTGTATTCCTGATTTAAGAATTTCCCGAACTCCTTATTGCCCTGCTGGAACTGGTCGGAGAGTACCTGCTGCAATCCTTCATCGCCGTCGCCGAGATCAATTTCCCATTGGGTGAGTTCTTTATAGACATCGATCCATTCTTTCCAGTGTGTGCCGGGGTGGATGCGGGAGGAAAGTTCATTGAATTGTTTTAAATATGTTTGGGCTGATTTTTCAGATTGAATACGGCTTCGCTCCAACAGGCGCTTGGTAGTGAGTAAGATCTGATTGGGATTAACGGGTTTGATCAGATAATCTGAGATCTTTCCACCGATAGCATCTTCCATAATGGACTCTTCCTCACTTTTTGTGATCATCACCACCGGAAGGGAGGGCTGCAGGGTTTTTATTTTTTCCAGCGTCTCGATGCCGCCCATACCGGGCATTTGTTCATCCAGAAACACGATATCAAATGGTTGGGAAGCGATCATGCTGACTGCATCGTCACCGTTAGTTACGGGAGTAATATCAAAACCTTTTTTTTCTAAAAATATGATGTGTGATTGCAGGTGATCGATCTCGTCATCTGCCCAAAGTATTTTTGGCATAAAATTATTGTTATTTAAATTTTGCCACGAAAACTCTAAATCACGAAAGTGGTAAATTGATTTCTCTCAAAATGCATTTTTTTGTGCTTTCGTGATTTAGTGGCAGTTAAATAATTTAATCTTTTAATTTAATGTATGGCCGGATATTCTCCAGCCGCTTTTCACCAATTCCTTTTACGTTGATCAATTCATCAATGGAATCAAAACCGTTATTTAACTTTCTGTATTCAATGATACGTGCTGCATATACCGGGCCGATTCCATCCAAAGTCTGAAGTTCAGCACTTGTTGCGGTATTAATGTTTATGATGCTGACAACCGGAAGCGTTTCATCATCCGTGGCCGGTTCATCTTCAACAGGCTCAGTATCGGGGATTTGTGTCTCACTAACTGTAAAATTTGGATTATATTTTTGTTCCAGTTCCTTTTCTTGTTGCACGATGATGGCGCTGCGTTTTTCGAACTCAGCCACGATCCCATCATAACGCTCTTGATCGTAGTTGAAGGCAGATTGCATCCAAAAATTCAACAGCAAGAGCATGAATAATAGTATTAACATGGCTGTAAAAGCCAGGCGCTCTTTTCTTGAGATCTGAAGTTTCTCGATCCAGAAAAATATTTTCCGTTTTAGGCTATTGAAGTTCATAAGGCTGAATATGGTTCAGAAGGTTTAAAAACTCAATATTAATTCGCTACTTGTTTCCCATCCGTGGAAGTGGGAAGTTTGGCAAAATTTCAGGCATGGCCACAAATAATATATTTACATATCAGCAGCAAAATTTAGCCTACGAAAAAGTAGGGGAAGGCAAACCTTTGGTGATATTACACGGGTGGGGAAGCAGTAAACGCGTAATGATGCCGGTGGCTCAGAATCTGGCACCTATTCGAACATCCTATGCGCTTGACCTGCCGGGCTTTGGGGATTCACCGGAGCCGTCCAAAGCATGGAGCATTGATGATTATGCCGATGCCGTTCAGGCTTTTATTGAATCATTGGATGAAGAAAAAGTGGATGTGCTGGTTCACTCATTTGGCGGACGAATAATGCTGAAATTGTGCGCTCGTGACTTCGGAAAAGCTCATATCGATAAAGTACTGATCACCGGCGGCGCAGGGATGAAGCCGAAACGATCCATGAAATTCTATTTCAAAAAATATACCGCCAAGACCCTGAAAGCTCCATTTACGATCCTGCCCGGTTCTCCCCGCGAAAAAGCTTTGGGATGGCTCCGCTCCACGTCACTTTGGAAAAGCCTCGGTTCCAGCGATTACAGCAAACTATCCGGCGTGATGAGAGAGACGTTTGTGAAATCGGTAAGTGAATATTTAGAATCAACCCTGCCAAACATCTCACATGAAGTGCTGCTTCTTTGGGGAAGAAACGATGATGCAACTCCGATTTATCAAGCCGAACGCATCGAAAAAGGAATTGAAAATGCGGCACTGGTAATTATAGAAGATGCCGGTCATTATGCATTTCTCGACAAACCCAAGCAGTTTGCGAGGATTGCGGAAGCTTTTTTTAAATAGATAAAAGATTTTAGATTAAAGATGTAAGATTTTTTTATGCAGTCTTTAATCTCATGTCTAACATCTCATATCTATCAAGATCCAGTTCCCACTTCACCCCAAGCTCCTCAATCTCCAACCCGGCATTCAGCAAACTGATGGCTGTTTTTTGAGCCTCTTTACTGCTTTTATCTCCATCAATCCTATAGATCGGATCGTCGATGATGGGGTAGCCCCATTGCTCCAGATGCAAGCGAATTTGGTGGGTGCGACCGGTTTTTGGGGAGCATTTTACGATGGCTGAATTTTGATCTCGTTCTACGACTTCAAAATGGGTGATGGCTTCTTTCGCGTGTTTGAGTCCCAGCTTACTTTCAAATACGAATCCGTTTTTGCGGCGGATAGGGGAGTCAATAGTAACAGAATCTTCATCGGGATTTCCGGCAACTACTGCATAATAGGTTTTCTTCACTTTCGATTCGCTGAAGCAAAGCATCGCTTTTTGGGCGAATTCTTTATTACGCGCAAAGAGAACGAGGCCGGAAGTTACCGAGTCAAGGCGATGCACAATTCGCAGATCCTGAAATCCTTTTTCCTCTAATATCTTAGTGAGTGAATTTTTGTTGAACCTTCCGCCGGGATGCATGGGAAGCGGAGCCGGTTTATAGACGATGAGGTAATCCTCAGTTTCCTTAAGAATCCTTACTTCGTCGGGGACTGAAGGCTCAATAACCTTTGGGTTATGATGAAAAACTTCATCTTGAAGCCTTAAGGCATATTGAGAGGTAACTTCTTTTCCGTTCACACCCACATGGCCGTTTTGGATCTTGTTCTCCCAAACTTTCACCCCGTGAAATGGAAAACGGGTGTGCATAAGATCAAGCAATGTTTTTCCCATAAATTCCGCTTTAACTTTAAACCGGTAGGTGATGGAATAGGGTTCTACTATTCGAATATTACGAGCATCCAACGGGGCGCTCCTTGAAGTCTTCTCCGAAATAATTGTACCACTTTCGGAAAGGTTTGAATGCATTCTCGGGATCAAATGGACGCTTGTATTCACTTTGGCGACACTCTTCGCTGCAGCATCCTTCCATTTGATGGGCTCCTTCTTCGGAGCAAACAAACAGCTTGTTGCATTCCATATTTGCGCAATTGATATAAGTATCAGCCGGCTTTCCGGTGATCTCGCATTGGGCGATAGGCTCAAGGTCTTTGGGGTTTACGGGCACAACCAAGCGGTCATCGAACACAAAGCACTTTCCTTTGAAATGCTTGCCGTCTTCTTCCTTGGCATAGCGCAGAATCCCGCCGTGCAGCTGATTTACATCTTCCCAGCCTTTTTCCTTCATCAACACAGAAAACTTCTCACATCGAATGCCACCGGTGCAGTACATCAACACTTTTTTGCCTTTGGGAATCTCGGCTTCTTCCATCCATTGTGGGAAGTCGTAGAAATTCTCAACATCAGGCTGAATGGCGCCTTCAAAGTGACCGATCTTTGATTCGTAATTATTGCGGACATCGATCATCACATAGTCTTCTTCTTCCATTACTCGCCGCCATTCCTGAGGCTCCAGATAATTCCCGCCGTTTTCGGGGTTCACATCATCCACGTGCAGGGCTACAATTTCATCCCGGGTTTTAACAGTCAGCTTTGGAAATGGAATATAATCAGACTCATCCTGTTTGAACTCAGTATCACTAAAACCGGGCAGCGACCAAAGGTAATTTTTGTATTCTTCGATCTGCTGATCTGTACCGGCAGCCGTGCCGTTGATCCCCTCATCAGAGATGTAGATCCTTCCCTTCAGGCCGATCTCTTTACAAAAAATTTTGTGGGCTTTACAAAATTGCTCCGGCTCATCTATGGGTTGGAAGTTGTAGTAAAGTATTACTTGAAACATTTTTCTCTTAAGTTATAAGAACTGATAAATTGTAGCGTTCATTATCTGCGAATCCCAAAGTTAAGCAAAATCCAAACAATGCATAAGAGTTCTGTTCAAATTATAATAGCTTTTGTGGCAATGATCATTGTTTCGGTGCTTTTTCCTAAGCTGATATATGGGCAGGATCGCTTACAAGATTCAAAATTGCTGGATATTCAGCATGCATATCAACGCGGAGAGATCGATGTGGAAACGGCAACTTTACAGCAATTCCGATTGCTGTATCAGCCTTCTGATAATTTTGGTCAGGAAAGAGAGATTATAAAATGTGCGACTCCCGCATTTATGTTTTTGCATCAACATAAGGATGAGCTATCCGGGGAAACCCTGAGTAAAATTGAAAATTATGAGGCGGTGAGGCTTTCATCAAAAAGTAAATTAGCCGAAGAAAGCTACATTTCTCCTTCCGGTAAGTTTGAGATCATCTATCAAACCTCGGGACCTGATTCAGTATCTCAAACGGACAATGA
>NZ_DASSWP010000122.1:0-7765 GCF_035704785.1 Gracilimonas sp. | reverse complement strand
AGCTGCTTCAGGCTTTCCCCAAAATATCGGAAGGATGGAATAACGTGAATGAAATCAACCTTGGCATCATATCGGCCCGCTATTTGCTGGGCATGACTGTAGGCCTTGGATGCATTATCGGAGAAGTCTGTTGGGACTAATATCTTTTTAATTTTATACATGGCAATATTTTTTTGATATGGTTTATAAAGAAATGCTCTGCAACCAAATACTTATATATTTATAATAAGGATTAGGCTAAATAGAACAAAGAATATTAGATTGCATTATATCCGCCATCAATTACTAATTCAGATCCTGTTGAAAATGATGATTCATCGGACCCCAAATAAATAGCTCCCTGAGCAATCATTTCAGGATCTCCAAACCTACCCATAGGAGTTTTGTCGATCATTTCACTTGGATCGGGTACGAGTTTAATAAGTTCAGTATTGATATATCCTGGATGTATCGTGTTAACCCTTATACCAGTTTCCTTTTGGGCCAAATGAAGAGCGGCTGATTTACTAAACAATCGCACCCCACCTTTGGAGGCCGAATAGGCCAGTAATTCTGAATCTCCGACTAAACCTGCAACAGAGGACATGTTAATAATGGAACCTTTATTTCCTTTATCTATCATAGCCTGAGCACCATATTTCGTGCCTAAAAAGACGCCATCAAGGTTTATACTTAACAGTTTTTTCCAATCTTCAAATGAGGTGGTCTCGATATTTCCATGGGTCCCCACTCCGGCGTTGTTGACTACAATATCCAGCCGCCCAAATTTTTCAATGGCTTCATTAATTACCGATTTCCATTGTTCCTCGTTTGCCACATCCAGTTCAAGGGCAACAACTTCAGAACCGTTACTGGCTATTTCTTTTTTTACTTCTTTAAGCTTTTCCATATTTACATCACTGATAGCCAGAGATGCTCCTTCTCTCGCATACCCTTCAGCTATTGCCTTACCTAAGCCTTGTGCTGCTCCAGTTATCAGGGCTACTTTATTTTCTAAACGTTTCATAATACTCACTTACATTTGGTTATGATTTAAATTTTTATGCTAAGATTAATTTACCGTATGGCCCATCCATTCTCCTTGACTTCTGCTAAGAAAAACCCTTGATAAATCTCAATAAAAAGCCTGTGAGATAATACTCACAGACCTTAAATGACGATCCTGATTATTTTACCTATCGTTCCCAGCTATCCGGTAAGTCCACAAATGAAGGATCAAGTTCATGAATTGATTTCACTCCTAAAAATGCCAGGCCCTCTTCGATCTGTTGGTGGAAGAGGTTCAGAATGTGTTTTACTCCCGGTTCTCCGGCTGCTAATAATGGATAAAGATAAGAACGGCCCAGAAGAACGCCTTTGGCACCCAAAGCAACTGCTTTAAGTACATCGGTTCCACGGCGAACACCACTGTCTATCAAAACCTCGATATCATCCCCAACTGCTGCTACAATCTCAGGCAGAACCGGCAAAGTGGACACACTTCCATCCAGAACGTTTCCGCCGTGATTTGAAATTACAATCGCATCAACTCCTTCAGATACCGCACGTTTGGCATCTTCTACAGTTAAAATTCCTTTGAGTACAATGGGGCCCTCCCAGTGTTTTCGAATCCAAGGCAAATCCTCCCAGGCAGGAGTTTCTTCATAAATTTTCGCAATACCCTCGAACAGTCCCATAGGTGTTCCATCCTCGCGGAGCCCCATTGCAACTTGTGGTTCCTTAAGACCCGTTTTGATATAGTCCCACAACCAGCCAGGTTTGTTCCATACCTGTGGAATAAATTTAAAGGCTTCCTTGAGATTGACTCCTAATGGAGCTTCTGCTCGATAGGGGTAAAGGGTATCTTTAGGCCGGGCAATGGTTGGAGTATCAACGGTAAGTACCAATCCATCTACACCGGCTTTTTTTACTCGTTCAATAATTGGGGCAGAAGCATCACGTCCTCCAACATAATAAAGTTGGTAGTAGACCGGCCCGGTTGCAGCTTCCATAATCTGTTCAATAGGCTGGGAAGTTACTCCACTTACAAACTGAATGGTCTCGGCTTCCCCGGCGGCGCGGGCTACACCCGTTTCACCATCCACATGGCCAACACCAAGAAAACCAACCGAAGAAACAATGGCCGGCATGGATACTTTATGGCCTAATATGGTTGTTGAAATGTCATGGCTTTTATGGAAGACTGCATTCCTTGGCCGAAATCGCACTTGCTCAAAAGCTTGTACGTTCGTTTCGGCGGTGACATTCGATCCACTACCTGCTTCAAACATCTGAAAAATGCCTTTTGGGACTCTTTTCTTCGCAAAGTATTTAGCGTCTTTTACGGAAAGTATTTTGGATTCTATGTTTTTCATGATTGCTCCATTGTTAATGTTTTATCTAATTTTATTTAACATTAAACTATATAGAACAAACCCAATACTCCTTGACTTCTGCTAAGAAAAACCCTTGACAAATCTCAATAAAAAAGCCTGTGAGGTTATCACTGCTTTAAGGATCTTATTACTTTGACAATAACCCCGTTTTCTTCATTTTATATTTAGAAAAGAGGATGCACTCAAAAGCTATGAAGCACAGAAATCTTGATGGGCGTTTATGAAATGACAATGTTAGCTAACATCTAAAAAAGACACATAAATAATGAACTGGATCATATTAACGATTGCCGGACTTTTTGAAGTTGCTTTTGCATTCTGCCTGGGAAAAGCGAAAGAGGCGGAAGGAAACGAAATGTATTTATGGTATATGGGATTCTTTGTAACCCTTTCTGTAAGTATGGGACTTCTAATCAAGGCGACTCAAACTTTACCCATTGGAACGGCCTATGCCGTTTGGACCGGAATTGGAGCCGTTGGTACTGTGTTGATAGGAATTTTCGTGTTTAAGGAACCAACCACTTTCTTAAGACTTTTCTTCTTAACAACATTGATAATGTCAATTGTGGGATTAAGGGCTGTTTCACAATAAAATGATGAACCTGTAAGCCAACAAGTAAGTACTTACTAACCGTTAGCTATCACGTCATTATTTCGCAAACAAACCATTTCAACTGAAAGATGCCTGTTCGTCTAACACAAAGAAGACCAAGTCTGAATCTTCGTTACTTTTTAGATCCAGTTTCTCATCTTTGATTACAATAGAATCACCTTCTTCAATGGTTTTTCCGGTGCTTTTAATGGTGAGGCTTCCATCAAACACATACAGTAAACCGGTTTTACCTTTTAGATTCGGAGTTGGTAAAGCACTGTCTTTTTCAAGGCGGACATCATAAAACAGCACTTCACTACGGAATACCATGAAATACTTGTTGTGGATGCCCAAATCATTTTCATCACTGTCTTTGTGATGCATGGTTCCTTTCCGCAAATACGATAAAATCTCCTCATTTTGATGCATGTGCATGGGTACCAAGGCGCCGGCTTCAAGGGTGGCATGTTCCAGCCGACCAATTTGGGCAAGACCGTGATCGTCCCAGTCGGGAAGCAATCGGCCCAAGGGCAAAAATCGGGATGTAAAAGGCCCGCGGCTTACTTTTCTGCGGGTGTTTGCTTTGGAGATGTGTATCATTTTTCATTCTCCAATTCTTGCAACAAGCCTTCTATATCCAGCTGCTCAGTTACCATTTTCACTGAACCTTCGTCGGTATATTCCCATTCTTCTTTGGGACGGTCTCGGTAGAGTTCTACGCCGTTTCCATCCGGGTCATTCAGATAAATGGCTTCCGAAACCCCATGATCACTGGCTCCGCTGATGGGATAGCCTTCATCGATCAATCGCTTTAGAATGATGGCCAAATCCTTCCGCGTGGGATACAAAAAGGCTGTGTGAAATAATCCGGCACTATTGCGTGGTGCAGGCGGGCCGCCTTCACTGTGCCAGGTATTCAAACCAATGTGATGGTGATATCCGCCGGCCGACAGAAAAGCAGCCTGGTCACCGTACATGGTGGTCAGCTCAAAACCCAGCAGGTCGCGATAAAACTCGAGTGCCCGGCCCAGATCAGATACTTTCAAATGTATGTGTCCAACAAAAGTTTTGGATGGGGCGGTGTAGTTCTCTTTCATGATTATTGATTTTTTGAATGAATGTTGGCTATTGGTTCACGAAGTTTTTGATGAAAGAATCGAGTCCGGTCGGTTTGCGTCCAAGCAGCTTCTCCATATCATTAAAAGTGAAATCCAGCGCACCGTTGACGAATGTTTCGGCAGTCATGACGCTCATGGCAATTTGCTCTTCGGGTAAACCGATTTCTTCCAGTGTATTTTTAAATTTTGAAATAGAAACATCGGTATAAGAGATTTGCTTGCCAGAAGCTTCACTCAGAAATTCGGCAATCTGATCAAGGGTGTAGGCCTGGTTTGAGGTAATTTCATAGATACGGTTCTCATGTTTTTCGGGATCAGCCAGTCCATTGGCCAGTGCATCGGCCATCTCTGAGCGGAGGGCTAAATTGATGGCTTTGCCGTTTGAGGGAAATGCCCACTGTCCGGATTCCAAAGCATTACCCAGAAATAAAGGCAGAAACTCCATATAGAAGGCATTGCGATAAATCGTGTAGGGGATGCCAGACTCTTTTATGAGTTTTTCGGTTTTGGCATGGTCTGGCGAAAGAGGACTTAACTCTTTTTCGGCTTTTACAATACTGGTATAAAAAATCTGGCTTACACCGGCTTCTTTTGCCGTCTTAATAACGTTGCTGTGTTGTTGAGCCCTCCCTTCCAGCGTACTTGAGGATATCAGTAGCAAGGTGTCAATTCCCTGAAGGGTGTCTTCGATAGAGGGATAATCAGTGTAATCGCCAATCCTGATTTCCACACCTTTTTTCTTTAACTCGGCCCCTTTTTCTTCACTTCGGACAAGTCCCGCAATTTCGGCATCGGGTTTTTTGTCCAGTAAAAAGTTAATGGTTTTTGTTCCTAAGTTTCCGTTTGCTCCGGTTATAAGTATCATAGTCTCAAGTTGTTTGTTGTTAATATTATCGTTGATCTAGTTATGAAGTATCTTCCAGCCGGCATGCCACTCATAGCCATTTTTGATTGTGAGTTGCATTAGGAGCAGTTGCATGCGTTCAAGCGTACCACTGACCGACAGGCCGCCGGCAATAATTGGATTGAATCCCGCCGTTTCCACAAGTTCAGCGACGGTTTGTAATGCTTCCTCGTTATCACCGGCAATAAATGCATCGGTCTGTTTCCCATCGATGACCGGCTGCTCAAAGTCGGCTGCAAATGTGGTGTTGAAGGCTTTAATGACCTTCGAATGAGGCAGCCATTGTTGTAGTTCTTCAGCAGCACTTGTATCGGGTCTTGTTGTCAGTTTTCTGAAATCTTTATCTACCGGATTAGCTATACTGATCACAATTTTTTGGGTTGCCACATCCCGGATTTTATCGGCCAGTTCTTTTTCAGCTCCATGGGGAACGGCAAGAATTATAATGTCCGCTTCCCAACTAGACTCATGGGGGCAACTCATGTGTTCAAAATCAGCCTCCGGATGATTCTCCTGGATGTCTTCTGATAAAGAACCTAACTGTTCCGATGACTGGTCAAAAAGAAGAAGGCGATAGTTGCCACCCGCAATGCTTTTGGCTATAGCGGAACCCATATTTCCACCGGCTCCGATAATGGCAATGGTTTGTTTGGTAATAGACATAATGGTTATTCAGTTTACAGTTAAAATTTGATTCACTGTAAACTTACCTAACCTGTACTCTCTTCCCATTGATATGTGTTAGGAAAAACCCTTGATATATATCAAGAGAATTGCCTCAACGATTAGTAAATGGGGAGCTGTGTTTTAACGGTTGAAGTTTCCACGCACCCGGCTCAGTGTTTCAGGGCTAACACCGAGGTAGGAAGCCACCAGGTTTAGTGGGACTCGGTTTAAGAATGCCGGACTTTCCTCAAGCAGGCGTTCGTATTTTTCTTCAGCAGTAAGTCCCAACGCATTTTCCACTCGCTGCTGGAGGGCTACATATGCATTCTGAACGATGATGCGGTGATAGCGTTCGTAGGCGGGAATTTCTTCCAAAAGTTTATCGTGATTTTTCCGATCGAGCACAAGCAGCTCACTGTTTTCCAAAACCTCAATATGTAACCGGGTTGGCTTTCCGGTGAAGAAACTAAGTAAGTTTGCCATCCACCATCCCTCGAAGGCAAAACGAATAACATGTTTGCTGCCGGATGAATCCACGGTGTAAGAATAAAGAGCCCCTTTCTCAACAAAAGCCAGCTCTCTGCAAACATCCCCCTCCTGCAGCAGGAATTGTCGTTTGAGCATGCGCTTGGGTCGGAAATTATTCCTGCACAATTCCCACTCCTCGTCAGTTAATGAGGCGTGTTCCTGAATGCTTTCTTTTAGCAGCTCATACATATATTTATCGGCTTAATGGATTTATTTTACTCACTAATAACCGAAAATGTACTGGGAAATATCAGAAAATAAAAAAGCGGATATCCTATTTAAGGATATCCGCTTAGTATGCACCTGGTTCGTTAATTGTGAAAATTAATTCTGGATTAACTGAACGTTCAATTGCAGGTTAATTTTATCACCTACAACTACGTTCCCTGCTTCAGTAACGGCACTCCAGCTCAGCCCGAACTCTTTCCTGTTGATTGTTCCGGACACTTCAAATCCTGCTTTGGTTTGTCCGTAAGGATCGCCAACGGTACCGCCGTGCACGACCTCCAGTTCAATTTCTTTGGTAACGTCACGGATTGTCAGGTCGCCGATAACTTTATATTCGCCATCACTGGTCTTTTGAAAGTTTTTAGACTCAAATTTTAGTTGTGGGTATTCTTCAGCATTGAAGAAGTCATCCGACTTCAGGTGCTGATCACGGTCTTCATTATTAGTTGTAATGCTATTGATATCGGCTGTGAAAGATGCTGTAGCATTTTCAAAATCCTGCCCGTCTACTTCAATTTGTCCATTGTAGGAACCGAAGCTTCCGGTAACGGTCGAAATAACCAAGTGCTTTACTTTGAATTGTACTTCTGAGTGGGTCGGATCAATTTTCCATAGTGTTTTAGTTGCAGTAGTCATAATAGATGTGGTTTGATGTTAAAATGTTTGTTCAGCCTCAACTTACCGAAGCCTTACAGCAACACCATTGATATTTGACAGGAAATACTCTTGATATATGTCAAGAGGTGAGGCAACTTAAAACTCATAAAAAATCTGATAAGAAGACTATTTTACAATTATGGGAACAGCAAGCTTAGCCTAAGTGATTGGATATAAAATCCGGCAAACAAATCTTTCATTTACCTTCCTTTTAGCCATTCAAATTAAAACTTAAATCTACACTTATTGGTCAACAAACGACATTTAAGAGTATTAGAGTGAAGACTTTTGCTTTCTTCCGGGCGTACAGTAAAAGCCGGTAAGTATAAAAACTTACTGGCTTTTTCTATTTTGGCCGTATTTTGCTACCCTTTGTGCGAACAAAAATATCATTACAAGCAATGAAACCAATATTATTTCTGCACGGCGCACTCGGAACTTCGGATCAACTCAAGCAGCTTGTTGAACAGTTGGATTTTCGCCAGCCTGTACACCTGTTCAATTTTGAGGGGCATGGTTCTGAAACTGGTATATCAAGGTCGTTTCGAATTGAACATTTTGCAGAGAATGTGCTGCGCTATATGGATGATAAAAAGATCGAACAGGCAGATTTTTTCGGGTATAGCATGGGTGGGTATGTCGCCATGTATATTGCAAAGAATAATCCTCAAATGGCCGGAAGGATCGCCACTTTAGG